>MFJN01000019.1:0-303 GCA_001779235.1 Candidatus Gottesmanbacteria bacterium RIFCSPHIGHO2_02_FULL_40_13 | reverse complement strand
GCCGCAGAAGACAAAAGGCAGGTCGACCAACCACTACAGGAAGGGGGAAGACCGACTAGCCCGCAGGCTAGGCGGAAGGGGGAAGCGGATCACCCCCGTGTGGGCAGGCGATTATAGAAAACCCAAGACTACGGAAGAGATTGTAAAAAGATAATAGAAACAGTAATACTATCCGGCGAGACCTCCCATAGGAGGTCCTCTCGCCCAAAGCGGGGGTTGCCGCCCACCGCATAAATCGGGTGGGTGGGTTGTATACAATCTGAAAATACTCTGGGAATGACCTCTATTACAAATAATTTCCCC
>MFJN01000018.1:14634-14776 GCA_001779235.1 Candidatus Gottesmanbacteria bacterium RIFCSPHIGHO2_02_FULL_40_13 | reverse complement strand
TTAAATAATTTTGAACTTAAAACCATTATAGCAGTAGACTATCAGCTTTTTTTTAGAAAATCAACAGACATATTATTATATGATTTCATATCAGAAAAAATAGTTTATCGCGTTTTTAAATATTTTTAATCCTGGACCATCG
>MFJN01000018.1:0-14523 GCA_001779235.1 Candidatus Gottesmanbacteria bacterium RIFCSPHIGHO2_02_FULL_40_13 | reverse complement strand
CCGGTTTCGTCAGTTACACCCGCTATATCCTCAAGCGAACCATTGGGGTTTAGCTCTAAATTTAGGTATTTACAGGCTTCACCTTTAAAATACCGGAAGGCTATCAACTTTTTCTTATTCAACTGTTTCAGTTCTTCTTTTTCAGCATAAAATTTTCCTTCTCCGTGAGCAACCGGTAGAGAAAGCGTGTCAATCCCCTTGACCCAGGGAGACTTGTTGTTTTCCGCCTTTAAATCGACAAATCTGACAGTATAGCGGGCCGAATTATTCGGCATTAAAGCCACAGTTCTGGCGCCATAATCGTTATTTAATGCCGGAAGGAGTCCTAAATTTACCAGTATCTGGAAACCGTTGCAAATTCCAATTATCAGCTTATCCTGCTTTATAAACCTTAATAAATCCGACCAAAGGTGATTTCTCAGCTTATTGGCATAAGCATTGCCTGACCCGATATCATCCCCATAGGAAAAACCGCCGGGAACTGCCAAAATCTGATAATCGGAGAGCTTATTCCTTCTGTCTATCAAATCATTGATATGGACTATGTCTGCAACTGCCCCGGCCAACTCAAATCCGTACTTAGTCTCCTCCTCACAGTTAAGGCCGTATCCTGAAAATACCAGTACTTTAGTCCTCATAATTTAATATCCCTTAAATGTTGAAAAATAAGCATCCTGTATTTTTTTAAGACTGGTATTAATAACCACGCTGCCTTTTAATCCATGAATAATCATTTCAGGCTCTTTAATTACATTTCCAATCAAGGCAATTTTATTGCCTTTCATCAATTTTTCAAAAATATTTTTATTTTTTGGAGAGATCGTGACAAGTATTCTTCCCTGGCTTTCTGAAAACAGGGCAAAATCATCCCGTGTAACCAAACCAGGTAAATTATCCAGCCTTATATCAAGGCCTAAACAACCTGCTATGGCTATTTTTGCCAAAGCTGCACCCATTCCTCCATGATTAATGCTTATACTTGATGATATCAATTGTTTTTGAATACTCTGATAAAAATCAGCATAAAGTTTTTTATTTTTTTGGGGGTTCACATTTGGTACTTTATTTCCTATACAATTTTTCCCTTGTTTTTCAGAAATATACGAAAAATATTCGCTTCCTCCTGATTCGTCGTAAGTATCACCCAATATATATACCAAGTCACCTGGAAATTTAACGTCCAGGGAAACTGCCTGAGTTACGTCACCGACTACGCCTATCGAAGAAATAAGTAAAGTGGGTGGTATGGAAATTTTTAGAGGTTTTCCATCACGATCGTATCCCTTAAAATCATTAAACATGCTGTCTTTTCCGGAAATAAAAGGGGTCTCAAAAACCGTAGCCAAATCAAAACAAGCTTTAGCAGCTCTTTTTAACTGGCCAAGCCTTTCGGGATCATCAGAACTGCACCAGCAGAAGTTGTCTAAAAGGGCTATTGCGTCAGGATCAGCTCCGACGCTTACAACATTTCTTATCGCGGTGTCAATAGACGCTGCAGCCATATGATACGTATCAATATCACTATAGTTTGGATATAAGCCGTAAGATAAAACAATTCCTTTTTCGGAATTTAATACCGGCTTTAAGACCACAGCGTCCGCGTTAATTCTGCCTCTTCCTTGTAATGGTCCAAGCGTAAGATTTGATTGAACTATATGGTCATATTGCTCTGAAATGAATGCATAACTGGCTATATTCAATCTAGAAATCATTTCTATAAATTGTCGGTTAAGATTTTTTTCTTCACTAAATCTGGGTTCGTCATTTATAGGTGGGGTATACGATGTTGTTAAGCGTCTCTCCGGTAAACCATAATGCAAAAAGTCCATTCCTAAATCTATTATTTTTTGTCCTCGAAAGAAAACTTGGCATTTTTTAGAGTTTGTAAACCTACCAATGACTGTCGCTTCTACTCCCCGTCGCTTCATAAGATTTTCAAATTTATGCCAATTTTGCTTCGGGACTGCTAAAGTCATTCTTTCCTGGGATTCTGATACCCAAATCTCCCAAGGTTCAAGCCCCGGATACTTTAAAGGAACCTTATCTAAATCTACGATACATCCGCCGGATTCCTTGGCCATCTCAGCGACAGAACAGGAAAGACCTCCGGCGCCGTTATCAGTAATACTGTGATACAAATCCATATTTCTCGCTTCTTTGACAATTGCGTCTGATAATTTCTTTTGGGTAATCGGATCTCCTATTTGAACTGCTGTAGAAGGACTGCCGCTGTCCATTGCTTCTGAGGAAAATGTTGCCCCATGAATACCGTCTTTACCAACTTTTCCTCCAATCATCACGATATAATCGCCATCTCTCGCTTCTTTGGAATATGAAAGCTTGCCTTTAATTTTTTTGGGAATAATACCGACCGTTCCCGCAAACACCAAGGGTTTGCCTCTATACCTTTCATCAAAATAGACAAATCCAGACGGCGTCGGAATTCCAGATTGGTTGCCTCCGCTATTTACTCCTTCAATAACCCCGTCCATGATACGCCTACTGGATAACATCTTCTGGGTATTATTGGCTCCTTTATAAAGAGGTATATCTATTCGGGGATCTGCAAAACAAAATCCGTAAAAGTTAGCTATGGGTTTGGCTCCCAAACCGAATCCAATCGTATCCCTGTTGACCCCTACGATTCCGGTAATCGAACCACCGTACGGATCAAGAGCTGAAGGACTGTTGTGTGTCTCGACTTTATGGGTAATAAGATAATCATCATCAAAAATAATTGCGCCTGAATTATCTTTAAATACCGATACACAAAAATCTCGTCCAGAGGCGGATCGGCCTTTGGCCGATTTCTTTCTAATATAATCTGTAGCTCCTTTAATATATTTCTTAAATAATCCCTCTGTAATCCTATCTAGAGGATCGGCAAAAATTGTATGCTTGCAGTGTTCAGACCAGGTTTGGGCAATTGACTCCAGTTCTATATCAGTTGGTTTGCGCCCCAGTTTTTTAAAATGTTCTTGAATAGCTTTCATAAAGGGCAAGCTTAATGCCAATGGCCCGCATCTTGTCCCATCGGTGTTTTTAATGCCTTCTTTGCCGATCTTTTTTAATTCTTCATCAGACACATCCAGGTTTATCTTATCGACTTGGGGATTTTTGCTTATTTTGACCTTTGGTACGACAAAATCCATACCATTATCTCGCATATATTCTGAATAACTTTTTATAGACACGCGTTGAATTATCGGGTTATACAGGCTATCTGCAATATATTTGGTATTATTTCTGGTTAGATCACCATCAATAAAGGTCAGCTGAGAAGTATAAACACCTTCGTTTTGTGAAAATTTTATTTTTAATAAATCTTCAATTGCTTCTTTAGCGGTTGCGGCAATATTATCAGTCACACCCGGCAGATATCCGATTTCCACCGCCCATGAGAATTTATTAATCCTGGATTTAGGTATCGACTTTGGATCTAAGATTGCAACCTCCTGCGTAACAGGATTGGAGAACATTGAGGCAATTTTATTTAATTGAGTTGAAGATAATTTTTTCTCAAGAGTATAAACGTCAACAATGTAAATATCTTTTATTTTCCCGTCCAAACCCTGATTCAATAGTTTTCTTTTTCTTACAACTGCCCTGGCATCAAACACTTTACTTCTTATTTCGATTCTATTAATCATTAAGAATTAGTTATTTCATATCAATACAGGATCTTATGTACTCTAAAAATATCGGGTGCGGCTTGTTGGGTCGGCTTTTATATTCAGGATGTCCTTGGGTACCAAGGTAAAATGGGTGTTTGTCTTTAGGCAGCTCGATTATTTCCACCAGATTTTCAATTTTAGACCGGGCGGAAATAATAAGTCCTGCTTTTTCGAATTTATCAGCATATTGATCATTAAATTCATATCTGTGCCTATGTCTTTCGCTTGTGAGTCCTGAATTTTTATCAATAAAACCGTTGTATTTTTCATAGGCCGACCAGGCGATGGTATTTTTTTTAACATACGCCTCCCACGCGCCAAGCCTCATCGTACCACCATATGATCTTCTTTTCATAAACTTTTCCTGGGCCGGCATGAGATGAATAACCGGATGTTGAATCTTCTGGTTATTTTCTGTAGTATTGGCATCTTTCAATTTCAAGATATCTCGGGCATAGGATATTACTGCCAACTGCATACCGTAACAAAGACCCAAATAGGGGATTTTACGATCGCGGGCATAACCTGCTGCTGTAATCATTCCTTCCGACCCCCTCTCACCCCAGCCGATCGGCACGATAAGTCCGTTTATATTACGAGCAACGTATTTTTCTATGCCGTCTCGTTCTACCTTCCCGGCATCTATCCAAATAGTCTGCACCTTACATCCTGTTGCCCAGGAAGCATGATCAATTGCATCCATTAACGCCGCGTAAGAATCCCGCAGCTGGTATTCACCGGTGGTAAAGTACTTACCGACAATTGCAATTGTAATATCATGAGATTTTTTAGCCTTGACCCGTTTAATCAGATCTATCCACTTCGATAAATCCGGATTTTGGTATTTAACTGATAATTTTTGACAAATCTTTTTCAGTAAACCCTGTTCGTGAAATTGGAGAGGCACCTCATAAACGGTTGATGCATCGGGACTTGATATAATATCTTCAGGATTCATGTTGCAAAAGATGGAAAATCTGTCGCGCCTTCTTTTATCCAGCGGTTTTTCACTGCGGGCTATAATAAAATCCGGTTGAATACCGGCAGAGTTTAGCGCTCTGACAGACTGCTGGGTCGGTTTGGTTTTCGGTTCACCGAGGTGTGGCGGAGTCGGCAGATAACTGACATGAATATGTATCACGTCTTTGGAATTTTTTAAAGTCAGGATTCTGGCCGCTTCATAATAAAATAAATTCTGGTATTCACCGACCGTTCCTCCGAGTTCGACAATTACTATCTCTGCCTTATCAATTTTGGCGGCATTCCTGATCCTGTCCGTAATTTCATTAGTGATATGAGGTATAGCTTCGACATCTTCTCCGTTATATTCAAATCTTCTTTCGCGGTCAATTACTATTCTATATACCTGTCCCATGGTCACAAAATTATGGCGGGACATATTTTTATCCAGGAATTTTTCATAGGTACCGATATCCATATCAGCTTCAGTTCCATCTTCGCAAAGAAAAGGGTCGCCATGCTCGATTGGATTGATGGTACCGGCGTCAATATTGAGATAATTTTCGCATTTGACGAGGGTTACTTTATAACCGACGGATTTTAGAAGAAAAGCGATAGAAGCGGAAGTTATGCCTTTTCCAAGGCCGGAAATGACTCCCCCTGAAACGAAAATAAATTTAGTCGGCATGATCTAAGATAGCAAAAATGCTTCATGAGTGTCAACTATATCATTCTATTTAATTATTCAATTATAAGGTATAATTTTATATAATTATCAATTATGAAACTATCTAAACCTCTGATTTCAGTCATTATTCCAGCACTTAATGAAGAAAATAATCTATCTGATTGCCTCTCTTCTCTGACAAGCCAGAAAACAACCATCCCCTATGAAATAATACTGGTAGATAATAACTCAGAAGATAATACTTTTAAAATTGCCAAATCCTTTAGTGTTAAAGCTGTTAAAGAAACAAAAAGAGGCAGATCATATGCCAGACAAATGGGTGCCATGACTGCAAAAGGCAAGTATCTCGCTTTCACCGAGGCAGACTGCGAAGTGCCGAAAGACTGGATACAAGCAATTTATGATTTTTATAATCAAAATCCGCAAATAATCGGATTTTCAGGAAGTTATACCTTTAAAAATTCCAGCTTTATTATGCAAAAAATGGCGCCATTCAACCTTGCGCTATCCAGCATGCTTTATAAATTAGTTACCGGCAATCATACTTTCAGGGGAACTAATTTTACTGTGCAGAAAAAATATCTTTTACAGGCAGGTGGATTTAACCATCTGGCTGTACCTTTCGATGATGTGGAACTGGGATTGCGGGCCGGCAAGCTGGGTACTATTAAATTTAATCCTGAAATTAAAGTTCTTACTTCCGACCGAAGGATTAAAAAGAGGTTATTTACCTTTTTCCTGGAATTTATCAGAGCATATTCCCGGATTTTTATCTTTAAACAAAAAGGCTATGATTTGCTCTACGAAAATATCCGGAATTAGGATTTATTTTCCCTTACTTTTCAGATAATCCCGCCCTTTACCGACCGTGGTATTAATTGGAACCCCTTTTTTACAAAGTGGACATTCCTTCTCATCCCAGGCCTGCATCCTGATTTCAGCCAAAGATTGATAGGGAAAACCTAAGGTTTTACTGTTGATCTCATCGGGATTGCGGTTAGCCAGCACACACACACCAACCACTTCTCCCCCGGAGGACTTGACGCTGGCAATTACTTTCATTACAGATCCGCCTGTTGTTGTAATATCTTCCACAATCAAAACTCTCTTCCCTTTTACTAATTTGTCATAACCGCGGGTAAAGATCTGATTTTTATCCGGAGTTTTTTCAGTATAAACCCCTAATACTTCTACTCCTGTCATCTCACTCAAATGATACGACGTCCACTGTGAAAGAATAATTCCGCCCAAAGCCGGTGCCGCAACGGCATCAACCTTTTGATCTTTAAACCTCTCGGCTATTTCTCGGCAGATTGCAGAAACTTCTTTGGCATGGGGATAAATGGCATCTTTATTTAGATACGTTTCTCCGTGTTTGCCTGAAGTATAAACTATGTGGTCGTTTGTTATGTATCCGCTTAATTTTTTAAATACTCCCAAGACTTCATCGCTGGTCATATTAGTCTCCTTTTATTTACTTACACCCCAGGGGTGATGTAGCTTTACACCTTAGGAAATATTTCTATCCTTATTAATTTCCAGCTTTAATTTTATTAGTTTTTCTCTTGCTTTTTCCGAAAAATCTGGCTCATTTGATGCGAAAATTATACCACGAGAAGAGTTAATAATGGCATTTAAACCATCTTTATCTACCCCTGATCTAGCGGTTTTTTCGACATCTCCGCCTTGTGAGCCTACGCCGGGAATAAGAAGAGGAAACCCATCACCGACAATACGTCGCACAATCTTTAATTCGTCAGGGTAGGTGGCGCCTACTACCAGTCCGCAGTTACCGTTGTAATTCCAGTCATTAACTATATGCTCAGCAATGATTTGATAAAGAGACTTACTGAATCCTCCACCATCAGGGGAATCCCTTCGGGCTACCCCCGAGGTGTCTTTATCGCCTGTTACTAAAAGATCCTGGAATTCCCCGGAACCTGGATTCGATGTTCGGCAAAGAATAAAAAGTCCCTTGTTTTTTCTGTCCAGAAACGGTTTTAATGATTCTTTGCCTAAATAAGGATGA
This sequence comes from Candidatus Gottesmanbacteria bacterium RIFCSPHIGHO2_02_FULL_40_13, assembly GCA_001779235.1. Taxonomy (GTDB): domain Bacteria; phylum Patescibacteriota; class Microgenomatia; order 2-02-FULL-39-11; family 2-02-FULL-39-11; genus 2-02-FULL-40-13. The sequence continues at coordinate 7,172 of MFJN01000018.1, read as the reverse complement.
AGAGTAATGGCATCTGCTCCCAGATAGTCAAAAGCAAATTTTACGTAACCTTCATTCGTACTTCCTATATCTGCTCTTTTTGCATCCAAAATTACAGGTATTTCCGGATATTTTTCTTTGATATAATCACATGTCATTTTAAGAGCTTCTATCCCTGCTTTTCCCCGTGCTTCATAGAAAGCGGTATTTGGTTTGTAAGCACAAACTAAATCATGCGTAGCGTCAATTATCGCTTTATTAAATGTCGATTGGGGATGCTCTCCGTTTCGAATCTGCTCAGGAATCTTTGTAATCTCACTATCGAGTCCTACACAAACAAGCGTATTATTTTTTTTAACTATTGAGTCTAATTTTTGTTGAAAGGTCATTTATTTGAAAAAAGTAAGTAAATTCCAATTGATGAAAATATTAGCCCTATAAATGTTTGCAGAGAAAGTTTCTCTTTTAGTACAACAATACCCAAAACCACAAGAAGTGCAATCCCGCCAATGCGAAGTACTGGTATTACCACCGATGCACCAGGACCCGTTGATAATGCCTTAAAGGAAAAAAGAGAAAAGGCCGCAATAGTTATTCCCCCTAAAATTGCAAATACAATATCTTTGGGATTATTCTCTACTTTTCTACTGAAGATGAAATAAGTAATTATAGTAAACGTTGTCGCTGATAATTGAAAAACAAGATTTGTAAAAAAGGGGTCTTTTAAGTTAGAAGCTAATTTTCTAAAAATATCAGAAATTCCTACGATACCAATTGCTATCAGCGAATAAAAAATCCAACTCATGATAAATTATGAGCTACTCCAACTAACTCTTTCAAATTCTTAATATTTTCTTTTTGCAGATATTCGTTTAATTCCTGTTTTAACTGAGAATAAATCTTCATTCCTTTAAGGTAAGTAGCAGTACCTACTCCGACCAGGGTTGCTCCTGCCATTATCATCTCAACCACATCCTGCCATTTGGTCACACCACCCATACCGATAACGGGGATTTTTACGGCATCATAAATTTCGTAAACACATCTTACAGCCACAGGTAAGATTGCAGGTCCTGATACTCCGCCCTTTTTAGCACCAAGTATTGGTTTTTTCTTAGTAAGATCAATAATCATTCCCGGACCGACGGTATTAATAGCCACAATTCCATTCGCTCCTTCGCTCTCACAAGATTTGGCAATATCGGTAATATCGTTGACGTTGGGTGATAATTTTGCCAAGACTGGTACTTTTCCTGAGATTTTTTTGACAGCCCGGACGATTTCTCCGGCCGCGCCTTTTTCCATTCCCAGAGATTTTCCGAATTCATCATCTACATTGGGACAGGAAAGGTTTAGTTCAATAAAATGGGGTTTTAACGGAACAATTTTTTCGACTAATAATAAAAATTCTTTTATTTTTGTGGCAAACAAACTGACTATGATCGGAATTCCTTTATTTTCATCCAGAAAAGTTTTTATCTCATCGCTACCCTTTTCGATGCCTGCATTGCGAAGACCGACGGAATTTATCATCCCGCAGTCGAATTTCCAGACGCGGGGAAGTGGATTTCCTTCCCGTTTTTCAAAGGTTAATGATTTCAAAGTTACTCCGCCTACACCATTATCAATTGCTCTCTTGTGTTCAGGAATTTCAGTAATAATGCCTGAAGGAAGAATAAAGGGGTTGTCAAAATCAACCCCACAAAATTTTATTCTTATATCTGCCATAAGATATTTGTAATATAACAATAATAGTAATGAATCACAAGAAGTATTTGACAATAACTGTCATTTTCGTATGATATAGCGGATGAAAATTTATTACGGAGCCGAAACGAAAAAGGCGCTTGAAAATTTCCCTATCAGCGGATTAAAACCACATCCTACCTATATTTCCTCAATAGTCAATATAAAAAAAGCTGCAGCCAAAGTGAATAATAATTTAAAGATTCTGGAAGATAAAAAAGCTTTAGCAATAATAAAGACCTGTGATGAAATTTTATCCGGTAAATTTGCTGATCAGTTTGTGGTTGATCCCTACCAAGCCGGAGCAGGTACCTCCCATAATATGAATATCAATGAAGTGATCGCCAATCGTGCCGGCGAAATAAGTCGTCAAATCATTCATCCCAATGACCATGTAAATATGTCTCAATCAACCAACGATGTAATTCCTGCGGCGATCCGCATAACTTGTCTTTTTCTTCTGCCCAGTTTACTTAAATCACTCAAGTTGCTTAAGTCATCGTTTGATAAAAAATCAAAGCAATTCTCCCGAATCATCAAACCCGGCAGAACTCACTTACAGGACGCCCTGCCAATAACTTTGGGTCAGGAATTTACAGCCTATTCTAAAGCAATAAAAATTGATATGGAAAGGATAAATCAGGCAGCAGGTAATTTGTTCAAAATCGGAATAGGCGGCACTGGCGTGGGAACGGGAATCAATACCCATCCTGATTATCATAAGATGATGGTGAAAGAGTTGAAAAATCTGACAAAATTCCCTCTTAAATCTTCAGGAAATCTAATAGAATCAATGCAAAATACCGCTGATTTTCTACACTTGTCGTCAATGCTGCGGATTTTGGCTCAATCACTAATAAGGATCGGTAATGACCTGCGCCTTCTTTCTTCAGGTCCAAGTACAGGATTAGCTGAAATAATCCTGCCAGAGGTGCAGAAAGGCTCCTCAATCATGCCCGGAAAAGTGAATCCGTCAATAATAGAAATGATGACTATGGTTTGTTTTCAGGTAATTGGTTTTGATCAGGCAATTCTGCAAGCATCAATTGCCGGTCAGCTGGAACTTAATGTCATGTTACCTTTAATTGCATTTAACTTGATTGAACAAATCAGATTGTTAACAAATACCGTTGAAGTTTTAAATAAAAAATGCATCGCGGATATTGCTGTCGATAAAAAAATGTGCCGGTATTGGTTCGAACGGAGCAGCGGGATAGCGGCCATATTAAATCCATTTCTCGGTTACGATAAAATTACGGGTATAGTAAAATATGCACTTAAATATAATCTTTCCATCCGGGAAGTAATTATTAATAGAGGGTATCTGGATAAAAAAACGGTGGATAAAATATTCCATCCCAGAAATCTTACGCGGCCAAATATATATTAAACGGTTCGCGGCCGCGGATCGATTAATATACATTTCATCATTATGGATAGAATTCTAACAGCCTTAAATCTTCATAAAAAGTTAAGAGGTAAACTTGAAATCAAATCTAAAATATCACTAAGCAACAGAAAAAATCTTTCCCTCATGTATACCCCCGGTGTTGCCGAAGCCGTAAAAAGCATCCAAAATGATCCCGAACAAGTGAATAATATTACTATCAAAAACAATACCATCGCGGTCATCACAGACGGCTCTGCTGTTTTAGGACTTGGTAACGTGGGAGCGGAAGCAGCTCTTCCCGTCATGGAGGGAAAGTGCGCCATCTTTAAAGAATTTGCTCAAATTAACGCTTTTCCGATTTGCCTGAAATCGCAAAATGTAGAGGAAATTGTGATGTGCGTGAAGAATATTTCTCCTGTCTTTGCTGCCATTAATCTCGAAGACATTTCCGCGCCACGCTGTTTTGAGATCGAGAGAAAACTGCAAAATCTTGATATACCGGTAATGCATGACGATCAGCATGCTACAGCAATTGTGGTTCTTGCAGGTTTAATTAATGCTGTCTCTGTTGTCAATAATGATTTAAAAAAATGCAAAACTGTGATTACGGGCGTGGGGGCAGCCGGTACAGCTGTAGCAAAACTTCTGGGGTTTTATGGGTTAAAAAATATAATTCTTGTTGATTCCAAAGGAATCATCAGCAATAAAAGAAATAATCTAGAAGGTTATAAAAAAGATCTGCTTCTTTTCACAAATAAAGATAATCAAACCGGTAACTTAATTCATGCCGCAAAAAATGCGGATATATTAATCGGGGTTTCCCAAAAAAGAATCTTCACCAAAGATATAATTCAAAATCTGAACGATAACGCCATCGTTTTTGCCCTTGCCAACCCGGATCCGGAAATTACCGCCGTCAATGCCAAAAAATGGGGAGTGGCTGTTTATGCCAATGGCCGAAGCGATAACATAAATCAGGTGAATAATGCCTTAGTATTTCCAGGTTTTTTTAAAGGTCTTATCCAAAAACGAATAACTAACATCACCAGTAAAATGAAGGTGAATGCGGCAATTGCATTAGCCTCATTAATCAAAAATCCGACCTCAAAAAGATTTATTCCTGCCATTTTTGATAAACGGATAGTTTCAGCAATTGCCGGAAGTATAACAGGCAATGCCTGAGAAATTTTACTTCATTAATATATATTAATGTAGTGTTTTATTGAGGAATATTTTTACCAAAGCCCGGAGTGACCAACACCTTTTCTTCTGAAAAAACTTTTGTTCCTCTGATAAAAACATTTTTGACTTTGCCCTTTACTTTCCACCCCTTATAAGGACTCCAACCGCATTTTGTCTCCAACTCTTCACCTTTAATCATATATTTTTCTTCTGTATCCACTTCAACATAGGTATTTTCTTCTTGTTTAAAACCGAAAATTCTTTGAGGATTAATATTGGTCAGGCGTACAATATCTTCCAAACTGATTCGATTCTTTGACACCGCTGTCAGCAGTAAGGGCAGCATTGTTTCCAGCCCGGGCATACCGCTGGGCGGATCAAATGATTTTTTTTCAGCAAGGGTATGAGGAGCGTGATCAGTGGCTATACAATCAATAAATTTTAAATTATCCCAAAGAAAATCCGCATCAGACTGGCTTGCTAAGGAAGGTTTAACTTCTCCAAATCCGTCTAAATATGGCAAATCCTTCTCTGTCAAAAACAGATGGTGAGGAGTCACGTCGCAAGTTATACTCAGTTTTAACAATTTTGCATCCATAATCTTTTCCAAATCATTTCGTGTGACAACATGAGTAATATGCAATTTATTTTTATATTTTCTGCATAAATCTATTGCCAGGTCAATCTTGTCGCCCTCCGCGTGAACTATAATCACTTTATCCTTTGGCCAGGTTTGAAAAACTTTTTCAACCAGTTTTTCATCATCAACCAGATATTTACCTGTAGTCAAATTTAAATAAATTTTCAGACCGGTAACTAATTTTTGCACCTTAGAAAATTCATCAGTGTTTTTGCCGTCAGTACCAAAATACAGTCCAAAATCACAAACCGCTTTCTGACCGGCAATCGTCATTTTCTCGGTCAATTTTTTATAGGAAAAAATCGGTTCTATATTATTGGGCATATCAAATACCGTTGTTACACCTCCAGCAAGCGCCGCACAAGTTCCAGAATAGAAGTCTTCTTTATAGGTTTGTCCCGGATCACGAAGATGAACATGTATATCAATAAGCCCGGGAAGTTTTATTATTTTGCTCATACTAAATATGTCATCGCGAGCGAAGCGTGGCGATCTCTATTAACTCGGGGTCCTCGCAATGACAAAATGCGTATTCTTTTTATCTATTTAATATCAGATCCAACAAGGCCATTCTTAAATATAAACCGTTTGACAACTGACTATTTAGATAGACTGATCTGGGATCAGAATCGACTTCATTTTGGATTTCTCCCGCTGCAATCGGCAAAGGATGCATAATAATCATTTTTTTCTTGGCTGTCTTCAGTTTTTTCTTATCCACAATATAGTAACTTTTCAATTTTTCATATTCTGATATATTATCAAATCTTTCTTTCTGCACGCGGGTTACATATAAAACATCCGTTTGTGCTAATACCTCATCCAGATTAGAGGTCTCTAGAATTTTTATATTCCTTTTTTGGATATTTTCAATAATATCAGCAGGCATTCTAAGTTGCGTCGGAGCTACAAGATTAATGACCACTTGCGTAGAAAGCCCGACAAGCAGTTGAGATAGTGAATGAACTGTCCTGCCAAATTTCAGATCACCTACCAATGTGATCGTCAATCCATCAAGGTGACCTAATTTCTCAATAATGGTATACAGATCAAAAAGAGCTTGTGTCGGGTGTTCACCAAATCCATCTCCTGCATTTATCACCGGCCGGGTAATGTAATTAGTTGCCAGTTTAGGTAAACCTGCTTCGGAATGTCTAATTACCAGACAATCAGCATATCGGGAAAAAACTTGTACAGTATGATGGAATGACTCTCCTTTTTCGACCGAAGTATTTTTCATACCGTTAAGCGGTATTATTCCTCCTCCCAATCTTTGCATTGCACTAATAAATGAGGAAAAGGTGCGGGTCGAGGGCTCATAAAATAATGCAGCCATGATACGGTGTGATAAACGATCATCGCCACCCTTTGTCGTAACCAATTGTCTCATTTGAGAAGTTCTGTCAAAAATTATCTTTATTTCAGCGGGGGTTATATCCAAAACTGATATTAAACTTTTGCCAAATATGGTATTTATCATATAAGTTACTTACTTTTTAAATAACTATCCCAAGGCCGGATACTTAATTTATTTTCATTATACATATTTATGGACTCAACAAAAAGTGTGGCAATGGAAATTTTAGTGAAAAGAGGAATTTCAGCATCAACAGCCGCCCTCCTGATTAAATACCCATCACTCAACGCTAGATCAAAAGTCGATTGACTAAGATCACTTCGTTCGCTGATGTTAATAACTAAAGATACTTTTTTACTTTGAATTAAATCTAAAACACAGGGATGCTTCTTTTCATGGAATTTGAAAACAAAATGCGAATCTATTTTATGTTTTTTCAAAAAAACTTCGGTATTTTCCGTGGCATAGATTTTAAATCCCATATTTTTTAATATTATTGCAGCTGGTAAAAACCTATTTTTAATGGCATCACCGCCTAGAGAAAGCAAAACAGCTTTGCCCGGATAATTTGTTCCTGTAGAAAGAACTGCTTTCAGATATGCCTCTTGTAAAGTATCCCCAAATGAGGCCACCTCTCCTGTCGAGGCCATCTCCACACGAAGTATCGGATCTACCTTCCGTAGTCTGGTAAAAGAAAATCTGGGAACCTTGATACAGAAAAAATTGAGTTTTCGATGCGGTTTTACTTGTGAATAATTACTTAGCATAACTTTTGTGGCAAGGGTGATAAAGTTAATTCCGTAAGTTTTAGATACGAATGGAAAGCTTCTTGAAGCCCGAAGATTAGCTTCTATTACTAAAATATCAGGATAGTTTGT
>MFJN01000017.1 GCA_001779235.1 Candidatus Gottesmanbacteria bacterium RIFCSPHIGHO2_02_FULL_40_13 | reverse complement strand
ATCGGCATTCCGCCTGTTCTATCAAATTCCCTATCCGCATCTTTTACTACTCCCTGCGCAATAAATTTCGCCAGTAAATTTTGTGCGGATACATCCCAAAAGCTGGTCATGTTCACGGCATCATAATCAATTAAAGAAGGAGGAATATACCCGTCATTACTGTCCCTTATAGATGTCAAGGCTGTCTCGTATGCCCGAAATGCCTGTTCTACCGCCGGTATGGAAAGAGCCTGGGAAGTATATTCATTCTGAAACATGATCAGGGATTTTTGTAACTGTTCCATCGTGGCTCCGGGTTGCGATGTCCAAAAGTCAATATCTCTGGAATGCCTGATTGTATTGCTTAAACCGGTATAATAATCAGTCCAGGTTTGACCGACGCTCTCTCCTGTCTCTTTCACTTTATAATCATCCACCCCGCTCCTGAGTAAACTGTGGAAAGCAGTAAAATCAGCTCTTTCGTACAAACCGAAATTATCATTGGATGATTCTCTTCTCTGGGTTAATATTGATGAATGTATGCGTAAAAACACCTGATTGCGAAACTTGTAGCTTTTTTCGCCCGTATCCACAAATAAGTTATACATTTCAGGATTGGACAACAATAGCTCTCCCAACCTTCCGGGGTGTTCCGCCATTAAACGTAAAAATTCTTTCGTATCTGTAACACCGCTTTTCATTTGGGGTCCCTCACGCTCCAGTCTTTCCTTGAAATTTTCAGCTAATGAATTCAATTTTTTATCAGTATATTCCCGGACAGCGTTAACTTCATTTAAATAATCAACGGAATTAGGAAAAACATCTTTCGGAAACGAATCTGATTCAGCTTTAAAGATGGATCTTCTAATCTTTTCAATTTTTTCCATTGGAAGAGAACTGTTTGATCTTTCTGCTTCTTCAACTTCTTCCCAAATATTGTCAATTTTCTTCATTGCCTCGAGCGATAACGTTTTTGGCTTGATAGTTCCTTCTGTCGGCTTAACGGTGCCTGTGCGGTTAAAATCAGAAGTTAATAACGCATCAATAGCCTGTTCTCCCTCGTTTAATAATCTGTTTCGTTCGTGAGGTGCGAGCAATGGCTGTATTTCTGCAGTTACTTCTTCCCGGATTTTCTTTCTGGTATTTTCAGGAACAAACCGCCAACCTCTGTTGGCGGCATTTTGCTCCTGAGATATAAACTCAACATTCATCAAGTCTTTAACTCTGGTTGAAATTGCAGTCAGTATTGAATCAATCGCCTCTCGTTGGGAAGAAGGGGTGTTAAGATAAATTATTCTGCCGATGGTAAAAAGTTCTCCCGGCTTGGTATGCGCTTTTGAATTTTTCTTTGCCAGCTCCAGAATTGCTTCCGCTACTTTAGGATTTGCATCAATCAGGTTATTAAGAAGAGTCAATTTCCCCGGATCATTAATATAATCCTCGAATACATAAAATGATCCCTCATAACCAGTTTCTATATTTTCAATTACGCTTGAAATTGTCTGATTGAGTTCCTTTTTCGCATCTTTAACCGTGTCTTTCTGAATATTTCTTTTAACCGCCTCATAATCCGCTTCATCTGCTCTGGGTTGGGTTGATCTGCGTTCATCAAGTATAAGTCTTTTCCTTTCAGCATCAGCTTCTTTTTTCTTCTCAATTTCTTCCTTCCTTTTTTTATATGTTTCATTTTCTTCCTTCTTTTCCTGGGCTTCAATTGCCTCACGAAGCTCAAGTTTATGCTTGTCTCCTAAAATTTTTTTTAGTATTTCTTTAAGGACTTCAAATAAGTTCCGTTTGTCCCCGCCGGGAGGATTTTCAGGATGTGCCATATATATCTATCCTACACACCCCTTGCCAGTATCGCAATTCCCTTTCTTGAAGAGCCGAAGAGCCGGGCAAATGAAGGAATAACTTCGGGCAGTATCATATTTACATAAAGGTTAACCAAGGCCGGGTAGTTGCGAGCATGCCAAAAAATGCCGCCTTCCATAACGACCGGTACCGCTCCTCTGGTTTTGCCGATTTTCATTAAAATACCGCAAAGTTCGACAGCCACAATCTGGGCACTGCGGTGGAAGATTCTTTCAGCAAAAAGAAAGGCCTGTTCCTTTTGTTCGCTGGTAATATTTTTAGGGTAAGCAAAAGCTTTGGTAATAATATCGTTTAACTGGTCGGTAGAAGTCAGAGCCGGAAATTTTTTACCTAATATTTTATCTTTGCCGGCATTGAAAATCCGGTATAAATAGGCTCCTGCCGCTTCCTTTTCAGCCAGGGAATATCCCGGATCATCACTATTCTCGTCTACTATTTTTCTTAGTTTTGTACCATTAATTTTATCGAAATTTCTCGCTTCAATATTTATCGCTACTTCATTTTGAGCGAATCCTTTTATTGTATTCAGCTTAAGGGGAGCTATATTTGTTCTTTTTTCCCAATAGGCAAAATTTAAACCTGTACCCACTACTCCGACTACGTCTACGCCTTTTCCACCTAATAATAGACATATTGAATCATTGGCCACAGTCACTTTAGTATCAAGACTGTATTCTCTTTTTAGGAATTTATGATATTCTCTTCCGACTTGTAAGCCGACAAGGTCTTTTATGTCCCGTTCTTTGGACATTTCGAGAAGTTCACCATCTATAAAACCATTAAATAATAACGGTTTAAGCGGATAAGCAAGGCCTATACCGATCGGAAAGGGAGTTTTTCTGCGTTGGGCCACTAAAATAACGTGTTTAGTAATTAAATGAAATAATTCCTCCATATTTGTCCGTATGGGAATCTGAAATATCCTTCTATTTATGAAAGTAATTATTCCCTTTTTAGATATTCTGAACGATGAAACGTAACCATTTGTCCCTCCGATTGCGACCGCAACTCCAAAACCTTGATGATGAGTTAATTTATGTATCGGATTCAAAATGGTCGGCAAAGGAGAATGTTGATTATGAAGAGCTGCGATCAGATCTTTTTGAAATAATTTCGAGAGGATTGCCAGCTTTTGAAGAGGTATCAGCGGATAGATACTGTCAAGAAAATCGCCACTAACTCTTTGGGTCACTTTAATTTTTTAGGAAAATTTTATTTAGACAAAATGTTTTTGATTAAATCCAAAACTGCTTCTGGCAGCTCTTTAACTATAAAATGTCCTTTATTGGCGAAAAATATGCCTGTAGCCCCTGCCTGTTTCACTAAAATCATGCCATATTCAAAAGCGCAATAAGGATCATCATATGAATGTACAACAAAAAAATTATTTAAACTTTTTTTTAACTTATCGAGAGCAATCGGCGGAGTGATAAATTTATTCATAATGTCTAAATCCTTCCAACCGGTGGAACCGGCAATTGAGACTAGGTTCTTCACTTTGATTTCATCATTAGCCACCATATTCATTGCTATAACTGACCCGAGGCTATGACCGACAACTAAATCAATCGGTTGCCCGTCGACTATTTTCATTATTGTCTTTTTCCATACGGCCAGATCAGGGTTTCGGCTTTGGGGAAGATCAGGAGAATAAATATTCCCCAGGGGTAATAAAGATTTATTCAAATGCGGTAAGAAATGGCTTTTACCATTCGCATCAAATCCATGAAGTAATAGAACCAATTTCTTTTTCATCTATTTTAAATGCCACTCTACAAAAATATCTGCTTTAGTCAAAACATCTGCAATTTCTGTTGTTATTGATGACAGTTTCCCCTCATCACTGGTAACAAGTGCGAACTGGGCAACTGGTCTTTCCCCATTATCATTATAAAATGATCTCACCACTACTTGTCTATCTCCGCACCAGGTTGTCAGTTTAGCGCGATGAAGCGCCTGAAACATTTTGGAGAAATCGGTGCCGGGAACCAAAAGTGGTTGTGCCATGCCTACCACTACATCAGGAGCGTTTAATCCGTGCTCCCTGATTAATTTTAATCTCATTTGTGCTGAAGATGTTGTTCCGGTTTGTCTGTTGGCCGGATCATTGATGACCAAATTTCCAGCCTGATCTCTCATTGTATCAAAAACAAAAAAACCTGCTATCCCTTCTGATTCCGGATTAGTTGTTAATCCTTCCAATACTTCAGCTATCATTGTCATATAATCCTCACTTGCTGAGGATTGGTCATAAATGACATTTCCCACTCTTAAACCGGTTTTTTGATCAGACAATTGACGAGTGACTCCGAGCAAAGAAATCTCTCCCGATCTGCTTTTTACTAAAGAAAAACTGCCTCCTGTTTCAAGATCCAGTTTTTTTTCAATTACCAAGGTCGTATCCTTTACCCCCATCCCCATTAATTTTTCCCGAAAGGCTTTAATTTCTGCCAAACTACTAACTCTGGCAACACCGTCGCCTCCCATTAAATCACCGCTGGCTTCTTTTGCTACTGCAAAATCATCTTCCTGCATTAACAGCGTTAAATCTCTTTCTGTTAGCTTGCTAAATGGGCGCGCCGTTGGAAAATTTTGGTAGCGATCAGAAAAAAGGGGGTCAAACAATAGAAGATGCTCAGGTAAATAGGCACCGGGGACAATGCTTGACAATCGGCCTTTGGCATTAAATTGCCGATAATCATCGTTTTGAATAACCTGTTGTTTAGACGGTAAGTATGGTATCCGATAAATTCCATAATGCAAGACTGGACTTTGAGTGTTTAATCTGTTCATTATTTCAGTCATTTGTGCGGGGTCAAAAGTAAGAAGATCGACAGGCTCCAGGTAAATAGGTCTGCCCCAAAAATCCTCTGTATAGCTGACAAATCCCTTGTCTACCGGGTTGGCTACAATTGCCATCTCAGTAGAAGGTGTACCGGTTGCCTCATGCGAACCTCTGCCTATCAAATACTTATATTTTCTGACAATACTTTCTACACCAAGACTGTCATCCAATGTCACCGGCATCCTTGATTCGATCACTCGGGATTCCCCAGGTAAGCCGAACATCCTGGCTGTTGTAGTTATTTGAGCTTCCGGAAGGCGGTTAATCATAGTAATTAAAAGATGGTGTATGATATTGTATGATAGAAAATTTGTCAATTTTTCGGGAAAAAAAAAGAAAGGGTAAAAGGCTAATTTAATTAAATAGACAATTTCAGAATAATATGATATTATCATATTTTGTCTCCATATGAAATTATCATACTTTAGGATGGTGTATCCTAAAGTGTGATATTTTTTTGGCAGAAAAAATATGAAACAGGAAATGACTTTCTTAGCCGATGGTGCCCATATTTCTGAACCGGCAAATATAACTGATGTCCATTCTAAGGCAATTTCAGGTATAAGGATGATCCCTGATAGTAAATTCGATGAAATTGCTTTATTTAAGGGCGATCCCTCGCTTGGGCCGATTGAGAGGTTTGCTGCTACATCCGCGGGCCGGTCACTTTCACAGGCGGAATTTATGTTAAGTTATGCCGCAGCTGTGAATGCGGTAGCTACTAATGCAATTGAACGCTTAAAAGCAAAACCTTCCTTAAAAGAATTAGGGGAAACCAGAGACAGGCTGCAACAGTCAAGATTAAATAAAGCCAAAAGTGATCCTAATGCATATCCTACAAACGGACTTTTAGATGGACTTGACTATATGGATCCAACCCAATTACTAGATCACTTCAATAGTCTAATTCACCAGCAGATTATTGAAGTAGCTAACGGAAACCAGGAAGAAACTGATATTAAGGGTTTGGACTTAGCTATTATGTCATTGGAGCAATCAACGCGTCATGATCAGCTTTTATTCAGAATAGAACAGGAGCGGCAAGTCGTGCTTGATCACCTGTCTGTAATGAAACAGGCCAGAGAGTTAGCCAAAACTGATGAATATAAATCAAGATTTCCTCAAGCTCAAACTGAATATGATTTAGCCTTTTTGATCTCTCTTGATTTGAAATTGGAAAGTCAGAGATATATTCCAAAATTAATTACCCTTCATGATGTTGACGGCAATATATTGCCGCAATGTGACAGTTTTTTCAAGCCGGGTAATATAACAGGCCGATTAGTCAATCATCTGGATAACATTGCCATGACACCTCCAGGACAAAGACTGCAATTGATTGATAGTATTCATCAGCACCCTAGGTTAACTAATTTCGGCAGGGATATGTTTAAGAAGGCAGGTCGTAATGCCGGTCCGGTATTTGCTGATGTAGCAACCGCTCTGAGTTTATCTGAACAATCCGGAGCTGATTTTATTCTGATTACGGCTAATATGACACCTTATGCGGAAGGGGTTGCGGAACAGTTCCAAAATGGTAAAAAACTTCAGATTATTGGCGTTGATCATGATTCTTATACTGGTCAGGTAAAAAGTGACCGCTTGCTCGAAATTTTCCTGGATCAACCTGATGGTGTCTTACTTGTTTCCGAAGACGGATATAATGATTTTGCTGAAGCATTAGAAATGGGAACTGTCATTGAAAAAACGGCTTTTCCGGTCCCACTGGAAAATATAACCTTTCTGGCGGCGAGAGTTGCTGGAAATGAAGAAACTGATGATTATAAAATAGCCTCTGAATTAAAAAGAAAGAGTCTTCCCTTTGCTGAAAACAGTATGCAGCCCGCCGGAGATGAAACTTACATCGGGTACCAGGGGGTTGTCAGAACATTAAAATTATATTCAGAGTGGAAAAAAGAAAAAGTAAAAGAAGGCTGGCCTTTGGATAAAACAGGAGCCTTAGCCCAAAAAGAAATAGGCCAGATGATAGCCGGTGCCAGGCATGCCTATAAGGAAGCGCTAAAAACAAGATGGGAGAGACAAAAAAAACTCTCCACCTCCTCATTATCAATATCGGAATTAGACAGTCTAATTCAACAGGCAAAAAATACTACCCCAGAAGAATTAGTAGCTCAAATTGCCTTAAAGCTGGCCAGCAGCAGTTCACGTGAACAACACTTGGAATTGGCTGATTTAATGTTGGAATTGGATATTCTGCAAGCGAAATATGGTTTGGCACCGCAAATTTTAACCAGAGCTAGTGATTTATATCTGGAAAGATCTGCCCACTTACCGGAAAATTCTCCTAAAAGACCTCTGGCGGCAGTTACAGCCTTACGTCAGGCAACTTTTGAATGGGAATCTCAAGAAGGAAAGGCGGTGAATGGGACAGAAGAGGGAATGGTCAGAATAAGGACTATCGGCATGGAAAAAGTCGCCGACATGGATTTAGGAAATTTATCTCCTTCAGATTTGGAGCATATCTGGAGCCGGAGTGATGTCTCTGAAATATTTGACAGAGGAATCCGCTTTTTGATGATCCGTTTCACCAATGGATTAAACGAAAAAAATTTACCTCTAGCCCAGACTTTGATCATCGAAAGGGATGGCGGATCGGAAAAATTAATGGTTCCGGAGGGCAAGACAATTTTTGACGGCAGAGGCATACTCCTGTCGGGTGAAGAAATTAAAGGACACAATCAACAGACAGAATTATTTGAACATCACTTACGTTCCTTTGTAGAGATTGCCCTTGTCTATTACCGGAATGCATTTAACGGCAGGGCAGGCGGATTGGAAACAGTCATGCGGGAACATGCCCAAATACTCCAAAAGCTGGGTTTTGCTATTAATATCGTCGGGGGTAATTCTCCTGACAGCGCATATTCTCCAGATTTTCTACAAAATTTTAAACATTCAGTGATTGATGGAGCACATGATGAAGACAACCGGGTTATCAGAACTACCAAACAGCTTGCTAAAGGCATTATACCCGACGAATTTTATTCTCTGCGTGACCACATTAAAGAACAGCTTTTAAGCGCATTATCTACTTCGGACATCCTGGCAATCCATCATGTATTAAATATGCCCCATAACCATCCTTTTACGGCTGCATTGGTAGATTTGATTAGATCGGGAGAGCTTCCGAAACTCACAAATATAGTTGCGGTAACCCACGATGTAGGTAAAGTTAAAAATGCAAGTCATTATCATTCAGGTTATCCATGGTCTTTAACAGCAAATCAACTAGTTGGTGTGACTTATGCCCCGGTATCCATGGGAATAGAAGAAATGCTGCGAAGTTTACCGGATGAAGATACCGGCCATAAGAGTCAAATTGTAGGTCCTGTTTATGGGGGTGTCGATTGGGAAAGCTTTGAACCTGATAACCGCGTTCGCAGAGCCATTATGGACAAATTGGAATTAACTGAAACTGACAGTGTTTTTCTTATGCCTATGAGAATTGCTGAAAATAAAAATATCAGGCTGGGTATTGAAGCTTTGTCGGCAATTCCTAATGCCAAGCTGATTATAACCGGACCGCCACACCGGAAATGGGTTAACGACCATGAAGTAGTTAGTGATGAGTATTATGATTTTTTAAAAGCTCTCATAAAGGAACTTTATCTTGAAGACAGGGTGCTTTTGTTATTTGATGAGCCGGGAGTTGGAGAGATTAAAGATCAGGAATTTACTGAAATTCTCTCCTGGCTGTATTCTATAACTGATGCTGTCTTTATGCCCAGTAATTTTGAAGGTTGGAACTTAGCTTCGAACGAGGCAGGGGCCTTGCGTACGCCGGTGATTGTTTCGGCTATCCCGGTTCATCGTGAAAATTTAAAGAACTATGCCTATTATATAGATCCCAAAGCGCATGCCCTGGAAGCTGCTACAGTTATGGTCCGTGCCGTTGAAGGTAACAAGCAGACTCTCTTCAGAAGAGAAGTCCGAAAAAGAAGAAACTGGTTATCCAGAATCAAACAAGTGCTTTACATTTTTGATGGCGGCCGGACAGACTGGATCGAAGTTAGAAGGACCACTGATTAATGTCCCGTATTGCCTTTTTCCATAATGCCCTAGGTAAAACTGACGGAGTTTCTCTGGAAGTAGAAAAATGGCGGCAGGTTCTGCAAGACATGGAACACCAGGTATTCTATTGTGCCGGAAATTCTGATGTAAATGGCGTCTATAGCATTCCCGAATTGTCCTTTTTCCACCCTCTTTCCAAAAAAGTATTATTAAATTCCACAGTCATGCTGAAAGACTATTCTGAAGCGGAATTAATGGAAGTAATTAAAAATCAAACTATTGTTCTCGAAAAAAAAATATTGTCCTTCGTTTCCCGGTTTAAAATTGACGTCTTGATTCCCAATAATTTAATGTCTGTCGGTTACCATCTCCCTGCGTTGATTGCCATGTCGAACGTCATCAAAAAAACAGGCTTGCCTACTATTTCTCACAACCACGACTTCTATTTTGAATCAAGCGGTGAAGTGGCGCCGACCTGTAAATCAGTAAAAAGGATACTTTATGAATATGCCCCACCTCCATTTTCAAACGTTCAAAATCTGGTCATCAACCGGTTGGCTCAAAAGGAGCTTTATAAAAGGAAAAAAATTTCCTCTGTTGTCGTTCCCAATGTATTTGATTTCCATCAGAAACCGTGGGTGATTGACGGTTACAACAACGACTTTCGTCAATCACTTGGTATTGCTGAGAATGATCTTTTGTTTCTGCAAGCTACCCGGGTCATGAACCGAAAA
>MFJN01000016.1:25530-29956 GCA_001779235.1 Candidatus Gottesmanbacteria bacterium RIFCSPHIGHO2_02_FULL_40_13 | reverse complement strand
TTCGTCTTTAAAACAAGCCGGAGATCGATTTTCTACCCACTGTCTTTATCGAAGACCCTACCAAACGGGGTCTATGATAATGGCAGTGGGTAAATATAATTAGTCAATGTCATTCCGAGCCCCGATATAATCGGGGTCGAGGAATCTTCCAACTACGGAATGCGGAAGATCCCTCCGCTCACCAGTCTGACTGGTTCGGTCGGGATGACTATTTGATCCAAAAATACTTTCATACTAGTTTACTCTGCCTTTTTCGTTGTATTAATAATCCAAACATCGAAATCCTACCCACTGTTTTTATCGGAGACCCTACCAAACGCTTAGCTTTAGTCCATTGTTCACCGGCATTAATATAAATATAATCGAGAAGTTGCATTGGGTTGAGAAGACACTTTTTTATTTCCTTTTTGCAGTCAGTGATAAATTGGATCGGGATATTTTTAGCAATATCGATTCCGTCTGCAGTAATCGAAATTGTAGTCGATAAAGGAATACTTGAAGTAATATCTATATACCAAGGTTTAATTCTGTAAGTATAATCCTGAGGCAATTTCACATCCAAATCTGAACTGCCTTCCCCTGTGACTTGGACATTTTGTACAGAGGCCGGACGGCCTAATTTATTTAATGGCAGAATAAAAAGTCTCAACGGATTTCTCCCTGCAACTGCCGTTTTATTATTCCAGTAAAATATTGAGAAGTCGCGATCTGCCAAAAGGCCGGATCTGTCAGGTTGAAACATAGGATTAAGTTTTTGGAGGTTCGTAATTTTATCAACTGGGGTTAAGGTAATTGAATTCTCATCGCGGGTAAGCGTGAAAAACGGTATATAATCTTCTTCAACCTTCCAACCGGCCAAAATTGCATTCTTTTCAGGTTTAAAAAATAAATTAAACTGGTTGGGAAAACTTATAATCTGCGGTGCATCTGAAAACAAATTATGCAAAACCATATCTTTTGTATTGGTAAATTTCGCCTGAAGATTATTTCTCAAAATTATTTTCCGGGGTTGTAAAATAATAGTTTTATTTGGTTTATCTGTAAATGTTATTTCGACCTCGCTGGTTTTATTTATCAGATTGAAATTACCCTCACCCAATTCTATGCCAAAAGGGCTTGTTTCTGTATCCTGCCTGCTTTCACTGATAAAGTTATTAAAGTTTTTAAAATCTGTCTTTTGTGTATCGGTAAACATTTTCGAGCCATCTATTAAATATGGAACTATCCAGTACGAATAATCTGCCCTTGACGGATCCTGATAATACGGATCATCTAAAGGAGTAAACAAACGAAGGTCGTCTAATATTAATTTTTTGTCTTTTAACAATACCCGAGCCCTGTAATTTTTTCCGAAATACCATAGTACTCCTGTTTTACTTTTGCTGTTGAAATCTTTCTCCAGAAAAAACGGGGGATTTTCCGGGAATTTGCCTTGAAAAATTTTAGCGAAATCAGATGGAGAAATTACTTTTAACTTTCCCTTGTTTGCTAAATCCTGAATATAATCCAACTGCCCCAAGTACTCCTGTCCGTATTTATCCCATGGGTATGAGTTCTCAAAACCAATAACTCCGAAGCGAAACTCTGACGGTTGGCTGATTGCATCAACCACTAAGGATTTAAAATAAGTGATGTCCTTTTTTTGAGGATTTTCCAGATAGTCATTAGGTTGAGAGGTAAAGTATGATTTGGAAGATCCGTAATTATAAACAAGGTCGGTCGCGGTCTGGCGAACGACGATCAGATTTAATTTATTGCCGAAATTACCCGGGATTAAAGGGTGATTAATTGACGGATAATACGGCGCATTGAATATCCCTCCTTCCAGAGAATAAGAATCGGTTTCATACTGCTCTTTGGTTAATTCATGTAAAATTACCCCGTATCGGTCATGAATATATTTTAAAGACCAGCCGTCGATCATCCAGCTTGACGTATAGGACGGAAAGTAGCCTAACTTTGCTTTGAATTTGCTGAAAGCAGTATCGATTAGCTTTTTTCTGTCTTCCTGCAAATACCCCAAAAGCATGGAATTTTTCGCGAAATACCAGTCAGAACTTCTAGAATTTAAAGATCCTTTGTATTTCACCTTTGCCTCAGATGCCAGGCGGGGCGTGATTTCCAAAAGCAACCCCAGATCTTTGATTTTTTTTATTTTGTCAAAAATAACAGAGTCTTCAAAGACGTCATAGCGGATAGTCCAACCCATTGGCAGGAATTTAATATTTTCACTCTGGCTTATCGCGTCAATCAGCTCCCCGCTCCCTTTATCACAGCAGTCTTCATTGCCTCTGATTTGGTTAATTATCAAAAAATTCGCATCACTGGCATATACAGGTTTGATCGCTCCAATTAAAAACACAAGAGAAATTAATAAATACTTCATTTATGTTTCGTCCCTTACGCGGTACTGTAATGCTTCGGCAATGTGAGTGGTCATCACCTCTTTATCCTGGGATAAATCAGCTATGGTTCTCCCGACTTTAATTATTCTGTAGTAGGTGCGGGCGGAAAAACGCATAGCAGTGACAGCCTGTTTCAGAAGATTCAAACAACTTTCAGATAAAATAATTTTTTCTTTGATAAAGCGTGCGGTCATATCGCTGTTGCAGACAAAATCGGTTTTGAGAAACCGTTTGCTTTGGAGATTTCTGGCTTTCTGAACTCTTTTTCTGACATCTTTTGACGATTCGCTTTCAAATTTACCGGTCAATTTTTCCGCAGTTACCGGAGGTAAATCAATATGCAGATCAATCCTGTCGAGTATCGGACCGGATATCTTTTTTTTGTATTGGGAAATTTGCCCAGGCAGACAGCGGCAGTTTTTTACCCTGTCCCCCAGATAACCGCAGGGGCAGGGGTTACTTGCGGCAATGAGAACAAATTTCGCAGGATAAGTGACTGTTCCTACGGCTCGGGAAATTGTCACAATTCCGTCTTCAATCGGCTGGCGGAGAGATTCCAGGACGTGGCGGGGAAATTCCGGAAATTCGTCCAGAAACAACACCCCGCGGTGAGCCATAGATATTTCACCGGGAGTAGGTTTCGTCCCTCCGCCAATTAGTCCAATTCTAGAGGTAGTATGGTGAGGAGCGCGGAATGGCCGGACAGTAATAACTGATGCTCCCTCAGGAATACTGCCTGTGATTGAATAAATTTTGGTCACCTCCAGTGCCTCTGTTTCTGTTAATGTCGGTAAAATACCCGGCAGGGCCCGGGCCAACATGGTTTTACCAGCCCCGGGAACTCCTTTCATAAAAAGATTATGCCCGCCCGCGGCACTGATCTCAAGCGCCCTTTTTCCCAACTCCTGACCTGAAATTTCTGACAAATCAAACTCCGGGTATATTTTTTCTTCGAGAGTATGAAAAGGGATGTTGGGATGAGGCTTGATTAACAAGGTCTTATTTAAATGGCGGAAAAGCTCCAGGATGGAGGCCACCGGAAATATTTTCATTCCTTTGACGATTGCCGCTTCCCTGGCATTTACAAAAGGCAGGAAAACCGAGTCAAATTTTTTTTCTTTGGCAAGCAGGGTCAGGGGAAGTATCCCTTTAGTATGGCGAAGTGTTCCGTCCAGAGACAGCTCGCCGAAAAATAGAGAGTCTTTTACATCGCAAACCAGCTGTTCTGACGCTATTAGAATCCCCAGAGCTATCGGCAGGTCGTAGGAAGGCCCTTCTTTGGGTAGATCAGCCGGAGCCAGATTGACAGTAATTCTGTGGGGAGGAAACTCTGCTCCGGAATTCTTGATAGCCGAGCGCACCCTTTCCTTTGATTCCTCAATTGATTTTGAAGGCAATCCCACTATCGTGAAGGAAGGCAGGGACTGGGAGGAAATATCCACCTCCACAGTCACGGGTACGCTGTTTAATCCGATGGTAGCTCCTGACATCACTTTTGCCAGCATTAAGGAAAGTATAGTATGAAGCCTGAAGATTAATCAATGAATTTAAGAACAGTTTTACCTAATCGAAGAAGAGGTTTAAAGCTATTCAACCCGTCGGGTTGATTAGTTAGTAAACCATGGGTAAATCTTTTTCCGAAAAACCGCCTTGACACCATTCTGTATAATCAAACTTTCGAAGATCTCCTAATATCATCCGGGACCTGTTCACCCAATTGAGAATAATCTGATCAGGAGATGATTTTGCTTTCTCCAGCAACGCATTTATTTTAGCGATATCCCCTTCAAAATGTTTTGAAGCGCTAGTTCCCACAAGAGAGTAAAGACATTTCAAAATAGAGGCTCTCTGGGGACAATTTTGATCTAAAGCCAGAGTTAATAAAAGGTCAGCATTATCAATAATAGTTATCAGTTCATCCCACTCCGGAATGGACTTCTGTTTTGACTTTTGGTATGCCCATTTTGTTATAGAAAGAGAAGATGTAATAGAAAAAGATTTTATCATTATATTTTCTTATT
>MFJN01000016.1:21359-25524 GCA_001779235.1 Candidatus Gottesmanbacteria bacterium RIFCSPHIGHO2_02_FULL_40_13 | reverse complement strand
CATAACAGGTAAAGCAGAAGATAGCAATATTACCCACAGACTCTCTGTTCATCATAAAGAACAAAATTCTGTATTAGAGTACTGTACATCAAGGCATTTTCTGCCAATTCATTAGAGGATTGATTTTTTAGTTCTTCAATTTTACCCAGAATCTGCAGTATATACGATTTGCTGTTATCGTTTTTATATTCTTTTTTTCGCTTTAACGCTTCCTCAAAGAATCTATCTGCCATAATATATGATCCTCTATTATATCCGATGGCCGCTCTTTTCAAATCCATCGCCAAAGAGCTTAAAATAATTTTATTGTCCATAAATTTCCCTGAAAAAATATTTCATTTGGCGGGTAAATTCATCTCTTGTGGTTTCATTCTGTATTTCATTGCTTGTATTCATTTGGGCTGGTCTAATATTTATAAATGAATTACAATCAATTGTCTTTGTTTCCAAATCAATCCCACCACCCCAAAGATTTTCCTGTAATGAACCATCAGCCAATAATATTTTTTCCGCTTCATAATGTCTATCGCATCCGGCTGAACAAATCTTTTTCTTTATATCAACTACTGTTTTTATATAGATATCAAAATATTCTTTCAATTTTTCAATTTCATCACTGGTGAAAGGTTCATTTTTCGTAATTATCATGGGTAAATTATAGCATAGCAGGAATCAGGAAAAATCATCAATCCTGACGGTATTAAATGGCAACCTTTCAACAACCTCCGGAGATGATTTTTTTCACTTTTGACCGGTAAAGTCTTCCTCTGCCAGAAAACCCAAAGGAACATAGGTGACGACTATTTCTTTTTTATCAGTTTCAATTTCGGGTTTGTGAGGGTAATTTACCTTTCTTTAAAGTTAAATACGCTGTAATTTTTAGTACCATCGTTAAAAAAGAGTGATATATTATTTATTTTTTAAATAGCCGATATAATCCTTTGCCGCTTTTTTTTATTAGAGTAAATCCCAGACGTTCAAATTCTTTTGCAGTATTCATATCATGAACCAAATGTTGGGGTCGTTTCTCATCCTCAAAAAAAGGTGTTGTAACAAAAACATAACCACCGCTCTTTAGGGCCTTGTATATTTTCCTCATTGTATCTACTGGATGAGGTATATGCTCCAGAACTTCGATTGCAGTAATACAATCATAATGATTCTCTCCAATAGACATTTTCTTAAGATCAATAAAACTCGCTTTTACATTATGCCTTTGAAAACGCCATTTTGAGTAATTTAACATTGCTTCTGATATATCTGCCAGTGCTACAGAGAACCCGTAATAATTAAAAACTAATCCTGATGACCCTATTCCTGCTCCATAATCAAGATAAGAATTAAAGTTTGATTTTGTACATAATTGAAGGAATTCAACAATTTTAAGATGGTCTATATTTTTCACCATCGCATGCCAACTGCTTAACTCAGGAATATATAAATCAAGTGTGTTGTAATAATTTACAATATCTTCTTTAGTCTGAGGATTCTCTTTTTTCCATTTCTGTTTTATTTTTTCTGTTCCTTTATCTCCCCAACATGAGAGAACTTCTTCTCTTGACCATTTAAGGTAATCCGCATTTTCCTGAATTAAAGTTTCTTCCAATGTTTTATCTGTATCTTTCAGAGCCGATTCCCATAAATTCCATTTTTCGTCTGGAGTCTGTGCTGAAATAATGGTTTGGCGTATATTAACCATTTGATTTATCCGATAATATCAAATTTTTGTAATTTATTTTGCTCTTCCTGAGAGGGTGTTTTAATTAGCTGTTGTTGTAACTTTACCAACTCCGCATATAACCCATCTTTATCATCTAAAAGTTCCTGTGATGTTCCATATTGAGCAATTGCTCCTTTAGAGATAACCAGTATGTGATCAGCATTTGCAATTGTTGATAATCTGTGGGCAATGATTATGGAAGTACGGTTCTTAAGCAGGCGATCCAAACCTTTCTGCACTTCTAATTCAGATTTACTGTCTAGAGAAGAAGTTGCTTCATCAAGAATAATGATTGGTGCATTTTTTAAAATAGCTCTGGCTATTGCTATCCTTTGTTTTTGTCCTCCTGATAATTTAACTCCTCTCTCACCAATTAAAGCATTGTATTTGCCGGATAACTTTTCTATAAATTCATGGGCATTAGCGGCTTTTGCTGCATTAAATATATCATCTTTTGTAGCATTAGGACAACCATACTGTATATTTTCCATTATCGTGCCGGAGAAAAGTAGCGCTTCCTGGAAGACGACAGCGATATTTTCATGTAAGGTTTTTTGTGAAACCTGCGCAATGTTTTGGTTATTTATTAGTATTTCTCCTTTTTGCGGTTCATAGAAACGAAGAAGTAAGTTTACGATCGTCGATTTCCCCTCACCGCTCTCCCCAACAAGAGCTAATTTCTCTTTCTGGAGTATTTTAAAGTTTATGTTTTGAAGCACGTTATTATCTTTATCATACTCAAAAAACACTTTCTTAAATTCAATCAGATATTTGTTTGCACTTGTATCTCTTTGAACAATCAGTGACTTCGCATATGGGGAATCTTTAATCTGATTGGCTGTTTCGATTACCTGAAAAAAATCAGCTGAACCAGCACTTGCCTGTTGTATCTGACCTAAGATAAAAGACATAGCAAATAACGGAAACCGCGCCTGATTGACCAATTGGAGAAGTAAGGTCATTTCACCTAAAGTAAATCGGCCATGAAATGTCCAATAAACTATATAGGTAAAGATGGCAAAAAGAATGAGATTAAGACAGAGTCTTCGGAGAAAATCATACCAATGCCACTCTTTTGTTTGGTCGATAGTATAGTTTTCAATTTTATCTCTTGTTGTAAGAAAAGATGTAAGTTCATGCAACTCACTGGCAAATGATTTCACAACCCGGATACCGGATAAATTTTCAAATACTCTTCCCTGGGAAATGTCGTTTAACTTATTTTTCTTATCTTCGTATTTTTCCCAGGCGAAAGTGGATTTATGTGATATGAGAATATAGGCCGGAAAAAGAATTGCTAAGAAAATACCGATAAATAATGAGTAATGCGCCAGAAGTATTATTGTGACTATTGCAGTCAGGAAAAATGGGAGAAAGTTTGCAAACATATTTTTCATAAAATCAGTGATGCTGGTGATGCCCCTATACATCTTGTTGACTATTTTTCCGGTAATTTCGTTATCATAATAACCTATATTAAGATTCAGAATATGAGAATAGAATTTTTTGGAAAGAAATGTCTGTAATTTGACAGTTAAAATATCATCTATCCACTGACTGAAGGTTATAAAGATAGTCGTAATAATTTCCGTTGCTATGATCGCAATCAGAAGAAGAATAAAACTAGTAATTTCAACATGCTGACTATTGATATTCGCGACTATGATATCCACAATCTGTTTACTAAGAACCGGCACTACCAGGGATAGAAGTGAGGAAACTATCACAAATATAGCCATGAAAAGATACCACTTCCATAAATGCCTGGTGAAGGAAACTATTTTGAAAATCGGTTTCATATATCAAAATATAATTATAGTGTCAAACTTATATATTTATAATATTTGAATAAAAACAGAAAATTTTATGATAATACAAATGAGGTATGTTACAACAGACCAGTGATAGTAAGCTACTTCTTTTTTACCAAGGTCGGAATTGATTTTTTAATTTTATCCAGAACATCCGAAATCCAGGCAAATCGTTTTTTCTGGAAAAATTTGATATAAAGGATCGGTAGAATTCCGGCGCTGTTGATAAGAAGCATTGCTATAAACCAATATTTCTGACCGTTTCTCGCAGCCTTCCAAAGACCGATGCCTTTCCAGATTATATCCCAGACAGCGATAAGAATTAACAAATATAAATTATTGTCAAAGGCTGGCATATTGAGCTTTATTATATAAAGATTTTGCGATAAAAGTAAGTATTAAAAGCGCAATCATAATCAGCACTATAACTCCTCCGGCTGATAAATTCAGGTAAAATGATGAAATAATACCCGCCAGTACTGAAAAAACTGACAACGCTTCAGCGATAATAATAGTCGTGTTAAAACCTTTCCTGAACTGCAAAGCAGTAATGACCGGTATGACGAGAAGAGCAGAAATCAGCAGGACTCCGACAATGGGAATTGCCAGAGAAACCGTCACTGCTGATAAGGAA
>MFJN01000016.1:8779-21351 GCA_001779235.1 Candidatus Gottesmanbacteria bacterium RIFCSPHIGHO2_02_FULL_40_13 | reverse complement strand
AAAATTTATGGCTCCTGTGGGAATTCCGCTGACTTTCGCCGCCTCTTCATCAAACGCCACATACTTCAGCTCCTTGGCAAACCCTATGACAAAAGAAGTCACCAATGCACCGAGTATGGCAATGACGTAGACGTCGGATTGTTTGACGGTCACAATACTTCCGAACAAATAGCTGAACAGATCGGAATTTAAACCATGAGCAAAATTTAACAGGACTATTGCTAGGGCTAGACTTCCTGACAGAAAAATGGCCAGAGCTGATTCGCTGTAAATTTTTTTGGAAATCCGCATTTTTTCAATGATTATTGAAGAAAGAAAAGTCGCCATCAAAGCTGAAAATAAAAGATTAAGCTTTAAAAGCATACCCAATGCTATTCCGGCAAGCGAAACATGTGCGAGGGTATCGGCGATCAAAGAATATCTTTTCAAGACGAGATAAATTCCGATTAACGGTGCAATAATGGCTATAATTATCCCTGCTTCCAATCCCCTGATAATAAAACCGTATTGAAAAATTTCAAACATATAATTAACTCTTTACCTTACTTAATGACTATGTAAAAGAAATCTTACACCCTTTCCGTATAGCTTATTCAAAAAATCTTCTTTGAAAAATTCTTTAGGAGGTCCGTGATAAAAAAGGGTTTCGTTGATGCAGGCAAATTCCGTTGCTTCATGGGCTATGACATCTATTTCATGAGAAATCATGATTAAAGTAATATGCAGTTTTTTATTCAAATCCTTTAAGAGCGTATAAAATTTTTCCTGTGCTTTGATATCTATGCCTGCGGTTGGCTCATCCAGTATCAAAAGGCTTGGCTGTGTTACCAATGCTTTAGCTATAAATACTCTCTGCTGCTCTCCTCCGGAAAGATCACCAATCAGGCGTTTACCAAATTCGTCCATTTCCACCAACTCCAACGCCTTAGTAATTTTTTTTTGATCAAATGAATCCAGAAAACGCAGCAGGCCTTTTTTGGCAAACAATCCCATAGAAACTACTTCTCTAACTGTAACCGGAAAGTTTGTATCGAAATTGATGGCTTTTTGCGGAATATAGCCGATTTTTTGCCAGTTTTTATATTTCCTGATGTCTTCCCCGAACATTTCCACGGTTCCAACAGTAGGCTTGAGAAGACCTAAGATAATTTTCACAAGAGTTGTTTTACCCCCGCCGTTTGGACCGATAATTCCCAAATAATCTCCTTGGTGTACGTTGAAACTGATATCTCTTAATACTTTTTGATTGCCAAAAGCGTAGGAAATATTATTGATCCTGATTATATTCTTGCTGTGATCTACGTATTGCATTGTAAAGCCAGCTTTAAATTGGTAAGGTTTGTTTCCATTTTGGTAAAATAATTTTCTCCACGGCTCATTTCACTTTGAGAAATTCCTTCCAATGGATCAAGAAGAAGTGTCTTAGCTCCTATTTCATCAGCAATTGTTTCCGCAAGTTTAGGACTGATTAATCTTTCAAAAAAAATGTAATCAATCGTGTTTTTTTTGGCGAAATCAGCTATCTCTGCTATTTGTTTTGGTGACGGTTCACTGTCCGGCGACAAACCTGCAATTGCTGTCTGGGTTAGTCCGTATTCTTCTGCCATATAATAAAATGCGGTATGGGAGGTAATAATATTTTTCTTCTGACAAAATTCCAGTCCCTGCTGATACTTTTTATTTAAATCTTCAAGACTTATCAAAAGTCTATTGGCATTTTTTTGGTAATATTCGCGGTTTGCAGAATCGGATTTTATAAACCCTGCTAAGATAATTTCTGCCTCCCTTTTGGCAAGAATTGGCGACAGCCAGACATGCGGATCTGGAATCTTTTGACTGAATAAACCTTCTCCTGCCGTAATAATGATAATATTTTTTCCTGCCAAGTTAGTTTTTATTTTATCTATCCAGGGTTCAAAATTTCCATTGATTATCAAGATCCGGCTGTTTTCGATTTCAGCCATATCCATGGAGGTTGGCTCGTAAGCGTGCGGTTCTGCTCCAAATGGAGTTACATTGATCACCTCTGCTTTATCACCTCCGATTTGGCCGGCAAAAAAATACAATGGGTAAAATGAGGCCACAACCCTGATTTTGTCAGATTGTCTATTTTTTGGTTCGGGTGGACTGATAAAACCTCTGCTTAGATAAATTCCTGCTATCGTGATAAAAACGATTATAACTACCGCTGTAATTTTTTTCATATTTATTGACATTGACGGCACAGGCCAAAAAATTCCAGTGAATGCCGGATATTTTTAAAATCAGAACCGGCTAGAATATCTTTTTCCATTGTTTGTATTTCTGTCTCTAATGCCGCAGATGCAACTTTTTCTGTCTTCTGACAATTTTTACAAACAAGATGGTGGTGGTGGTCAGACGTACGTATTTCATACATTTTTTTCCTGTCTGCAAACTGTAATTGCCTGATAATATTAAGTTCTAAGAGAAATTCCAGCTGCCGGTAAATAGTAGTTTTATGAAGATTTATTTTTCGTTTGTGAAGAAAGTCCATTATTTCCATGGCAGAGACCGGTTGATTTCGGTCAATAAAAAAATTAATGATTAGTTTTCTGCCGCGAGTCAGCTTAAATCCGTAGCTTTTTAATTTATCATAGATACTTACAGATATATTCATCTCTATATAATAATGCAACATAGTTGCATTTGTCAAGCCAAGTTGATTATTTATAAGAGATGATTGACTTTTGGATCAGTCAGAGTTGTAATATAGTAAGTTATGGAAAATAATGAGAAATTATCTCTCACTGACAAACCGGCTAAACCTTCAGATCTGATTGCAGGACTTCCTCCTATCAAAAAGCTTTTTTCAGATGCCTGGAAGACATTTACCCTAAGCCTCTTGAATCTTTTCATCTTATCTTTGGTGAGTATTGTCGGAAATGTGTCCGCTCTTCTCGTTTTTGGAATTCTTTATATTATTTTAAGTTTGGGCAGCGGACTGGTAAAAAATATCATTCAACAACCATCTGCATTGTCTAATCTGCCTCCTTCCCATCTATTTTTTTTCATAGGTCTTGCTGGGGTATTTGGCATCTTATTTATTCTGGTGAATTATATTTTTAGAATCGCTATGGTGGTAACTGTTGCCAGATCAGAAAAACAAATCAGCATTAAAGAAAATATCAAATTTAGCCTAAAGAGAGTCCTGCCTTTGGTGATGACTGATTTCATAATCTTATTTTTCGTGATCGGGGGATCTTTACTCTTTATATTCCCGGCTTTAATTTTTTATTTCTTCTTCCTCTTCGTCAATTATGAGGTTATTTTAAATAACCAATCATTTTTAAATGCTCTTAAAAAAAGCGTGCTTTTGGTTAGCCGAAGATTTGGTGAAATTCTTATCCGGATTCTGATCTTAGTCGGAATTACTATACTACTGACAATACTTATTCCTAATATGATAAGAAAAATCGATCCGGATACATATTTATTAATTGCCCTCTGGTCCGTTTTATTGAATGTACTTTTTGGATGGTTTTCTTTAGCTTTCATGTTAGAACTTTATAAACAAGCACAAAAAGGAATTGAAAATGATAAGCTCCCATCTCTTTCTATCTTCTGGATTGTGGCTATATTGGGCTGGATCCTTGCTCTTGTATTATTTATACTGGGTATAAAAATTGCCTCCTTACCCTCCGCACAGAAATTTTTTCAGAAACAATTTACACCTACCCCGACTATTTATATGAGAAGAAAATTGCCGCCGTTCTATGATCCTATAATTAGTCCTACCACAGAATCTCCTTTTTTGTAATCACACTCTTTATCTAATCTAATCTAATCTGCACTAAATTTCCCAAATATCATGAAAGGCGTGTAGAAACTTTATTTTTCTATGATTTCTGCTATACTACGGCTGAATTTTAGAAAAATGAAAAAAACGACTTTTTTAATAATATTTTTCATAGCAGTTTGGCAATTATCCGCTGGTCTTGGATTTAAAGTTTTTGCCCAGACGGAAACACCAACCACTGAGCCACCGACTCCAACCATTTCTGTTACTCCTACGCCGATTATTCCTTCTAACACACCCACGCCTTCGACTACTCCTTCAACTGATAATACTCCTACCTCAATTCCTAAAAGTCCTACACCCACTCAAATTAAAAAAGCTACCACTGTTTTTAAAACGCCTACTGCTACAATTTCTCCGGAACCAACCGTCACACCTCAACCTTCGATCACACCAACTCCAACAATTATCGGACTTATGGAAAAACTATCCGGGCGCACCTTGACTTTCTTCTTTATTCTGTCAGGATTACTTCTTTTGGGAATAAGCTTCGTACTTTACCGGAAAAGAGGCTGATTTTGGTTTAATGGGAAAGAGAATTTCTCTCTCTTCTTCGTTTTATTATTAAGATAATTATCACGACCGGAACCCAAATTACTGCATAAACCGCTACCCAAATTACCAGACCCCCCAACTTTTGTACGGTCATCAGCATGTTTCTGACCGCCTGTTTGAAGATGACGCTGGGCCTGAATGATTGAGTAGGAGAATAAGGGAGCGACATTTCATCAGTTGAAAGATAAATCGTAATCTTCACCATCTGCGCATTTTTTGCCAGGTAACTTTGCTGACCGGTGATGTTATCAATTTTGGACTGGATGTTGAATATCTCCTGCTGAACCCTGAGAATATCTTCAACTTTTTCAGCTTTGTTCATGATTTCCATAAACCTCGCCTTATTATTTTCAAGGATTTTCATCCTGGCATCGTTATCCACATACTGGTCAGTCACGTCTCTTCCTTGAAGGTTTTCAGAGACAACTTTTACCCCCAGACTTCTTAAGGAAATAAGAGTTTCATCCAAATTATTTTGGGTTACTCTGATTGTGACCTGTCCTGTCGCACCGCTGTCAGGAGTTGATAAGTTGCTATTGACGAAGTAACCGCCAAGACTTGTTGCTTTGGTTTTTATATCAGAAATAGCCTTTCCTACATCTTTAACAAGCAGTGACAGATATGATTCCTGTATGATCATCCTGTCTTTTACTTCAGGAGCCGGAGGCGGCTGATTTACAGGATAGGGCATATTTACACCACCCGCATATTCGGGCGAACTGTCCAGGAATTCTAACGTACTTGATCGATTAGCAGTTCCGGGAAAAGTCAGATTACCAGCAGAATTCCAAAACGAATTGGATAGCCATTTGGTGAATATAAAATATATAACTATAAGGAGAAGTAGAGATGTAAATTTATTATTTTTAATCCAATTGATCATTCGCATATTATTTAAGTCTTTTAATCATATCACAAAATAATTATAACCTAAAGCAAAATTGTAATTATCATGTTATACTGATTAAAGTTTAACTGATTTTTAAAAATGTTCAAGAAGATTACTGATTTTTCCTATAAAAGAAATATTGTTGAGGCTCTTGGCTTTTATCTGACATATTTGCTTCTTACCTTAATTGCCGTAGTGATATGCGCGATACTCATATCAGTCATTACCGGTAACAGCAGTTTTCTGCTTGGTACGATAATCGGTAAAATTATAGCTCTTATATTGACCGGGGTCATCGGCTGTATGGTCCTTTATAAAAAAAAGCTGGTGAAAAATATGTTATATATCTTTCTTGTCATATTATCCGCAGTACTTTCTTATTATACCGGCGCTATAATCGGGATGGCAATCATTGCTTATCTCACGACTAAATAATTTAATGTGTTTTACAATTCCATTAAAAGTTATAAAAATCGGGGCTGGTTTCGCAGTGGTAGAAGGCAACAAAAAAATCAAAATAGAGAAGCTTATGCACCTGAAAATAGGTGATTTTCTTCAAGTTAACGGAGGCTTGGCTGTAGGAAAATTAAGCATACGGGAAGGATTAAGGATTAGAAAAATCATTAATGATATTTATAAAAACTGACTATGTCTGATAAATATACCAAGGGAATAGCTATCGCTGCCATAACCGCTCTTATATCCGGCTTTTCCATTTTTTACAATAAATTAGTAATCGTGAGGGGTGTTGATCCCTTGATATTTAATATCTTAAAAAATGGTGGTGTGGCAGTCATTTTGTCAATACTTCTCCTGCCGCTTACCCAAAGAAAAAAATTACTATCACTTTCTTCATCTCAATGGAAAAAACTTTTATTAATCGGTTTTATCGGCGGATTTGTGCCTTTCGTGCTTTACTTTGAAGGATTAAAACAAGTATCGGCTCTCAATGCCAACTTAATCCATAAGACTCTTTTTATCTGGGTAGCCGTTATGGCGCTGCCCGTATTAAAAGAAAAACTTAATATCTGGCAAATTCTTGGGTTTTTAATCGTTGCCTGGAGTAATTTATTTATAGGAGGATTTAGCGGTTTTACGGGGAACCGAGGCGAAATTATGATTTTTGCCGCCACCCTTCTCTGGTCTGTAGAAAATATTATAGCTAAAATTGCTTTGAAAGAAACCGACAGCCAAATCGTTGCCTGGGGCAGGATGTTTATCGGCAGTATTTTTCTGATTATCTTAGCCTTAGTACAGAATAAACTGGTACTTTTAACCAAGTTAGGTTCATCTCAAATAACCCCCGTAATCGGAAGTGTTATTTTTCTGACAGGATACGTCTACCTCTGGTTTAGGGCTTTAAAGTTAGCTCCTGCCACAATTGTTACTTCAGTGTTGATATTAGCTACTCCAATTACCAATGTACTTTCGGCCGTATTCGTTAACCACGCTTTGCCTCAACCGCAAATTATTAATTTACTTATCACGCTCATAGGTGTTGCCTTCATTATCCATCTAATACCTAAGACTTCAAAGCTTAAAACTCAATGGACCTGACCGGCCTTGCTCTATGCAGCAGATACTCCTACCCGCCCAATTCACTGTCTCTCTGCGGCCCTGATAAAAAGAAGGATTTAAATTGGTATTCAATCTATCAACACGCGGATAAGGGTACTTTGGAAATTCTTTCCCAATTTTCCACACTTTATCCTTACTTAAGCTTGATAGCACAGGAAAATAATATCATAGATCCCTTTTATCAAAAAGTGGTTGAGGCTTATTGGATAGGCAATAAATTTCTTCACCAAATTCCGACCACATCTTTTGTCACTCACGTCAGCGACACAATCCGTCTTAAGAAAAAAATAAAAAAGCCGGATTTGTATCGAATATTTGACAAAATTACAGAAGGTGCCCTGCCCCATCATTCTTTTCATGTTTTAAATATTTATAAACGGACCGGATATCTTGACATCTCTCATACTCTTACCACTATGGATGCATGTCTTATCAACTGGGGAAAAGTCGAAACTATTAAAAAGAATCTTCTGACTATTGATGCACAACCTCTGGTAATTAAGGGTAATATACTTCAATTCGGCAAGAATATCCGGAGAACAATACGCAGTCAGGGAGAAAATGATATTTTATTTTCAAAATTAAACATAGGCGACTGGATTTCTTATCACTGGGGTTATTTTTGCCAAAAACTTTCCCGATCTCAACTGAAGAATCTAATTTACTATAACAATCTTTCAGTGAATTTTGCTAATAAACCGTAAGTGGAATTATATATTAATTCATCCGCGGCCGCGAACTGATTAACATATATATTTATGAAAAATACTGTTTATGTCTTGGGAAATCCCCTGGTAAAAACTGACAGAAAAGCATTTGATCTGTTGCCTCTCCTCTCTCAAAAATTTTCCGCCTTTAAATTTGAATTTTACGATCCGACTGAAGATATCGATCTGAAAGATAAATCTGACCTGATCATGTTAGATACCGGAATTAATTTAAAAAAAACTGCACTTTTCAGAGATTTAAAATACTTTGAGCTTTCGCCAAGAAATTCCGTCCATGATTATGATCTGCCTCTTCAACTGGGTCTGATGAAAAAATTAGGGAAATTTAAAAAACTTTATATCATCGCGGTTCCTGCAAGAGGTAAAACGTCTAAAATACTTCAAGAGGTAAAAGCTATTCTGGCAGCCATTTAAACTTCAAAAAATGAGAGGCACAACTCATGCAGGGATCATAAGCTCTGACAATTTTTTCAACGTCTAATTCAATTTCTTCTCTTGATTTATCCAGAGCCATATTTTTTTCAAGATATTTCCTGATACTGCCTTCAATCCCGATCTGATTTTGGCCCGTCGGCACCACTATTTGCCCGCGGACTATTTTGCCGCTGTCATCCAGTTCCAGATTGTAATATAAAGTTCCACGCGGCGCCTCAATGACTCCCACCCCTTTGCCTTTTTTTCTTTGGGGAACAATCGGTTTTTCGGGAGTAATTTTCAGTTTATTTAATATATCGATGGAAGAATCTATGGCATGTAAAATCTCTATTGCCTGGGCCAGATTATTGTGGAAGATGTTTTGGGACGGAAATTTTTTCAGGTATTTTTGGGTACTTGTCTGAGTTTTCTGATGAAGATTTTTTTTAGCTAAATTCAGTCTGGCTAAAGCTCCCACCATATAAACTTTACCCATAAATTTATATCCTGAGGCATGTGAATACGGAATAACCACATGTTCCAGATATTTCCCGTAATTTTCGGATGGAACAACCGATCCGTCGCTCCTGATGAGATCGCCGTATAAAAAAGAGTATTCATTATCTGTGATTGCCGCAAAATCAATATCGTCACGTATAAGACTGAAATCGCGCTCACCAAACAACTCTATCAGATCCAATACAGTTTTACGGATGCCTTGCAGTTCTGGAATCAATTTAATTAGCTGGTTTTGATCCGGCAATTTGGTAAATCCCCCGACTGTTAAAAAGGGAGCGTGGACGCTTCTTCCGCCTATCGCCTTACTTAAATTATTACCGGCTGCTTTTACTTTGAAAGTATCATCCAGATATTTGTGTTCTTCAGGATTATTTTCATCAAAATCCAAAATGGAATCTTTATGAAAAAGATCAGGCATGACAAAAACGTAAAGATGCAGGCCGTGGTCCCTGATAATTAACCCGTAATTTAGAAGTTTGCGAAGATATATGGTTTGTGGAGAGGGTATCAGACCTACTATTTTTTCTACAGCCTTCAGGGCGCAAAGAAGATGTGCATTGGAACATGTTCCGCAGATCCTGGCGGTCAACTGAGGAAGAGCGATCATATCTTTTCCGCAAATCGCCTGGGTATAAAATCTCTTATATTCGGCAATACTGAAGGCGACTTTTTGTACTTTACCGTTCTTGACGCTTATTTCACATGAAGCTTTACCTTCAATTTTGGAGATGTCTGCTAGTTTTAAATCAAGATTATGCATGAATTTAAATAATTTTAAATTCTTTCAGGTATTTATTGACAGTAGCTAAAAATATATTTTCATCCATTGGGCATCCATGAACAAAATCATCAACATTAACGACCTCTGACAATTTTCTGACGGTTTTAGCGTAATTAAATCTGATAAGAATATTTTGTATCTCCTTATTTGTCTTTTCGTTAAATAAATTTCTTTGGGAAGAAGGCATGCCAATACAAGCACATGCTCCGATCGCAACCAGTTTTTTACTCTCGCGTCTGATCTGTCGCAGTTTTTCCTCCTGTTTTCTGGAAGTTATGGCTCCCTCAACAAATGCCACGTCCAGATCTTTTACCGTGCTTTTTTTCCGCAACACCAAAGCAGAACAAAATTCAATTTTATCTTTCCATTGTCTATAATGATCGTTGAGAAGTTCAGTAAAAATGATGGTTGAATCTTCACAGCAGGAAAAAGAAAACCAACCGATACGCAGCTTTTTCGGCATGACTCCAAGATACATCTATTCTTATAAATCGTCAACAATAAAATAGGCTTAAAAATAGAAATTTGGTATAATACCGATGTCTACGGAGGCCGGATAACCGCCCCGATTTAATCGGGGAGGAAAGTCCAGACCGCAGAAGACGGAGGAATCGCGGTAACGCGTTACCGTATACCGTATGGTATATGGCTGGTGCTCCGATAGCGAAAGCTCATCGGGTACGATTCCTGAATTGACAGGATGAGAGAGCCACAGAGACGATCCTTTGACTTCGTCCCGATTTAATCGGGACATGTTAAAGGTGTGAAACGTTGGCAATCCCACTTGCGGCAATCTCCGAACGGATCGATAAAGACGGATGTCTTCCCGAGATCCGAAGTTTGAGAGCATCCCGCCAGACGGCGGGGGGGTAGGATGAATTTTATCATCAACCCAGAGAAATGGTTGTCTAAAAACAGAATCTGGCTTACGAGCCTCCGTAGACTTATTTTATCAGTTTTGTGTGGATTTAATATTAGAATATTCGACAATAATCGTTTCTAGCATGACAACTATCGGAACCGATAACATAGCTCCCAAAACTCCGGCTAACTTTGTTCCAATCATCAAAGTAATAATCGTTATCACAGGAGGCAAACCCACTGATTTTCTTAAGACGTAGGGAACTATAAAATGATTTTCTACCTGCTGGATAACAACGAAAACTAAAGCAGTTACCGCTGCCAATATTGGAGATACTGTCAGAGCTACTAAAATAGCCGGTATAGCTGATATGATCGGCCCGATAATCGGTACTATTTCTAATAAACCTGCAATGATGGATAATGGCAAAATAAAAGGCAAACCAAGAAAAAGTAGACCAATATATGTCGCAATACCTATGACTAAAGCCAGTGTCACCTGGCCGCGAACCCACGAACCCAACCTCTCTTCAACCCGCTCAATAATAATCAAGAGATTCTCGGCGCTTTTGACTCCCATAAATCCCGCCAGATGATTTTCTAACTGTTCCCTTTCAATAAGAAGGTAAAAAGAAACAACAAAAATTGTAAAAATATGAAACAGGTTCGAAAATATACCAAGTGTGACTTTTAGTAAATTTTCCCCTATTGGAGCAATTTGTTGGGAAATAAATTGGGTGTCCACGGATATAAACGGAATAACTTTTTCTAAATAATTAGGCAAACTTTGTCCTAAATTTATTGACTCCGTAATTAACGGAGGAAGCAATGTACCCCCTAAATAAACGATGGTAATCAATCCTAAAATATAAATCGCCAGAATAGCCACTATTCTTGGCAGGCGACTTTTTTCCAACTTATCCACCAGCGGTTTGCAGGCTGACATAATAATAAGTGAGATAAGTAAAATAAATAATATATCCTTAATATAGACGAGAAACCAAAGAAGAATCAGGAAAAAAATGGTAAAAAGTATCGTTTTATAGGAGATTTCGATTTTTGATGAATTCATATAAAAAATTAATAATTATTTTGTTAATTATCCTGAGAACTAGTTAGGCGTATTGCAGTATACCATTTTTTCACACTGCGTTCTATTTTTTTCAGATAATTTTTTTGACTAACATCGTACCAGTAAATTGCTTTCATGCTCTTAAACCAAGTCAATTGGCGTTTAGCAAAAGCATGTTCGGCGCTTTGCCATTGTAAAATGGTATCTGATAAGGACACCTTACCGTCCAGATAATTTTTTAGTTGTGGAAAACCTGTGGAACTTAGGGATGGCAGATTATAAGAAGGATTTTTTTGTAATATTTCTTGCGCTTCTTCTAAAACCCCCTCATTCATTCTTTTATTAATTCTTTCATCAATTCTTTGGTTTAATTTATCTTTTGGCAATGTCAAACCAATGATTAATGCGTCCTTGTTACTTAAATACTGTTTAGTATTAATGTCGAAAGATGAAGATGACTTAGTAGACAAAGTAATTTCTATAGCCCTAATTAACCTTCTGGGATTCATGCGGTCGGAATGATTCATTGAAAGCCATTTCCGGTGGTTAATTTTCTGCAAATACTTTTTTAACCCTTCCCGATCCAGTTTAGATAACCTGCCGCGCAATTTTTGATTTGGAGGAATTGTTACCATTTGTAACGGATATAATAACGATTTGATATATAATCCGGTCCCTCCAACTATAATTGGAAGATTTCCCCGTGATGATATATCTTCGATAACTCTGGATGCAATTTTGGTATATTCGCCAACATTAAAGGCATATTCAATACCCGCAATGTCTACTAGCCAAATTGGAATTTCTTCTTTTAATCTATAACCAACTGATAATTTATCATTTGCTATTTTTAATTTAATCGGGATGAATTCTGAATTTTCAGCGATGTCCTTACCGGTAATAATATCCATCTTTTGATAAACCTGCCGGCTGTCGGCGGATATTATTTCTCCGTGGAATTTCCGGGCTAAATAAATGCCCAAGTCTGTTTTTCCGGTCGCGGTTGGTCCACAGATAATCAGGAGTTTCATGCTCATGCCCGATAAATATCTACCGTCTGATTTTGATCAAATAGTTTCTGAATTTTTTAAATTTTTCCCAGTCGTAGATGGAAACAGGAAAAATCATTTTATTTAATTTCTGAAGTTTTTTAATTTGTCCCTTAATAATTTTTTCGTCTGCTAAGTCAGTCTTTGTCAGTAGTATTATTTCCTTTTTATCTAAAAGAGTCTTATCGTATAAACCTAATTCTTTTCTGATAAGAAGATAGTCTTTTTTTATATCAAGACTCACAACTGATAGACAATGCGCTAAAATTTTGGTCCGGGCAATATGACGAAGAAAGTTAAATCCTAACC
>MFJN01000016.1:2832-8761 GCA_001779235.1 Candidatus Gottesmanbacteria bacterium RIFCSPHIGHO2_02_FULL_40_13 | reverse complement strand
CTTCAATAAGGCCAGGAATATCAGCTAAAATCATTCCGTCCATTGACCCTAAATTAGGTGAAAGAGTCGTAAAATTATAATCGCCCACCTTGGCTGAAGATGAGGTTAATTCATTCAGCAAACTGGATTTTCCGGTATTGGGTAATCCAATAAGCCCTATATCTGCAATAAGTTTCAGTTCCAGCTTAAGATCAACTCTTTCACCGATCTGTCCAATTTCTGCAAATCTCGGCACCTGATTGGTGGAACTGGCAAAATGTACATTTCCCCGACCTCCTTTTCCTCCTTTGGCAATCATCACTAATTGTCCGGATGCGGCAAAATCATAAATTTTATTCACATTTAGATTGGTGGCTGATGTTCCCATAGGCACCAATAAAATTAAATCCTGTCCGTCTTTACCGTGTTTTCTGGCTGAACCCCCTTTTTGTCCTGATTCAGAGATCCAGGTCTTCTGATTGCGATATCTGCGAAGGACACCAATATCATCAACACTTTTCAGACAAACATCTCCGCCGCGCCCCCCATCTCCACCCCACGGCCCGCCTTTGGGGATGAATTTTTCCCTTCTGAATGCAACACACCCGTCGCCCCCGGAGCCTGCCTGTACTAAAATTTGGACTTCATCAATCAACATAATTTATTTTCCTTTCAATTTTTAAATTCCGGATCTTTCAGATTGGGAATATTTATCAACTTTTCCAAAATCTCGAAGCGTTCTTTTTTAATTTTATGCTCTACATTATCTTTAAACGCCTTATGAGCGGCTGTCATCGGCCTGTCAGAATACATTGCAATATATGCCTTATAAAACCCTGCTCGTTTGACTAAATCTACCGTTTCCTGAAATTCTTTCTCTGATTCTTCACAAAATCCAACTATTATATCAGTCGATATTCGCAGTTTTGAGATTTTCGATTTAAGTTTTAAGATCAAAGCAAGATATTGCTCAGCTGTATACCAGCGGTTCATTCTTTTTAAAACATTATTACTGCCTGACTGGACGGGCAGATGGATCTTACGGGATATTTTTGGGTTACGGGCAATTACCTCAATCAATTCATCGGAAAAGTCCCAGGGGTTGCTGGAGAGAAAATCAACAATCTCTATACCGGTAATTTTACAGATATCTTCGAGTAAATACGGAAATAAAGTAGGTATTCTTAATCTATTAAGATGCTTCACTAATATTGGTTTGACAATTCTCCCGTTTGGCAATTTGTAACCTTTCATCAATTTGTCATTCTGGGGAACGTCGGTGACTCCAGAATCCACTTTAGATTCTGGACGCGCCTTCGGCTTGCCAGAATGACTGATAGATGAATTTAAAAAATAAGTCTTACCAATATCCCTTAGCACCTGAATATTTTCAGCCCCAACCACCAGATCTGCACCGTACGAATTTACATTCATCCCTAATAGGGTAACTTTTTTGTATCCAAGCCTAGCTAGTTCCCAACATTCATGCAAGACTTCATCATAAGGCCTGCTTATTTCTCGACCCCGGGTAAATGGCACCACACAAAAAGTACAGAAATTGTTGCAGCCATTACTTACAGGCACCAAACCGTGAATTCTGTCTGTCCTGATTGGATCATGGTCAAACCCTACCTCTTCAATGGGCAAAAACTCGTCAACATCAGGCAGCCTTTTCCTCAGCAGCTTCAGAAATTTGCCTGTTTTGTCTCTTACAGCCATCCCCACCATGCAGCCGGTTAATATAATTTTTCTGTTCTTTGTTCTTTGTTCTTTGTTCTTTGTCAGGTTATTGACCAAACCATAAACCCTGTTTTCAGCCTTTTCCCTAATCATGCAGGTATTAATAATGACGTGGTCAGAGTCTTGGAGTTTTTTGGCTGCTTTCATTCCCCGGGATTCAAGCATAGCGGCAATCCGCTGTGAATCGGAAACATTTTGGGCACAGCCGAACGTGACTATGTAATAAGAAGTGGTCATAACTTGCTATTTTACCAGATAAGTTAAGGTAAATTAAATTATTTATAATTTTTGTATATAATTAACATATGATAAGGAAGATAAAACTTAAAAAAAGAAAGAACAAGAGGAAAAAAATTTTGGCCATTTGTTTGATTATTTTTTTCAGTTTCAATATTTACTCTGTAAAAATAAAATCATTAAGTAAACCTTCACCTTTACCAATTCCGCATTTAGCCCAAATCTATCTGCCGGATCTTTTAATAATCCCCGGTCTTGAAACCTCTGTTCTGGGGGCGCAAATTATAGATCCTATGGATTTCATCTATTATATTAATACAGAGCGTTCCAAGGTCGGATCTTCAAAACTTCGGGTAAATGAAAAACTGATGAAAGCGGCTCAGATGAGGGCTGAAACAATTTTAAAATACCAGAATTTCTCCCATCTGGATCCTTATGAAAATTTGGTTTTGGCTACCGTCCTGCCTAAAGTCGGTTATCTTTTTACCTACGCGACAGAAAATATCGGTATGGGAGGAGTATCAGCTGAAGATTTTGTCGGAGGATTTATGCATAGCACTATGCATAAGGAAAACCTCCTTAGTCCCACCCTTTCGGATACCGGTGCGGCTGTGGTAACCGGTCCGTATAAACAATATTATGTCAACATCATTGTTCAACTATTTGCAATTCCGGGAGGTAAAGATGAGTATTTAGGATATTCTAAAAAAGAAAAAGAAAAATATAAAAAACTGCTGGCGGATATCGGATTTCAACTTCACCCGATTAACTGGACAATCAACAGCGTTCTTTATCCGGAAGATTATTCACTCCTCAGAAAAAACAAACTGGAAAAACAAAAAAGGCTGCTTACTGAGATTTACCGCCAGATGAAAGACGATCAGCCACTGACTTACCAGAATGTTGCCATGATCATGGAGTTTAACAAAACCATGAACTGATTACCAGCTTCATAAAATTTTACTTCCTTCTTCTTCGGACGAATTTTTTTGATCTATTATATAAACATCATTGTTGTATTCATCATAACCAACACGCTTGGCCTCTTTTCTCAAAATCGCCTCAAATGGCCGGCAGGCGTAACAACCGGTTTTTTCACGGCAGATAAACCTCCCAAGAACTCTTGCTAGTTTCATTTCTTTGGCAATGCTCAGAACTTCTTCCTTTGCTTTTTGCAGATCTGGTAAAGCCACCTCTGTCAATCCAGAGCTCTTATCCAAATACCAATAACTTGCCCGGGTCACCTTTCTTTTCTGACAGTGATGAACTAGGAGATGGTAAATTGGCAGCTGCAAAGAACCCGGTTTTTCATCCGCTTTGCCGGTTTTGAAATCGATAATATGAACGCTGTCTGATTTGGGCAAATACTCCAACCAGTCTATTTTACCGCATAAAATTATATTATCTTCTTCAGACAACCAGAAATAAGGCAGGTCCATAGTAATTTTAACTGCGAGATTTAGAAGTGGCCCTGGATTTTTAACCACTCTCTCAATCATTTCCATGCCTCTTTTTTTATACAAATATTCCTGATCTTTATCCTTAAAACCTCCCCTTTCACCGGATATTTTTTTCCAGGCAGATTCAAACTTAATCATCAAAGGGTCTGTAAATCTATTTTTAACGGGTATAACGGATAATGATTCTATCACTTCATGCACAACTTGCCCGAGAGCCAAAGGCGGACTGATCAGTTTAATTTTATGCCCTGACATGGGATCCTTATAAACATTATTCAAATAATAGGCACGGGGGCATTTCAAAAAATCCCCGCTTGAGGAATGCGACACCCAAACCGCAGTGTATTTATCTTTAACCATGATCTTGAGTTCAAATAAAAAATTTCCAGGTATACATCCCGTAGTAGCCAACTAAAGATATCAGTATAAAATAGGCTGTGGTAATAATTTCCACAGATTGACCCTGACTTTTTCTAAAAAGCATAAAAAGAGTCAGGGGTATCATGTAATATCTGATATCTATAAACCACAAAGGGATGAAAAATATTACGGTGAACA
The DNA here is from genome assembly GCA_001779235.1 of Candidatus Gottesmanbacteria bacterium RIFCSPHIGHO2_02_FULL_40_13. Taxonomy (GTDB): domain Bacteria; phylum Patescibacteriota; class Microgenomatia; order 2-02-FULL-39-11; family 2-02-FULL-39-11; genus 2-02-FULL-40-13. The sequence continues at coordinate 4,787 of MFJN01000016.1, read as the reverse complement.
GATATAACAGGTAATCTTCTTTACGGTGTAATTTTATAATCCGGACAAACATAATAGACAAAATCAAAAAAACAAAAAAAATTAATTTCTGATAAATTCCGGAGGTGAAATAAACAAACAGCAGATTATGTAAAAAAAATGTATTCAAGTTATATGGGTTTTCTACCCGAAAGTAGTGGTTAAAGGGAAAAAAGAGAATAACTAATGGAGCTAATAAAAATATTTTTTTCCGCCAGTAAACTATAAATTTTTTTATCAGGGAAATATTGACAGGTAAAAAAATAATCAGGGACATAAAAAGCATGATAAAAAGATTATTGGGTACCACAGCTGTGGCATAAACAAGCGTCTGTTCACCTACGGATACCCGGTGATATACCATGAGAAAAATATCAAAAATTATTGGCCCCAGTATAAATGTCATAGTATTTTTCATGTGGTCATTTAAATACCGCCCGCGCAATACTAATCCGTAGGTTTTAAGGTAAATATATATATTTAAAAAAACCAACCAAATCAGGTTATTCTGACGTACCAAAACATCGAGAGATAATATAATACCTGCCGGATGGTACTTTTTTCTGAAGATAAAATAAACCGCGATAAGAATTAGAGTTAGAGAAAGAAAATCAGTGTATATCAGTGCAAAGAAAGGAAAAAGGATCGGGAAAAAACTGTACTGTACTGTTTTAATTATGGCTGATTTATAGTCTATAATTCTGGCAATCATATAAAAGACTGGTATGGAAATTAAATTCAACAGCAAAGAGATCGCCCTGATGGCCGGAACCGATGACGCGTTCACCACCTGTGCAATTGCGGCTATAACGAAATGATAACCGGGCAACATCGCCAGGCCTGGACTTAGTGCATAATTCTGACGGATAAACCCGACAATTTGTGAGTAATGCAAATTTTCATCTATCATAAGACCACGATCTTTTATGAGAAAATATGCCAAAAAATGAATTATAAAAATTACGGAAATCATCAATTTTACCCGGAGTGAAGAGAGTTTTTTAATCATGTGAATGAATACTTAATATGCGTTTAAACTGATAAATCAAAATAATCAACTCTACTAAAAACATCAGGAGGTTAAGCGTTTCATTAGCAGGAGAAGTCCAGTATGATGCTAAACCGAAATTGAAATTCAGATTCATGACGATTAACAACCCGATTACCGCCAGTAAGGACGATATGGTACTTTGGTAATTATAAAGCGAATAAACACTAGTCAACACAAGTAGAACGCCTCCTGTCAGCTCACCCCATCTGGAAAGCTCGGCAAAAAGATGTGCATAGGGAATAGCTGTGTTAACTAGAAATGCTTTATACCACCCAACCGGATTTTTGGAAGAAAAAAATATCAGTGTCTTGGCAATGTTATCGATGAAATCATTGCTTATAAACTTGCCATAGCACGATTTTAACCATAAAATACCTAAAATGAACTGCAAAAGATTTAAATATCTGTTCTCAGGATTTTCTATTTTTGACATAAAGGTAAATAGATGTAATAAAAATTAAAGTCATGGTGAAGGCAGATCCGAGACACCAGATGCAATATGCTTTAATATCAAATATTTCAGCGGCAGTTAAAAAAACCACTACCAAAAAACCGATGAAGGAAATGAAAAAAAGAAATTTCGCAATCACTCTTTTGGGAGTATTTTTCAGTGTATATAAAAAAGAAAGAAGAAAAATGATTAAATTCCCGAAAAGGCCGATAATCGGCATCGGAATGCCTAAAGGGTAGGCATATCTGCTTTTTCTGACGATTTCGCAGCCGGTATCAAAACATGCAATAGGAGAATTAGTAATATAGGTAAAACTCAAATAGGATGAGATGCCGATTCCCATAATCGATAATATAAAAATAAACCTGTTTAGTTTTTTATCGCTCATATTTATCTGGCGCTTATCCTGTTATTGTATAATTTTCTTCACCGATT
>MFJN01000016.1:0-2818 GCA_001779235.1 Candidatus Gottesmanbacteria bacterium RIFCSPHIGHO2_02_FULL_40_13 | reverse complement strand
AACATAAAAATTTATTTTTTCCTGTCGGGTATTTTCCTGGGATTATTCTTTCTGGGATTTTTTTTGACAAAACAGGCAGAATTTTCCCAAAATATAGTTATTGCAGATGAACTTATCTCCAACAATAATCATAATCCGACCGTCTCTAACTCCTATTTCACTGATTACATTATCATTACCGAAACGCCCATACCGACTCCCACTCTTTCCCCTACACCCGCGCCGACCATAACCCCAACCCCTATTTATCGCTTCACTTCTTCACAACTGGATGAATGGTTTACCCGTTTCGCTTCAGAAAACAGTATTGACCGCAGTTTACTGAGAAAAATCGCAGTGTGCGAATCAGGTTTAAATCCTTTGGCTGTCAATGGCATTTACGGAGGCTTATTTCAATTCTCATCCTCCGCCTGGACAAAGACTAGAAAACAAATGAATGAGGATTCCAATCCGGAACTTCGTTTTAATCCGGAACAGGCAATAAAAACAGCAGCCTTTAAGATTGCAGTGGGCGGTATAAATTCATGGCCAAACTGCGGAAAATGAAGATCCCGGCATCAGATATGAAACATTGCCTCCAGTATCCTGACAGCAACATTTTGTTTACTTGTTTTGTCTATTTTAACTATAGAGTCTTTGCAGGAAATTAAGATAATTTCGTTGTTATCTGCGCCAAAACCGATACCATCCTGCCCAATATCATTGACGACAATGTAATCTGACTTTGTTTCGTGAAGCAAATCTTTACCAATATTGATCATTTCACTATCTGTCTTGTGGAAAACCGCCTTAAAGCCGACCAAAAGAACTTTGGGGTTCCATATTTTTATCTTACTGATGATTTTATCTGTGGGTATAAAATCCAATGTTAACATTTTTTTACTGTCGATTTTAGAGGAAAATTTTTTTAAGGGTTTGAAATCAGACACCGCCGCTGTATGAAAAATTACGTCATAATTTGTAATCTTCATCCTGATTATTTCTGACAAATCTTCAACAGTCTCAAATAAAATCTCTTTCGCTTGATGTTGTACGACATTAGAGTTTTTCGACCTGATCAACATAACTTCTGCACACCTCTTCACACATTCTGTAGCTAAGGCTATTCCCATTTTGCCAGATCCCCTGTTGGTGATAACGCGGACGGGATCGATAGATTCGTAGGTGCCGCCGGCTGTAATCATAATTTTTTTTCCGGAAAGAGATTTTTTTATCGCAATAATTTGGTGAATTTCTCTTATAATTTTATTGCAATCTGCAAGTCTTCCAACTCCTGTATACCCGCAGGCAAGCTCCCCGCTATCCGGATGCAAAATATGCATTCCGCTACTCTCTAAAGTATTCAGGTTTTGCTGGACAATCGGGTTTTCCCACATATGGGTATTCATCGAAGGACAGATTAAGAGGGGGGCTTTGGTGGCTAATATGGTTGTTGTCAATAAATCATCTGCCAGTCCATGGGCAATTTTGGCAATGATATTGGCTGTGGCAGGAGCGATAACTACCAGATCCGCTTGATCCGCCAGTGCAATATGATTCACCCGCTTTTTTTTCAGAATTTTTTTGTAGTCGAAATCTTTGGGAAAAAGTTCGCAAAAAACAGATACGCCTGGAATTTTTTTAAATTCCATTGGAGATATCATCGACCTAGCGTGATCTGTCATGATGACTGATATGTCAAATTTGCCTTGAAGGCGGCGCAGCAACCCGATAATTTTATAAGCGGCAATCCCGGAGGAAATGCCTATTACTATTGTTTTTTTCATTATGTATTATAACCCCACAAATTCAAGCTATAGCATGAAATTGTGGGGTTTTTAAAGAAGAATTTTCTAACTTTGATCACAATGGGCTCTTAATATTTTTAAGCATCGGGTTAGTTACTTGAGTATATATCTGCGTTGTTCTGATATTTTGATGACCAAGCAGTTCTTGGACATAACGAACATCAACTCCGTTTTCAAGTAAATGTGTTGCAAAACTATGCCGTAAACTATGAAAGGTCGCGTCTTTATCAACACCAGCTTTTTTCAAAGAATTTTCAAAAACCTTTTGAGCTGTTCTAGTTGTTAGTTTTCCGCTTCGTTCGCTTTCAAAAATATAATCATTTCCGCTTTTATTAGCGATTAAGTTTTTAATTTCTGTTAATAATTTTTCGGGGAAAACGGTTATTCTGTCTTTATTGCCTTTGGCTAATTTTATATGCACAGTTAATTCAGCAAAATCAATATCACTTACTTTAAGATTAATTACTTCACTTACACGAAGCCCTGCGCCATAAGCGAGCGATAAGAGCAATCTATGCTTAGTATTTCCTGTAACTTCAAGAAGTTTTTCAATTTCTAACCTTGAAAGTACCACGGGTAAGTTTTTGTTCTTTTTAGCTCCCCGAATTTCTATTTCCTCATTCGTTTTTACCACATTCCGGTAAAAGAACTTGATGGTATTCAAAAAGAGGTTTTGCGATTCAGCCGATATGCCCTTATTTTTACAAAAGAGCAGGAAGTTTTTAATATTATCTGTATCTAAGTTTTTAAGGTTATCCTTTTTGAAGACAAGATATTTCTTGAGTCCATATAGGTAGCTTTTCACGGTTTTGGAACTATAGTTTCTAATTTTCAGTTCTCGCTCTGTTTGTTCAAGTTGTTTTTGCATAAGTGCTTGAAGGGTATTATAATACAGATAAGTTTTATACGATTAAATATTAGCATACGTTCGTATAATATACAATTTTGATATAAAATTACGAAAACAGTTCGTATAAAAAAGAGTTAGCTGACATATATTTTTACTATTTGTATTTTACGGGCAACTTTTA
>MFJN01000015.1 GCA_001779235.1 Candidatus Gottesmanbacteria bacterium RIFCSPHIGHO2_02_FULL_40_13 | reverse complement strand
TTTTAGGGAAGTCGCTGCGTACTAAAGTCCAAAACTTATCGGCCAAATTGGCAGAAAACTTGCCGTATTGACCGCGTTCGCTTTCCCGGCAGAGTTTGTTTTCCCAATGGCGGATGAGTGCGATAATTTTTTCACCAAAAATATTATATTTTGCCTGCCACTTTTTGGAATCCTGAGTGTATTTATCGTGAAGGTCAATGAATTGGGAAAAGATTTCCTTATTTTCGTCAATCATCCGCTGATAATACTGTTCATGTTTGGTCATCGGAAAAATTATAATAAAATATAGAAGTACCGGCAATGTACGAAATCAGCCAGCTTATTTTATTATTGATGCTAATTTTGATTTTGACTCCGGCTGTCTATGCTTCATATACGGCCGCCCCGTTTATCCCGACCAAAAAAGGGGATATAGCCAGGATTATCAGACTGGCCCGCTTTAAAAAAAACGACCTATTTATGGAGCTCGGAGCCGGCAACGGCAGGATAATGCTGGCGATCGCCAAAAACCATCCGCAAATTAAGGTCAGCGGCATCGAAATTCATCCTCTGCTTTGGCTGATTATCACAATCAGAATATTAATTAATGGATTGGGAAAGCGGGTGAAGGTTAAACTCGATTCATTTAACCGGCAAAATCTGAAAGAGGCGGATGTAATTTACTGTTTTTTAATGCCTAAACCGATGGAAAAATTAAAAGAAAAATTTAAGAGGGAGTGCCGGAAAGGGACGAGGATTATATCGCGGGCTTTCCCCATTCCCGGCTGGAAGGCTCAAGAAATTTCGGCCGGCAAAAACGAACTGCCTATTTATTTATATCAAATAAAGTAGCTTCAGGTTGACAAAATAGCGGATTCAAGCCTATGCTTGGCTTAAGATAGATTACAATCTATATATGAATAAATATTGCCGGATTTGCGTCAGAAATTTGCTGGAACCGTCCCGGATGAAAATTTACCAATTTGTCCAAAAGTCCCCAAATTTACAGGTGACGGTGGGGGCCCTGGTATCCCTGACTAAACTTCGCCAGCCGACAGTCACTTTCCATGTCAATAAACTGGCAGAAGCCGGACTTTTACAAAAGAAAAAATTAGGACGGCAGGTAATCATTCAAACCGGGTATATGCCGAAACACTGTAGCACCTGTCCCATCTTCCGCTGAAAATCAGCGGCTAAAAAGAGGACGCTCGTATCTGGAAAAAGATGATCTTTCGGGTACGGTAACTGTCGGACTACCCGAAGGTGAAAATGTCGGTTTAGGGAAAAGGAATATTGTCCGCAATGGCCTCAAGGTAGGCAGGACAAAAGGAGTAGCCGTCGGAAACAGACCGTAAAAATGAATTTTTGCGTCACCCCCGACCAATAAGCCGTTAAGATGGTTTGCTTCATCGGCCACCACAGTTTCCCCTCTGGTCTGATTGAGGTTCCAAATTAAGACGGCTTCTGAATCGGCAGGCAAATCAGCCAAATAGAGGCTGTTTTGCCAATTGACAGGAATATTACGCGATATTTTGGAAATGCGAACCTGGTCTATGGCGCCTTTAAAAGTATTATTGGAAAAGATTGAGGAATTACCGTCGGAACCGATAAAAATATCCGGACCGATGGCTTTGAGATTATTACTGCCGTTAAAGCTGCTTAGTAGAGATCCGTTGAGATAAAGAGCGGTTGAAGTGGAAGAGATGACAGCCGCGAGATGCTGCCAGTTGCCGGAAGAAAGATTACCTGTAGCAATCTGCCTGAAGGCATTGACAGAATAGGTATAAGTCAATTGCAACGAGCCGCCGTTTATAGACAGCTGGTAGTTCGGATGCGCTTGGTTGGGAGATGAAACGGTCATGATATGCTGTATACCGCTGACATTATTAGGTTTGATCCAGCCTTCAAAAGTAAAGGAAGGAGGTGAGGATGTGTCAGTATTCTCTCCCTTGATAAAACCGCCGTTTAATTCCAGATAATTGCCTGAAGGAGGGGATGCGTAAAGCACCTGCGGATAGGAAAGAGTCAAAAGAAAAAGCAGAATTGAAAAGATGATTTTGATCATTTCGCTAAAGAAAAGAGGCAGACAGGCAGTCCATACTTTATAAGGTATGCAGCATAGCTTGTCAATACGGTAAAGGGTCTCATGATAACGGCTGTCGGGTAATAATTATATTTTTAATATCCGTCATCCCGAGCGAAGGGATGCACCAAACGGGGCATCCCGAAGTCGAGAGATCTGATGTTATCGACAAGACTATTACTATAGTAAAATGTTGTTAAATAACGCTCTTCTAGCTTCTACCAATCCTACTCTCAAAGATTTATATCCAACCATTATCTAGTTTTCATCAGATCCCTCCACTCGTCCCGATTAAATCGGGACTCGGTCGGGATGACTAAATACTACTGTACTAATTTAACTTAACGTTTTTACTATTCTGATTATCTAAATATCGATTTTCTACCCGCTGCCTTTACCGAAGACCCTACTGTAAGTGACCGTCCTTTTTTTAGTAAAGCAATATTTGACAAATAGGCTGAAAGTATATATACTTCTTTGTAAGTTAACAATTATGATAACTTATTAAGAATACTTATGGATAAGCTATTAGCACTAAAAAAAGAGCAGCAGTCGGGTATTTCGGTCATTCAAATTGTAAGAGAAGAATACGAAATGGTCCTTTTAAACAGGATTTTTGACAGCAATATGGGCAAAAAATTAGTGTTTCGCGGCGGTACAGCCCTGCGTCTTGCTTACGGATCGCCCAGATTTTCGGATGATTTGGATTTTAGCCAGCTTGAAGATATAAAAGTTAGGGATTTTCAGGATTGGTGCAGGTTAACAGCAGAATTTAATCCCAATCTTGAGCTGGTTGAGGCTCTTAAGAAACAATTTACTTTATTTGCCTTATATAAGGTTAAGGATCCGGCAATACCTGCAACAATAAGCATAAAAATTGAAATCTCGCGCAGATTGGAAGGTTTTAAAAAAGATAAGGATTATATTCTGATGAGGTTAAAGAGCGAGATAACTCCGCTGACTGTTCTTGCGCAAGTAGCCTCACTAGAGCGCATTGAAAAAGAAAAACGCAGCATTTCACCCTTTCGGATAAGAGATATTTTTGATCTCTGGTTCATCGGCCAAAAATTAGATAAAAAATACCCGATGGATTTTTCCGGGCTGAATGCTAAAGAAGTTAAAAGGGAATTGAACCGGCTGCTGACAATAGGATCAAGAAGGCTAATTGAACCATGGTTACCAAAAGAATGACAACGATAGAACTTATCCAAACCCTTCAATCACTGGACAGGGGATATTTTTCAGTGGCTGATATGGAAATGATCACCGCTCTTTCTAAAGCGAGTTTGAAAGTGGCGTTAAGCAGACTGACAGCCAAAAAAATCCTAACCAGAGTAAAAAGAGGGGTCTACCAGCTTAGTCTTGCGGAAATAGATGTAAAAAAAATAGCTAACCAATTGTATTATCCTTCCTATTTGTCTTTTGAATCAGCACTTTCAATCTACGGAATTTTATCCCAGATTCCTTATACTCAAACATTTGCTACGGTGAAGAAATCAAAAAAGATGAATTTAAACAATACTGAAGTGGAATTTACCCAGATAAAAAAGGACCTTTTTTTTGGCTATCTTTTAGAGAATGGTATTTACATCGCGGAAGCGGAAAAAGCACTTCTTGACGAGCTTTACCTGATAAGCAGGGGAAAAAGAACTCTCAATATTGAAGAACTGAATTTGAAGGAAATTAAGGAAGAAAAAATGGACGAGTACGCTAAAAAATTCCCTTCCTATATTATGGCAGAGGTAGATAAAATAAAAAAATATATCAAGACAATTCCGCTAAATAATAAAACAGGGGAAGGAATTAAGTGATCGCCTCATCCAGGAAATTCGGGGAGAAAAGAATTTCGATTCCCGTTCGTTTATAATACTTTTATGGAATGGCTGCCGGCTGCCGACATCAAACGCGATATTGCCAAATTGGTCAGGGATTTGGACTTTGGCCATATAAATCTTAAGCGCATCGTTTGCTACCGTTCAAAGGGTTCGTCATCCCGCGCCCGCGCCAGGATCTGGAGTTTCCCCAAGGTCTGGCAGATGGCTCTGAAATTGCCGCCGCATTACATTATTGAAGTCATCGGCGAGCATTATGACCGCTTGGGTTCCGAAGAAAAGATCCGAACCCTGATCCATGAACTGATGCATATCCCTTTGAATTTTTCCGGCAGTCTTTTGCCTCACCGCACACGCGCCGGCCGGCTGGAAAAAAAAGTCGACAAATTTTACCGCATTTTGGCAAATAAACGGGCATGATAATGCTGATTTACGGCAGTGATACGGCTGCCTCCAGAAAAAAATTACAGGAGACCGTCGCAAATATCGACGGCGAAACTGTCTATTTTAACGGAAATAACCTAAATCTTGCCGAACTACTGCTGGCCAATGAAGCGGCCTCTTTCTTCAGCTTGAATAAAACCATCGTCATCGAAAATTTCTTTAAGGGAGCTAAACAAAAGGAAAAGGACTTGATTTTCGACTACGCCCGGAAGGAAAGTAATCAAAACCTGATTATTTTTTGGGAAGACCGGGAGGTCAGCGGAAAAGACAAGCTATTTAAAAATGAGGAGATTTTTAAATATGATTTTCCCAAACTGCTTTTTAAATTTCTGGATGATCTGGGCAGACAGCCGGCCGGGGTCCTGCTCAATTACTTCCATTCTTTGCAAAAGGAAAAAGAAGCGGAACTTATTTTCGCCTTAATTGTCCGGCAGTTCCGTTTGCTCATTATGATGTCGGATGCGAAAATTGCCGCCAGCGGCAAATTAGCTCCCTGGCAGATAACTAAATTCCGCCATCAGGCCAAAAATTTTTCGGCTGATTCTCTGATGCAGAATTACCGGGCACTCTTAAATATTGATTACCGTCTTAAAAGCGGCTTGACCCCCTTTAAAATGGACCAGCTTATTGACATCTTTCTTGTCAATTTATAGCATTAAAACAATCATATTTTTTCATAAAATAATATTTTGGCAAAAATAAACATTGCGCCCTCTATTTTTCGTGATTACGACATCAGGGGTGTTTATCCTACCCAAGTCAATAAGGAAACATATTATATCTTAGGCCGCTCCATTGCCTCATATTTAAAAGTCAAGGAAATTTCGGTCGGCTATGATGCCAGACTTTCCTCAAAAGAATTATTTAGCAGTTTGGTCAGCGGGTTGACTGACCAGGGCACTGATATCATTGTTTTAGGTATGATTTCGACGGAAATGAATTATTTTGCTTCAGGCAAATACGGCTTTCCTGCTTCAATTATTATCAGCGCTTCTCATAATCCGCCTCAATATAACGGTTTGAAAATAGTCAAAAAGGGAGTTGTCCCATTACACGGTTCATTCGGATTGCCGGAAATAAAAGAGCTGGCATTGAAAGGACAATTTCCTCAAGCTTCAGTTAAAGGCAAAATCAGAGAAATGGATATCTATAATGATTGGATTAGCCATCTTCTGACATTTATAAATCCCGAAAAAATCAAATCGTTAAAGACCGTGGTAGATGCCGGCAACGGCATGGCCGGCCCTACCTGGAAAAAAATTGCCCAAAAAATTAAACTTAATATCATCCCCTTATTTTTTGAACCTGACGGACATTTCCCCAATCATCTTCCCGATCCTCTGAATCCGCGGAATCTTGAAAGTCTGCAGCGGAAAATCAGGGAAACCCAAGCTGACTGCGGTATCGCTTTGGACGGGGATGCCGACCGCATGTTTGCGGTAGATGATAAGGCAAATCTTCTGTCAGGCTCAATAACCTGCGCTATTTTGGCCGAACACCTTCTGTCAAAAAAAGGTCCTGCCAAAATTCTTTACAGTGTGACCTCCGGCAAAATCGTGGCGGAAACTGTCGGAAAAATGAAAGGTACCGCTATTAAAACCAGGGTCGGCCATTCCTATATCAAAACGGAAATGAAAAAACAGAACGCTCTCTTTGCCGGCGAGCATTCCGGCCATTTTTATTTCCGGGATAATTATTTTGCCGATTCTTCGACCATTGCCGGCCTCCTATTGCTGGAATTTTTGGCAGAAAAAAAGGCTAAATTGTCCCATGTCCGCCAAAAATACGAGAAGTACGTCTCTTCCGGCGAAATTAATTTTGAAGTTGACACAACCGACGCTTTTCTTAATAATTTAACTGTATACTACGTCAAGCAAAATCCGGATCTGCTGGACGGAGTTACCGTCGATTTCGGATCATGGTGGTTTAATGTCCGGGCATCCAAAACCGAACCACTGATCAGACTGAATATGGAAGCGGAAAACCGCGAATTGTTTAAGGAAAAGTTGACGGACTTAATGGCAGTTTTGCAGGAATTAGGCGCCAGAGAAAAATAGTACAAATGACTAACAGACTGGACGATTTAAAGGCCATGGCCGACCTTGATAAAAGCGGTTGCCTTTTGTCCTTAAAATATTTCGTCAAACAATTGAAAACCGCCTGGAGGCAAGCTGATCAGCTTATTCTGCCTAAAATACCTCTGCCTGCCCGTGTTTTATTTTGCGCCATGGGAGGTTCTGCATACGCCGGCAGGATCATCAAAGACCTCTATTCAGATGAAGCTGAAACCTCTTTTGCAGTAATCGACGATTACGATCTGCCAAAATATGCCGACGAAAGGACGCTCATTATAGCGGCCAGCTATTCGGGCAATACCGAGGAAACTTTGAGTGCTTTCTCACAGGCTTTGGCAAGAAAAATTCCGCTGATTTTAGTTTGCGGCGGAGGGACGCTCGAAAAATTAGGCAGACAAAATAATTTACCGACTTACGTCTTTGATGGTGAAGCTAATCCGTCCAAACAGCCGCGTCTGGGACAGGGATATATGATCGCTTCCCAGCTGGCCATCCTGGCAAAAATAGGGCTTCTCAAACTCAAAAGCGATGATTTCCTCAAAACGCTGGACTTTTTGGCGGAGAAAAACAAACTCTATCCGGAAAATATACCGCTGGCCGCTAATCCTGCCAAACAAATAGCCTCACAATTGGAAAATATGATAGCGGTTCTGGTGGCCGGCGATTTTCTCAAAGGGGCTCTCCATCCCGTCCGCAACCCCTTAAATGAAACCGCTAAGCATTTTGCCGATTATTTTGCCCTGCCTGAACTAAACCACCATTTGCTCGAAGGCCTGCAATTTCCCAAAGGAGTGGCCAAAACTCATAAATTTATCTTTATCAATTCAGCTCTTTACCGTGATAAAATCAGATTAAGGCTTAAGTTGACTGAGATGATTGTAGCCAAAAACGGTTTAACATCTCAAATTATTAATCTTTCCGGCGGCAGTAAAATTACCCAAGTGCTGGAACTTTTACAATTGTTTGGCTTTATCTCGTTCTACCTGGCGATACTTCATGGGGTCAATCCGGCTCCGGTACCTTTTGTCGATTTCTTTAAACAAAAATTAAATGTTAAGGAGGATATTTCATGAAAAATTACAAATTTATTGCCTGGTTTGAGGAGATTGATAAAAATGATATCGGTACGGTGGGAGGCAAGGGAGCGAATTTAGGTGAAATGTTCAAAGCGAAAATTCCGGTGCCTTACGGATTCGTGATTACTTCGCAAAGCTATTTCCGCTTTATTAAGGAAAGCGGCTTGGAGAAAAAAATCAGGGATCAGCTTCATAATTTAGACCACCATAATTCAAACCTCTTGAATTCAATTGCCAAAAATATTCAAAAACTGATACTTCATGAAAAAATTCCGGAGGATATCAGCCGTGAAATCATTTTCGCCTATACGGAACTGGCGGCCCGCAGCCAAAAAAAACTTAAATTACTGCAAAAACTGTCGGCTCTTTTAAAGAATCCCCTGGTGGCTGTCAGATCTTCAGCCACAGCCGAGGATTTGCCAGGTGCCTCATTTGCCGGACAGCAGGATACCTATTTGAATGTTTCCGGAGAAGCCAATGTCCTGAAAAAAGTACACCAGTCATGGGCATCCCTGTTTACACCCAGAGCAATTTTTTATCGTGAAGAACAGAAATTTGACCATATGAAAGTCGGCATTGCCTCAGTCGTCCAAATTATGGTGGCTTCCGAAACCTCCGGGGTCATGTTTACGGTCGATCCAGTCACTAATGACAAAGCCAAAATAACCATTGAAGCGATATTAGGCTTAGGCGAATTGATCGTCCAGGGATCAGTCACGCCTGATCATTATGAGTTGAAAAAGGGAGATCTGACAATTTTGCGTCGCCAAATAGGAGACCAGAATAAAAAAATGATCAAACAAGGGGCTGATAATAAGGAAGTTCGCCTGTCAAAGTCGGAGAGAATTAAACAAAAAATCAGTGATGAAAAAATCAGGGAAGTGGCTGCCTTAGGCAAAAAACTGGAAAAACATTATTACTTCCCGCAGGATATTGAATGGGCGGTGGAAAAAGGCCAGGT
>MFJN01000014.1 GCA_001779235.1 Candidatus Gottesmanbacteria bacterium RIFCSPHIGHO2_02_FULL_40_13 | reverse complement strand
ATAAGAAAGTTGATATAAAAACTTTAATCCTTCAAAGGAGTTTAATTACCCACAACTATAGTTTTGAAACCAGTTCAGTTTATTATGTGACTAAAGAACCACAATTAAGAGAGCAACTTTTTAATAGCATGGCTGTTGTTCTCGGTATTTTTAGCCGAATGAAAGGGATCGGATCCCGCGACCGAGAAATTTTACCGGCTGGTACAGTTAAAAAAATTGCAGATTATTTTACCCCCTATTTTAGTCAGGATTTAGATTTTTATGTTAGAGGCTATCCCGATGAAGAAATAAAGCAGATGGTAGAATCTTTTTATAGCAGATATCATTTATTTCCTATTAATCAAAATACCCCTCCGTTCCCGCCAGAGATAAGGTCAGGTTCTGTTGATGTATTAGTGGAATGTGATCGCTTCGCGGGGGTGGATGAAACTAAAAAAGAAGCATTGCTTTGGGAAATAGACCGTATTTTAAGACCCGGAGGTAACATTTTATTTAGAGAAGGAAGCAGAGAGCAAACAGAAATTGAATATTACGGTCAGGAATTGTTTGATAGAGGTTATAGGCGATGGTTTCCTCCCAGGAATATAAAACATGCAGCCAGATGGATGGTTTTTCGCAAATTTACCCAAGAGGAGCAGGGAAAAAGTCATCAACCAAGCCTAGATGACTTTTCCAGAGAAATTGTTCTATCTCAACAAGATTCACTAACACCTTTAAGTCTTGGTTGGTTTAAGAAAAAAGGATTATTACCTCTTTTAATATCGCAGTTTGATGGGGATATCGCGGATGCCATTAATTTTGCATTACCAAAGCAACCTGTAAAAGATACTGAAGAAACTCCAGTCGCATTACCGCGAGTATCACTTGCCGTTGCTATAAATGATATCAGGGAACCTCAAGGGGGCAAGTTATTTTATACTGTAGAAGACCTGGCTAATGATCTGGATGCGAAAAAAGGAGCTGTCCAAAATGCCCTCAAACGAGTTGGAATAAAATCATTAAGACATCGTACATTCTCCCGCCCGGAAATAACAAGGTCACAGCTGCGCTTCTCACCTTCTGAATATGAAACAGTCAAAAGAATGCTTCAATCAGATTTAGCAGGCACCAAGAATCAAAAGAAAGGCAGTCAAAATGGTTAGAGAAATTGAAAGAGATCAAGACCTATCTCCACACAGTCTTGAATTTTGGACAGAGCTTGGAAATGACTTGGATAGGGTAGAGCCTCGTACCATGACTTTGAAGGGGTTTGTTACCAGTTATCACCCCGAAAGAAATCCTTTTGCCAAACCCTGGATTAATGGAAAATATAGTTATCTTTGGTATCAAACTTATGGAGAGCGTGTTCAGGATGGTAAAGTCACAGTGGAGGAATTTTTAGCTACTGCTTTTGCTCCCCCTACTGATGATCCGCAGTTTCAGGAAGCAGTCAGAGCAGCCAGAGAATTAATTGAATATAGATTGAAAAGGCCGAGGGGGGGGGCTTAAAGAAGAGCTGGAGAAAGCCAAAAATCCCAGTTTCTGGGAAGAATTTGGTAGGGATCTGCAAACTCTGGATGGAACTGTTTCATTCAGGCACTTCTTGACTTATTTTGATCCTCAAGATCTCACCCGATTAAAATATTCTTTAAGTAAAGGCAAATACAGGGCCTTTGCTCAAGGTTTGCACAGCGCTCAAAGCATTGATAAATTAAGGGAAGTATTTAGAGATCAAGTTCCTGCAGATTTCCCCATGCGACCTTCCCGGGAGAGAAGTCAGCTATTTTATGATCTTTCTCCGGCAGATGTCAAATTACAACTTGCTGTTAAATTTCCCAAAGAGTTTGGAGACCGCTCGGCAGAGGTTTTAGAAGCAGGAAAAATTATTCCGGAGGAGGCCAAATTTATCCTAAATTCAATCATTCTTATCCGGCTTGATAATAAGGATCAGATTTTAGATTCATTAGCAAAATACATAGTGGCAAGACATGCTGGAGAAAATCCCCTTCCTCTTTCTCTGGCAGATGTCAAAAGAGCCCTGGAGCAGGCACTGACAAATCTTACTCCTGAATCAAAACAAACAAAACCCGCTACTTTGGATGAGGCTGTGAAAGCAAGTATCAATCTGGCAGAAATTTTTAATCTGCCTGAAGGTCAGCAGTTACTGGAAACAATGAGGCAAGCTTATTACCTGCCCTTATTTAAGAGTGAATTGTATAAACCGGTAGCTTTATTTTGGTCGCAGTATCAAATTCAGTACGCTGATGGAGCTATACCATCATCCCAGGTAGTGATAGAGTTTCTGCAAAGATATGTACAGGAAGATTTAAGTCTTGATACTAAACTGCCGGACGATCAAAACTTAAGGGCTTATTTTAAGAATTTAGTCTTGCCTCTAGTATATCAGGATTTTGAGGAAATAGCCGCTTACGCCGACCGGATCAAGTATTTTAAGGATAAAGATAGAACAGGTCATCCCAAGCATCTATTTTTTCATCAAGTTGAAGGAATTAAAATTTTAATGGAGCGAAACGGAGGAATCTTAACAGATGAACCTGGAACGGGGAAAACTCTGATATTGGTTTTAGCTGCGTTAAACCTGCTGGATGGTAAAAACACCTCTTTGACTCAACCCGGTAGAGTTTTAGTGGTGGGTAGCAAGTCTGTTATAGATAACTGGGAGGGGGAACTAGCTAAACATGTCCTAACCGATGCTCTGGATATAGCCAATGTTAATTTTACAGATGAGAGAGAAGATCCCAGTTTTGATTACCACTTAAGACAAAGATTGGAACAGCTGGAGAAAATGTTAAAAAATCCCTCTCATGACAAACAGATTGCCCTAGTTAACTATGACCTTTTCCGCCATCCTTATTTTCAGCAGATTTTACGAAGGTATAATTTTCAAATTGCCATAGTGGATGAAGCACACAATGTTAAATCGCGTTTCTTGCAATCCATTATTCAGGAAGCCCAGGATCCCACAAGAAAAGACCGGGTGGCTAAAAGAACCAATAGGCTCTATGCCTATCTTAGAGAAGATCAGGAAAGAGTAGTTTTTCTGGCTACCAGTACTCCATTTGTTAAAGAATTGGTTGAACCTTTAATCATGACCCACTTGGCCAATCCTCATTTACTGCCTGCGGATAAAATCAGGTCTTTAATGAAAGATTTAGTTGGTACGTATCTAATGTTAAGAGATGCTTCTATCAGACGCAAAAAAGAAGAAATAGCAGACTTGCCCCCTAAAGAAACAATTCATATAGCCATAGATTTAGATTCCATGACTGATGAAGAAAAAGCTAGGTTTAAGGAACTAGCCGGTCAAGTCATGGAAAAACATCAGGGTAAATTTGCCCGCTTTTACGCCCTGCTGTCTCTTGAAGCACAAGCTAAATTCCCCTGGTTGGTTAACAAAGTTAATGAAATTATCGCCGATGGTCGTAAAGTAGTTATTTTTACCCCCTTTGTGACAGGAGAGGGACGAATTACCGCAGCAATAAGCACAGCTGCCATTGCGGAAAGATTATACAAGGCAGGAATTACATCCGTTGCCACTCTTGACGGCAGTTTGAGTGATAAAGCCAGACTTTTAGTACAGGATGAGTTTCGACGGAGAGATGGAGTAAAAGTGCTGGTGGGAAATTACACCATTGCCGGGGAATCTATTACTCTTTGTTCCCCGGAAAACAGGGCCACAGAAGTAATTCTGTTTATTGGACCGAACGCTATTAGCCGCTATGTTCAGGCTGTGGATCGGGTTCATCGTTTTGGGCAGGATGAAAAGGTGACTATCCACATTCCTTTTGTTACCGGTGATCTTTTAGATCGTGAGCAGGGGACCTATGATGAAAGGGTAGTAAGCAGGTTAAATGATGAGCTGGCACAATTTGGTTCAGTTATTGATGGCTTATTCTTCATGGAAACAAAAGATCTTTACAGGTCGGTGGCTTTGAGCGATAGAGCATCAGTTGGGGGAGTATTGGATTTGTATGTTGATCGAGCAGAAAATGTCACTGATAGACTGATCAAAAGAAGGTTGATGGAAAAAGACGGCAAGGTCCGCGGAAGAATGCGTTATGAATTTTCAGATCCTGATGAATTTTATGTAGAAGAGAAAGGAAAGCATTATCGAGTTCATGACGGAGGCAGAGAAATTGATCTTGCTCTTCCAAGAGTTGGTGATCTTGTCCGTGCGGCTAATGAGGAGGAAAAGGAGATGGTTTTTGGTTTTTACAATCAGATGCAGAAATTTCCTCTTTTAACTCACGAACAAACTATTCTGGTTTATGAACATATGCGGAACAGTTCTTCTTTAGAGGCTTTGAGAGCTGATCAAAGATTCTTATCACTAGTCAATCCCAAAGATCAGGATAAATTTACTAATTTACTGGAAGAGAGTCAAAATCTAAGAGATGTCCTAGTGTACGCTAATATGCGTCTGGTGGCAGCTAATATTAAAAGACATTTTGGTCTGCCATTTTCAGACCTATTGCAGGAAGGAACAGTCGGTTTAATGACTGCAGTTGAGAAATATGATCCCGGCTTGGGCTATCATCTTTCTACTTACGCCACGCATTGGATAAGGCAGGCATTGAGTAGAGCAACTGATGATCAGGCCCTAATCATTAGGGTTCCTGTTCATACTCATGATGCACTGGGTAAAGCAAGATATATCATCGGTCAGTTTGAAACAGAAAACGGTCGTCCTCCTCGCCTGGAGGAGTTAAGAGATCTCATGGTTCAAAGAACAAAACTGACCAGAGCTGCCATTGAAAATGTGTTGCATACCATTGAATCCGGAGTTATGGATGTTAAATCATTAAATCAGGAAATATTACCCGGAAAAGATACTCCATTTGAGCATTTTTTATCCGATCCCACAGCAGAGGCAGCTTTTGAAGAAAGCGAAGGAAGACTTGCCAACGAAAAAGATGCGGAAGTGGTGGAAGAAGCATTGCAAACACTAGATGAAAGAAGCAGGCAGGTTTTGAAAATGCGCTTCGGTTTCGAAAGCTCGGATATGACTCTTGAGCAGGTAGGCACAGAATTTGATCTAACCAGGGAACGGGTAAGACAAATCGAAGTAAAAGCATTGGAAGGATTACGGGGGAATGAGCGATTACAAGCTCTATGGGAGCGGGATCTCCCAAGTTATGCTTATCGAAGAAGTGCTGAAGAAACAGCCTTCAGAATGGGTCTGCTGGATTCCTCCGAAGAAAAGAAAGTCAGAAAAACTCGCAGGCATTATGTCAAAAGTGCGGCCAGATTGGTACGCCGGCTATCTTTATTAGAAGGGCCGGATGGATCTGTCACCATCGACCAAACTGCCAAGATACGCAGATTTATTGACGAAGCCAGAAAAAACAATGAAGTCTGGGGCAGGCTGCCGGAGGAAGAAAAAACCATTTTAGCATTATACAATCGTAAAAGTGAAGATCTGGACGGATTCAGAGAAAGGGTCGGTGCAGTTTTTGGGCTTTTACCTAAAGATGTGGACAAAAGCGTCCTGACCGCTTTGGAGCACGCCGAACAACTTATTTCTCAAGCACAAAGGTCGCCAATTTATAACCAGGTTAAAGAGTTAAGAGAAGCTCACTTAAGCCGCGGCCAAATTGCCAAGTGGTTAGGCAAGACAGAAGAGCACATAGGTTATATTATTACCCAGCTTATTCGAGATGGTCTGGTCGAGAGAATCCAATTAAAGGGTCCCAGAAAACAAACTATAGAATTGGATGAAATAGTAGAAGTGGCTGTGAAATCAAATCCCAGATTATCAAATGAGGCGTTGGCAGAAGAAGCATCAAGGAGGCTAAATCGTCCGGTTACTCTATTATCAGCCACCAATTCAAGAAGCAGATTGATTAGCGGAGGAAAGATCGAGCCTATGAGAGTAGTATTACACAAGAGTGTAAGAGTACTGGATTTTAAGGCTGAACTTTTATGCGGAGAGAGTAGAGATTTATCCTACAGGCAGATGGCTGAACAACTGGTTTGTTCAGTTGAACAGATTGCTACATCAGTTCACAGATTATTAAAACAGGGTAAAATTTCTCCAAAATTAGTAAGGGATAAAACTCGTCAGGCTTTCAAAGAGTATCTGGAAGAACGCCATTACAGAGAAATCAATCTGTCTGAATTTGCCAGAGAAGTAGGAGTCTCCCGCCAGTATATTCATCAACTGTACCAGGAAATGATCAGTCCCAGTTCCTAAGGTTTGTATTCAATTAATCTTCTACCCCATGTTGATAAATATGCATTTCCCAATATCAAGTTTGCTGTATGCTTTAAGGGATTAAAATCTACTGGGGTTAGCTGATAAGGAGCTAATTCTGGGTAGAGTTCTAATATCTTCATAGCTAATATTTCATAAAATTTGACGAGTTCTCTCCCACGCCAAGTACCAACCCCTGTCCCAAATACTCCGGCTATAACTAGTGCTGAAATATGAAGATATTCTGGTTGACCTCTTCTTAAATTTTCAAGAAAATGGCCAACGCCAGTTATAAGAGAATATAAACCCAAAGGGAATGCTGCTACAGCAGCGGTATACCTCCATCTATCATTCCTCAAGAAATTCCATGCATATTGCGCAAATGAGAATGCCCACTGATGCTGCTTAAACTTTTCTATATTCAAGGTTTCTCTCAAACCGCTATTCACCAAATTGCTCACTTCACTCACATACTCTCTCTCATTCACATCGCCTTTATTCCTATCCTTATTATTTTGAATTAGTATTTGGTCATTGATGAAAACCACAGACGATGCTGTTGCCAAATTAGACCTTATGTCCTTTCTTTGATCATGTTCTTCATGGTTCCCCGGGCTGAAGATACTAGCAGGATCTAATATTCTTCTCCACGCTAAAACATTGGTAAGTTCTGTATAACTAGCTTGAGGATGCGCAAGACCTCTTCTAATATAGACTTGGGTACGCAGATCACCCAAACCAGCAAATCTGGCTAATTTATCTGCCTGCCAGTCCATTTGATCGGCATAATTCCCATCATATTCAACTATAATCCGTTGTTCTGCAGACATTCGGGGCATATTATACCTAAGTTAAGGTTGACAATCAACCTATAAAAATGATATCATTTGGCGCTATAAGATAAAAATGGAAAGATTTTTTGAAATATTGGCTAAATATCATTCAGAAAAGGCGGCCGCTCATTATGGAGAAGCCGCTAGGTTGTCATCACAGGGTGAGTTGGAGGGAGTTGAAGCTGAACTTGGTCAAGCAAATACCTTACTGGAACAGGCCAGGGGAGTAAAACGGATTCAAGCAAATCTTATTGCAGAACTTAATGAACTAGGCATAGAACAACCACCTTTTGAATATTATCTGAGAAAATTAGGAGTTTCTGCCACTAGAAATCGGTATACACGAGGGATCAATACAGCTGAACAGCAAGGTTTAGCAGGAGAAAATGGAGAAAGAAGATATTTAGTAGACTTAGGATTTCGGGAAGAAAAAGCTGTTTATACTCTTTTCGCCATTAATCCAGAAAGAACTGGCTTTCTTCATGAATCTTTTGGAAGTGTTTGCTATAGTCTTTACCCGGACAAACTCGTTGATTTAAATTTAACAGATTCAGAAAAACGCCGAAAAGAAACGAGTCTTTTAGGTTCATTATATGGAATACGTAAAAGTCTCACTAGAAGATTTACAGAACCATCTGATCAAGTCGGTACTCGTCTATCTACATTTCTTGAATGGATTAGAACTCAACCAGAGTATGCATCTTTAGCCATGGAAGAGCTTGTCTTAATTGTTCACAGAAAAATAAGTTTTCAAGAAATTCTTCAAAAAGCTGGTATAAAACAACCAACAGATTCCGCCCCCTTGCCGTCTGGAACTCAACCCCCAGTTCCAGATAAACCTCCGGTACCTGGTGAACCTGCCGAATTAAATGTTGCCAGAATACCCGGGAAGGATTTAGGAGTAAGACAAGAAAAACTAGCCTATGCCTTGTTTGAGGTAAAAGCGGATAGAACAGGATTTATGCATGAATCCTTTGAAGATGCTTGTAGAGCAGCTTATGTAGATACTCTCCAGGGTATTGAAAATCCCAAAGCCAGGAATAATAGATTGAAGCTTGCTATCGTCTCCGGAACAACAGCCCGTTCGGGTATAACCGAGAAAATCAGAGGGATTTCAACTAAACCAGATGAAGTCCCACCCTATCTGGGAAGATTCTATAACTGGGTAAAAGCACAACCTGAATATCATGATTTGGGTATTGATGAGATAATTCAAGTACTTCAAAGAGAAGTTACTTTTGATCAATTAAAACAGGGAGGCTCTGCAGATAAGACGGAAATACCTATTATTACCCAAGATTTACCAAAAAGCGAACCCGGAGATACAAGTAAAACAATAGACATAAAGTTTACAGATCAAGAGATTTATTACCTAGCTCAAAGAATTGGACAATTAGGTGATGAAGCGGCAATGCAAATGGGAATAAATTTAGCAGCGGAGAGAGAGGATATCGAATCGGTTGTTAGAAGGTTTTCCGAACAAGCTGGCAGTTCTATTGAAGAAGAACAAATTGGACCAAGTCTTTTGAAAAAACTGTCCGTTTTTCTGCAAGATAAAAAAACAGTGCTTTTGGCAAATACTGATGAAGATGCCCAATATTCGTTGGCTCTTTTGAGTGGCATAGATTCGGAAGAAAAACTACAGCAGCTTCTTAGTTCTTAGACTACCGATCGAAGATAAATTTATACAAAAATTACTCAAAAATAATAAGTTAGAGCATAGGGGAAGGAAAATAAAACTTGCGACAATTTTCTCAAAGATATTGCAAGAAAGGAATTTAACAAAATTAATGATGTGAGCGAAGGCCGCCGTTAGGCGGCCGAAGCGACGATACGATACGCCGATAGAAAAATAGAGGTTGGGATTACAGATTTAGGTTAGGATACGAGAAAGAGCTTGACGCTGACGCACCCAATAGCAAGCATCAGTAATTTTTGATAAAATACATTCGAGCAATATCATATACTCGCTCCCAGTCCCGAGTTGGCGGGTCCGCCCGTAGGGCGGACCATTGATTTAGAGCTTCAGAGTAAACTATTTTGTCGGCGAGAAAAAGCAAGCCGAAAGATTTTAGTGCGAAGCGCGAACTTGTTCAATTAACTGCAAGTACCTTTTTTAGAATTTTAACCCCTCTTGTGATATTTATATTATTAGTAATTGTTTCATAATTCTTCCTTCGGAGGAAAACTTTGGCAAAAAGCATAAGGAATTTGAATTTTTGCTACTTGTATTTTCTGCTGGCAGTTTGTATATTTAAATTGTAGCCAACTTTTCGATTGCTTTTTTAATGGCCGCTTTGGACAACTTGAGCAATCGAGTTGGCTACACCAGAGCGGCCTTTAAAGTGGAAAACTGCCATGCAGAATATATCGCAAAAATTCTTTTTATATGCTCGCAAGTCTACAGATGTAGAAGATAAGCAGATGAGGTCTATACCAGATCAGCTTTTGGAACTTCGGGAGTATGCCAAGCAACAAGGTATTAATATTGTAGAGGAGCTTACCGAGGCTAAAACAGCTAAACTTCCTGGCAGAGGTGTATTTAATAGTATGCTTAGTAGAGTAGAAGCTGGTGAAGCAGAAGGTATTGTTGCTTGGCATCCGGATAGACTTGCTCGCAATAGTGTAGATGGTGGGAAAATTATCTACCTTTTAGATATTGGTAAGCTAAAAGACTTAAAGTTTCCTCAACATTGGTTTGAAAATACTCCTCAAGGTAAATTTTCCCTTAATATGGCTTTTTGCCAAAGTAAATACTTCGTGGACTCGCTCTCAGAAAATACCAAAAGGGGAATACGCCAAAAAGTTAAAAGAGGTGAAAAACCAGGTCTTGCTCCTATTGGCTATCGAAATGTTATTATCAACAATCGAAAGATTATTGTAGTAGATAAAAAGCGTGCTCCTATTATTAAACAGGCATTCGAGATGTTTTCTACCGGCAAATATCGAATCCTTGATATTTGTAACTTTTTGGCTAAAAATGGCATAGTTGGTAGAAGTGGTAAGCCTTGGAAAATTGATCGAGTTAGTAAGCAGATATTATCCAACCCTTTCTATTATGGCCATTTTAAATATTTAGGCGAGATCCACGAAGGGGTTCATGAGCCAATCATTACAAAGAAACTGTGGGATCTGGTTCACGAGGTTTGGAAAAAACGCAGCCATTCCTGGAAAGAAGAAACATTACGGCCTATTAAACCCCTAACAGGACTTTTTCGTTGTGGTGAATGTGGCATGATGATTACCGCTGAAGAAAAAACTAAATATTATCCTGGTACTAACCGTTATGCCACTTATACCTATTACAGATGTACGAAAAAATCCAAACTTACCAAATGTAATCAACCTTTTATCCGTCAGGAAGAACTTGATCGTCAGTTATCTAATCATATAGCCACAGTTTCTTTGAGACAGGATTGGGCAGATAAAATGCTGGATAAATTAAAAAGTGAAGAAATCAATGTAGCCCAATCCTGCCATGCGTTTGTTGGCGAAAAGCAAGCAGAAATTAAGGTAATCAATGAAAAACTTCAAAGATTACTTGATTCTTACCTTGAACAAGACATCGAGCATGATATGTACCTTATTAAAAAATCAGATCTGCTTGCTTTAAAGAAAAAACTTGAGGAGCAAATCCTCAAGTTTCAACAAACGCAAAATGCTTGGCTCGAACCAATGAAACAATGGATTATGGAAGCTGCTAATGCAGCTAATATCGCAAGAAACACAGACCTAAACGCAAAAAAAGTACTTGCTCAAAAAATCTTCGGCTCGAACCTCACACTCTCCGACAAAATAGTTTACTCTGAAGC
>MFJN01000013.1 GCA_001779235.1 Candidatus Gottesmanbacteria bacterium RIFCSPHIGHO2_02_FULL_40_13 | reverse complement strand
AATGTTAAAGGTGGAAGGATCAATATCGACAAGTTTGGGGATAGCTCCGCAAGATAATATGGTTTCAATTGTGGCCGGAAAAGTAAATGACGTGGTAATTACTTCATCACCCGGACCAATTTCAAGAGCTAATAAAGAAATTAGTAATGCTGAAGTACCGCTGGAAACTGCGATCGCGTGTTTGACGCCGATAAACTCTCTAAATTCTTTTTCAAACCGGGCCACGACGTTTCCGTGAGCTAAATTTCCGCTTTTTAACACCTTTACCACGGCATTTATTTCATCCTTGCCGATAAAGGGTTTTGAAATAGGAATATCTTTCATCTTTTCAATTTTCTGATAACTTTAGCCGGTACTCCGAAAACCAAAGTGTCTGCTGGCACATTTTTACTCACCAAGCTGGCAGCACCTACCATAGCATTAGTACCGATGGTAATATTGGTTAAAATTATAGATCCTGCCCCGATTGAAGCTCTTTTCTCTATATGAATCATGCCTGACGGCCATTCTCCTTCTTTTAAAAGTCTGCCTCTTATATCTACTGCCCGGGGATATCTGTCATTGGTTAAACAGGCATAAGGCCCGATAAACACTCCGTCTTCAATAATAGCCCTGCTATAAATGCTGGCGTAATTTTGGATTTTGACATTATTTCCGATAACCACATCATGATCAATATAAACCCCTTTCCCGATAATGCAATTATCTCCGATTGTTACTCTTTCCCTTATTTGTGCTTGATGCCAGATTTTGACGTTTTTCCCGATTTTAGTTTTAGGAGAAACATCTGCAGTAGGATGGATGAAAAAATTATGCTGCTGTTTTACGGTATTCATTTTTAGGGATACTTCAATATTATTGGTTTATTTTTGGTAATACTTTTCAGTACCGCCTGGGACAGGATTACGGCTCGTACTCCTTCTTCCGGAGTGACCAAAGTAGGCCTTTTTAATAGGACAGCCTGTATAAAGTCTTCAAGTTCTAGTCGTAAGGGTTCTTCGCCTTTTAGTCTAATTTGCTCTTTACGAGGACTGCCGAATTTGGAAAGAAATTCCTGAAATCCGGCAGGCTGTCCGGTATTATTATTAGATTTATAAATATCCAGCTTTTGAGCCACATAATCGATCTCTGCGTATCCTTTTTTTCCGGTAATGGACAAAGTTCTGATTTTAACCGGCGTAATCCAGTTTACCTGAATAAAACAGCTTAAGCGATTAAAATCAAGGAAAATTTCCGCATGGTCTATCCTTTTGTTATTCAATACTTTGCCTCCCCTGGCATAAATTTTGCTTGGGGTTTTTCCAAGCAATGAACAAATTATATCCAGATCATGAACCGCTAAATCAGTCACCACATTGACATCACTGATCCTCGGAGGATAGAGTCCGACTCTTTTTACCACGATAGATAAAATGTCGCCAAATTCCCCTGAGTTAATCAATTTCTGAAGTTTGACAATAACCGGATTATACCGTTCAATATGTCCTGCCAGTAAGACAACTTTTCTTTTTTTTGCCTCGCAGACTAACTTTTTTGCCTCCCCGATAGTTGAGGTGAGAGGTTTTTCCACTAAGACCGAAATTCCGCGCTTGATGCAGTCCATTGAGACTTGGTAATGTAATGATGTGGGCACAACTATGCTTACAGCCTGGGGCTTTTCTGTTTCTATTAAATCAAGATATCTGGTGTAAAACCTGGTATGGTACGACTTGGCAATTTTTCGCCCCTGTTTTTCATTGACATCCGCCACACCCACTAATCTGACGCCATGTAATGATGAATAACTTCTGACATGATTTCTCCCCATTGCCCCGACCCCGATTACTGCGACTTTCAAAACTTTAGAATTATTCATATAATAAGACAAAATAAACAAGCCAATGATACATGAAAAGTATTAAAAAACCAATCCTAAATACTAGTTTTGCGTTATTGTCATTATCATATTCGTAGATGCTGAAATAAATTCAGCATGACTAGAGAGTAAACTATGGTTCGAGGGAAACTTGTGTATTTAATTGTTTTTCTGCTGGCATTAACGGCTGTTCTGATATCAATAATTCCTGACCTCATTCTTTTGAAACGCACTCCAGCTGATACTATATTTCCTTTAATTCACAACCATCCTGAAGATTATTATTATTACCTGTCCCTGATGCGCCAGGGATACGACGGACACTGGCTGCTCACTTCATACATGACGCCGGAAAACTTTTCTCCAGCCTTTGTCCATACTTTTTATGCTTTAACAGGACATATGGCGAAATGGTTTAATTTAACTATTGTCAATGTTTATTTTCTCTCAAGAATCATACTTGGGTTTCTGCTGATATTATCTTCTTTTTTTCTGGCACATAAAATCTTTGGAAGTAAAAAGTATTTCATCCGGGCATGTATATTTCTTCTTATCAATAACGGATTCTGGCTGATCGGCTTTAATAACAAACAGATGGATTTTCATCAATATCTTTCATTCTGGACAAGACTAGATCCCGTCATGAGAATCACCTACATCCCCCATCATCTTTTCAGCACGATTCTTGCTGTCTGGTCAGTTTATTTTCTGTCTCAAGCTCTGGAAAAAAAATTACTGCGCCATTGTCTGCTGGCAGGACTTTTAGGATTTTTCGCAGGTTTTGTATATTTTGCTACCATGCTCAACCTCTTAGGCGGACTGGGAATGGCAGTTTTAATGGTATCAATTTATAAGATTTATCTATCTTACGATTACATAAAATTAAAATATTTATCTCGAGCGGGTGACGCGAAAGAGAAGAAGCAGCCGCGGGGAGGTATGCTTTTTGAGCACGCCCACGGCCTCGACCCCGATGTAACATCGGGGGAGTTTGGGAGGTGCGCAAAAAAGTCATACCGACCTCAGAGGCTGCGACAGGATTCGTTTTATAAAATCATGCTTATTGCAATTTACGTTATACTTTCCGGACTGTCCCTTATTTATCTTTTTTACCTGTCCCGTACGGGTTTTCCCTGGTCGGGATATAATCAAGTTGCCGAGAAATTTACTTTCTCCTTCAGATTATGGGAGTATATTTTGTCACTTGGTCCTTTTTTTATGCTCATGCTTTTCGGATTCAAACTAATAGTCAAAAAATTATCCGTCCTGTCTCTTATGCTGTTGGGATGGGCTATTTTTCCAATTCCGGGAATTCCATTATTCAGATTTTTCCTGCCTGACCTGGGTGATGTTTATTTTCTGGAAACCGCCACTTATATACCCATCGGTATTTTGGCAGGGTTTGGATTAATGAATCTGGAAATAATCTTTGCCAAACGTCTGAAAATAATAAGTGCTTTAATTTTAATCATCGTTGTAATCTATTCTTTGATTCCCTTTTATTTTTCCATAATGAGCCAGTCTCATCAATGGACCACCTATCCGTATAATATTTACCTACCTAGAGAAGTAGTGGAAGCCTTTAAATGGCTGGATGAAAATTCCCCTGATAAATCCATTGTTCTGGCGGGAGGCTTTTTGGGAAATGTGCTTCCGGCTTACACCCATAACAAGGTCGTTTACGGACATCCGGCGAATACCTATGCCCCGGCACAAAAAATGGAGGATGCCTACCGCGTCTTTTCACCCCAAAACGATACAGATGCCCCGGCAATCTTAAAAAAATACTCCGTTTCCTATCTTTTCTACAGCCGGGATACTGACCCGCCTAGACAGGATCTGATCGAAAAATGGCATTTACAGAAAGTTTTTAGCAGCTCATCCACTTCCATTTATGAAAAGAATTGACCTTTCAGTCATCATACCGGTGAAAAATGAAGAAGCTCTGCTGGAAAAGTCTGTTTTGCAATTCTGGAATTATTTTTCAAAGCAAGACAAGATTCGGAATTTCGAAATAATCCTGTGTGAGAACGCCAGTGAAGATCATACGCTTATTCTCTGCAGGAAGATTTGCAGAAAGTTATTAAATGTCTCTTATATTCATGCGGATAAATTCGGCACCGCATTAAAAAACGGTATTTTAAAGGCTGTATTTCCTTATGTTTATAGCAACGGCCTTGATAATCCGTTTAAGTATGAGGATTTAGAACAAATGCTTTCCTTATGCGCTAAGTTCGATCTGATTTATGCCTCAAAAACCCACCCGCAATCCGTTTACCGGATAAACATCTTCCGTAAAACTGCGACTTTAATGCATTCCTACCTCACCAAAATATTTTTTAAACTGCCATTTTCGGATACACAGGGAACTATATTCATGGAGCGAAAAAAAATACTTCCTCTTCTGCCATTATGTAATTCCAGTGGTATATTTTTTCAGACCCAACTGGCATTACGGGGTATGTATAATCGCCTAAGGATAACTTCTGTTCCGGTCCATTACACAGGCCTGACCCGCAGATCAAAATTCAACATAATTGTTGAAGGAATAAAATATATTGTCGAGGTCTTAAAAGAAAAATATAAAATCATTCACCTATCCCGATAAAAAATCTAAATTAAAGTATCAAACTCTCCTAGTATCTTTATATCAGCTCAGGTCTGATTCGTTCCATATGTTAATCAATATTTCTTGTTCCCTGTTGAAACTCCTCTGGCCTAACGGTCGGAAAATTCCGCGGAGGCGGATTAAATATTTTTTTCCCCGATCAATAATCTTATTAAACCAGTAAAAAGAATAGAAATACATTACGGGCTGAGCTGGAACTATCAGTCTTCCATATTCACCCGGACTTGTAAAAACTGCAAGAGCTATTTGATATAGTGAAATTCCAGCTGCGAGGGTCAAAGTTGAATTAATAATAGACGGTTTTTTCAGGAATCCGATAACTGATATCCCGCTGAAGATAAAGATAAGGAAAAAAATAATCTGCACAGATCGGGAAATTTCAAGATTAATATTAAATATTCTGCTGGTAGTACTCATTTCTGGTGGCAAAATAATAATCTTTTCGGATACATCCATTAAAGCGCCCGGAAGCAGTAAAGTGGATTTTAATAAATATTCCGGCAAATTCGCTGAAATTACTGAATAACCAAATTTTTTTAATTGCAGGAGTTTGGGTATACTCTCTTCATCTATTAGATTGTAATATTCTAAGAAACGGAAAGGATTCGAATCCCGTCTCAGCATCTGATATTCGGATACCATGTCGTAAATGGATTTTTCTTCTATTCCCGCAGATAATGGAAGCCTATACTCTAATATTTTTCCTAATAAATTTATATCACTCACCTGGCTTATTCCATAAAATCCCCAACGCTGCTGATTTTTTACGCTATAAATATGAATAAATCCGCTGTACAGTAAAAGAATTATTATTATATAAACAGCTACCTTTATTTTTCGATGAATTAAGATCGTAATGATCAGAGGAATTACCGGCAAACCAATATTAAAAGGTCTGAGCATCACCGAAAATATAGAAAGAAATAAAAAGATAAAGAAAAAAATAAACCCGGGTTTATAAAAGATTTTGACAGAAATATAAACCAAAAGAATTAGTGAAAAAGTGGCAAGGGATTCTGTCAAAAGCAACCGTTCCCAGGAAAAAATAATTATATTTGTGCCGATAAACAGAATAAACATCAAAGAAAGAATTGGATTAAGTTTCAAAAGTCTAAGGGTGTGATAAAGTATTAATAATCCCAATAATCCCATAATCATTTGGAAA
Organism: Candidatus Gottesmanbacteria bacterium RIFCSPHIGHO2_02_FULL_40_13; assembly: GCA_001779235.1. Classification (GTDB taxonomy): domain Bacteria; phylum Patescibacteriota; class Microgenomatia; order 2-02-FULL-39-11; family 2-02-FULL-39-11; genus 2-02-FULL-40-13. The sequence continues at coordinate 3,513 of MFJN01000013.1, read as the reverse complement.
GGAATCATATAAAGGACTTTTTCAAAAAATAACCATGATAAAACAGGCGTATTAGGAAGCCCCAATCCATTTACCACTACTGTTAATAATAATGAATATACCGGAGTTCTGGAATTATTCACGAAAAAAAATTCCTTAAGCATGGTCTGTCCTACTTCGTAATAAGAAAAGGTGTCCTCCGATACAATAACGTATGGAGCATACTGCCAATAGAAAAAACGAACTAAAGAAGCAATGAGAATAATAAGCAAATAGGGCAAAAGTAATAAAAGTATCCGGTGATTTTTATTTTTACTCATTGAAATTAATCTTAGCCGGGTTTCCCGATGACAAAATCCCCGCGAGAATAATCAGTATTGATATTTCAATATCAATTCACCTTTTTGAGACGCGGCAATTTTATGCTTTCCCGTAGATAAATATATATTTTCGCTCCGTACGTCATTATCATCCAGCTTCACAACTGCCTCCGATCCATCCACCCGCACAGCACCATTCCAGTACAGGATATAGTTACCTTTGGCAATTATTTCAAAGTTTTTGATGATATTACCCTGTTCAAAATCTATCTTTTTACCAGCTGTCATCATCCCCAGTTTGTCCTTTATATAATAAGTATTTATAATGCTTTGATGATAAGCAGGCAGAATACCAAGTCTGCTTTCCTCCCCAATATGTATTAAATGCACATTATTATCCCTGAGGGATTTTTCCAGATTTGGCAGCTGAAACGGAATCCCTTCGTCATATTGCCCGTAAGGCAGACAACAGAAATAATATCCGTCGCGGAAAAAAACAGTCTCACCGGTCAGGTCAAACATCTTTTCCTCTTTGGGAATCGCGGTCAAAATATTATTGATATTGCTGATGGTCGCCTGATTTGTCCATCTGGATTTGGCTTTATACATGTCTCTTGCTATAAAGGAAAAATAGACCAGTACTGCTACGATCAACGTCATTTGGTATTTGTGAATCAGTCTGTGCCGGGTAATCTTTTCCAATAAAATCGCAAAAAAGATGGAGATAAAAGGTGTCAGAGGAATAAGATATTGGGCGTGTTTTAAGGGAAAAATATAGACAAAAGCATAAAGATTCAGAAAAAAGGATGTTCCCACCATAAACTCCCGGAGGCATTTACCATTGTCTTTATGGCTAAGTGATGAAAGCATAAAAAAAATGGCAAAGAGGGCAGCTGAAAAATAAATCAGGTGGTTAAGTAAAAATGGCGCGCTGTAGCCGGGAAGGCCGTAATAAGTATCGTTGGGATAGAAAAAAATATCCGGCCTCATATAAAATTTAGCTCCAAGAAGGGTAGTAATTGCAGCTGAAATACTAGTAATGCTCTGTATTGCTAAGATAGGTTTTTGGTAATAAATAAATAACAAGATAATCACGAGCAATGGCAAGCTTATTCCCGATATAAAAGGCAGGAAGTGAAGACTCCCCGCGTCTTTTAACTCTTTAAAATTAATGACTGAAGATTTAGTAATAAAATCAAAGATCAATATCATCATGGGAGGAATGAGAAAGAATATCGTCTTTGGCACAAAACCAAGGCTTAGACTGAAAAACAAACCGGCCAGAAAAAAAATGAACTGTGATTTTTTTTCATGCGCCAGCATAAATACATATAATCCTGCCAGAGAAAGAAATATCGCGATATTGTCCGGCCGGATTTCCAGCATTTTATCTGATGGGATAGGCAGTATGCTTAAAACAACAACTGCAATCAGGGCTGTCAGAGTATTTCTAAGCTTTCGGGTAATCAGAAAAGTCGTAAGACCCATACCGCAAAAAGCCAAAAAAATCATTACTCGAGCACTGATCAGTGCGTTCACACTTCTGCCGAGAACACTGATAATTAAAGCCACGGGATAAAGAAAAAACGGCGGGAAAATATAGAAAAAATCGCGGTATGGATATTCTCCGGCCATTAGATTATAGCCCCAGTGCAGATGAGCAAATTCATCAATATCAAAATACCTTATAAGGATTAGCCGGTAATGCCAATTCAGAAGATAACCTAAGATTATAACTAGAACAATGTAAAAAGTTAGTTTTTGCTTATGGGCGAATAATTTTTTTAGCATGTCAGAGTGTCATTCTGGCGTCGCTTATGCCCCCCCGGTATGACTAACTGGGTAAGTAACTGTTACACATATAATAACTCATGGGTTCTGACTGAAAAGTGAATGTCTTGAACAGCCGGCATCCCATTTTTTCATAAAATTTAGCGGCGGGCAGTCTTTTATACATGCTTACTTGAAAACGTCCGATACCTCTCTGGTGAAATTCCTTTTTGATTGCCTGAAACAATTTCTTGCCGATTCCCCTCTTCTGATATTTTTTTTGGACGGCTATAGTTAATAACTCTGGGACGTCTTGACTGAAACCCGGGTAGGCTAGACTTTTGACAGTTCCTAAAAGTAAAAACGGGTGAGTAAAAAATATGTTCATAAATAAGAAAATAAAACCAATTATGTCTTGAGATATGATTTTAAAAATTAAACCTTTCAGCCTCACCGTTCCTGTAGCAAAACCTAGTATTTGTTCATTATTTACCTCGACTTTGGTAAACATCTCCAGGGTGCTTAGACTCGTCTGATAATACTTGGTTAAAAAATTCTTTCCCAGTTGCGATAGAAAGCCCGACAGTTGACCCAGATGAATATTCACCACCTGATCTATATCACCCGCTTTCAACTCTCTAATCATAAATAAAATACGTTTATTGCTGAAACTACTTTTTCTATTTCCAGATCGGTTAATTCAGGAAACATCGGTAATGATAAAATCTGACCGGCTAACTCTTCAGCAACAGGAAAATCTCCTTTTCTGTATCCTAAATATTTCATCGATGGCACCAGATGAATAGGAACAGGGTAATGGATGGCTGTTTGTATCCCTTTTTCTTCCAGATGCTTTTTTAATTGATCCCGTTTCTTTGTCCGGATAACAAATAAGTGATAAACGTGAAAGAAAGAGTCTGCGGGGAGGCCATGCTTTTTGAGCACGCCCACGGCTTCGAGTCCCGTTGAGCGGGGCGAGTTTGGGAGGTGCGGAAAAAAGTCATGGCCGACCTCAGCAGACTCGGTAGGACCTGCTAAATGAGGCAAATTAATAGACTCCATTTTATTCTTGACTCGTCGAGTCGATAAAATTTGATATCGAAAGCTTTGGTAATATTTTTCTGCTATTCCTCTTCTTCTTTCATTCCATTTATCCAGATATTTCAGCTTAACCAGAAGTATTGCCGCCTGCAGTTCATCCAGTCTGCTGTTTCTTCCAAGCACTACACTGTTATAACGGGTTTTCTCCCCGTACATCCGCAGTAACTTTACTTTATCGTAAATTTCTTTATCATTCGTCACCACCATTCCCCCGTCCCCGAAACAGCCCAAGTTTTTTGTCGGGTAAAACGAAAAGCACCCCGCGTCGCCAAAACTACCCACTTTTTGTTCCTGGAATTGGGTAGTAGTATGTAGTAAGTAGTTAGTAGCAAGCTTATTTTTG
>MFJN01000012.1:13104-13246 GCA_001779235.1 Candidatus Gottesmanbacteria bacterium RIFCSPHIGHO2_02_FULL_40_13 | reverse complement strand
TCAAGATAAAAAGAATAAAGACAAATTTCTTCATAATGGTATTGTAGATGAAAGGAGTGTATTTTATCAAGTGAAATTGCTATACTTCCTTTAATGTTAAATAAAAAAATAATTTTAATCACCCTCTCTGTCGCAATTGTTT
>MFJN01000012.1:4842-13058 GCA_001779235.1 Candidatus Gottesmanbacteria bacterium RIFCSPHIGHO2_02_FULL_40_13 | reverse complement strand
TCCTATCCCAAAGGACTGAAATTAAATCCGCATGACGAAGATAAGATTAATTATGCACATATAGAGCTGACTTCCGATACCTACCCGGGAAGAATTATCCTCTGGACTAAAGACTCAAATGAAACGTCATTAGATAATTGGGCCAGGAAAAATGATGCAGAGGGTGCAATCGATACCACATTAGGAGACGAATCGGCAATAAAGATTCTTATTACAGATCCCAATCAAAAAATCATCACCTCAGCACTTCACAACGGTTATCTTTATCAGGTAGAGGGGGAGATGGGGGATGATTACTGGAAAAAAGTTTATGGGAATATTTTGACAAGCTATAAATTTACCACGGCCAAACCAGCTAAAAATACTGAATTTGTTGATGAAACATTAACCTCAACAGAGGATTTTCAAACGTCATATGACGAAGAAGAAATCATACAGTAATGTTTAAATACTTTTTTGTTTTAGGAAGAAACCACGTTTTATCTACCGCTGAAGCCCTTTCGGTTTTTGCCAAATTGCAGTTAAAATTCAATATTATTTCTCTATCGGAAGAAATTTTGGTCATAGAATCAGCTGTCAAAATTGATTGCGATAAGTTAAATAACACGTTTGGCGGTATCATTAAAATAGGACAAATTTTAGACGAAACGGGACTTGACGAAAGCGAGAACAAATTCCACAGTTTTTTTACCGCGGATAACTTAATCGGCAGGTATTTTTCTGCTGCAACTTCCAAACTGCATATCGGGATTAGTCTTTATGACGGCGGAGGAGATAAAAAATATTTGCAGATTTTGAGCCGGCAGTTGATCGGATTTAATATGCAAATTAAAAGGTCACTTGGCGAAAAAAATCTCCGGGTCGGTTTTGTCAGGGTTAAGGAAAGAATTCTATCAAGCGTTTCTGTCGTAAAAAATAAATTATTGTCACAGGGAACAGAGATTGTTTTGATTATCACTCCCGACAAAATTTTTATGGGTAAAACCTTAGTAGTCCAGGATTTTGAACTTTTTGGCAGAAGAGATGCGGGCAGGCCATATCTTGATAAAAAATCGGGGATTATTCCGACCAAACTGGCAAGAATAATGATAAATCTGTCAGGTGTGGCTCAAGATGGAGCGCTGCTTGATCCTTTCTGCGGCAGCGGAACTATTATTCAGGAGACAGTAGCACTAGGCATTAAAAAAGTGACAGGTGCGGATATAAGTTTCAGAGCAGTCAGTGATACTGAAAAGAATTTAGACTGGTTTTTTAGGAATTTCCCGCATTACAAGTTATCGTCGTACAATATTAAATTAATACAGACAGATGTCTCAGTAATTTCCCAAAAAATTCCGGAGAATTCGATTGATACGATTGTTACGGAACCATTCTTATCTCCGCCGATTTATCAAAAACCGGATATTAAACTTATCAGTCAACTGCAAATTCAGCTCGCGGATTTATACCTGAAGGCCTTTCAGGAATTTCATAAATTATTAAAGCCCAAGTCCAGCGTGATCATGATTTTTCCAACTTTCACGACGTATGACAGAATATACTTTTTGGAAATAGTCCCCAAAATCTTAAATTTGGGTTTTTCCCAGATGAAATTTTTCCCTGTTGATTTGACCGTTAGGTATAATTTAAAACTGACATTTCGCTCGACTATTTTATACGGCGGCAAGACAGAGTTTATCAACCGCGAAATTGTCGCTTTTCAAAAGACCTGATTTCTGGCAAAATAGAGTTTATAAAAAGAAATGATCTTAACTTATGATTAAAAATGATATAGAACAATCCATAATCAAGGCTTTAAAAGAAAGAAATACTTCGGAGCTGAAAGTATTAAGGTTTGTCTTATCAGAAATAAAATACGCAGAAATAAATCAGCAAAAAGACTTATTCGACGAAGAAGTTTCATCCATTTTACAAAAAGAGCTGAAAAAAAGAAAAGAAGCTATCGAGCTGTTTAAAAAAGTTGATAAAAACGATTTGGTAAAAGACGAGGAAAAACAGCTGACTGTTATACAGCGATATCTTCCGGCTCAAATGGCAGAAGAAGAGTTAAATCAAATCATTGATCAGACGTTATCGGGTCTTACCGACACTTCAAACATCGGAAAGATCATCGGCCTTGTTGTCTCTCAAACCAAAGGACGGGCAGACGGTTCGTTGGTTGCGACTTTAATTAAACAAAAACTTTCCTCCGCCTGATTACTTTTTCCCCATTACCAATTTCCAGACGAAATACTGAGCTAGATTTAAGACGACTCCCAAAATGACGGCAACCGAAACTGTTGAGATGCCAAAACCGGTATAGATTGCCGTGCGGGCAATAATCCATAGACCGATGATATTGACCAGTCCATAGACAATTGCCATGGCAAAATCGCCTTTCAGTCTGACTTTAGCCAGTTTCAACAAAGGTTCCACTTGTGAAATGATTAAAGTGAGTAAAATAGCTGTGACAGTCAAGGCTGCCATACTTGATAACGAGGCGTTACCTAAAACTACAGAACCCGGATAAAAGTAGGCCGCCAGATAAATAATTAGCCCGTTGGCAATAAGCATTTTAAAAAGTAATAATATCTGAGTCTTATCTGTTTTTTTCAAAAAATTTCACCTCCGATCCTTTACATTACATATATCAGGATAGCAGAGTAAAAATTGATAAGTCAAATAATACAATAATAGTTCTTGTCAAAGAGGCAATGTTAGTGTATATTATGGAAATATTATGGCAAATCTAAAAAAATCTTCACCCAAAAAGGTTCCATTGTCACCTTTACAGTCCAGCACTAAAAAACTGCCTGCATTCTTATCCGTCAAAAACATCATCATTATTGTCTTACTGATAGGAGCCGTTTTATTTTGGAAGTTCAAGGGATATTTTATAGTGGCAACAGTCAATGGTCAGCCGATCTCCAGGTTTGAGTTAACCGGCGACCTCATAAAAAGATTCGGCGCGCAGTCTTTGGATAATATCATCAATGAAAGGCTTATACTTGGCGCTACCCGGCAAAAAGGAATTTTTGTGACAGATGACGATATCAGCGTCAGAATAAAAGATGTTGAACAGAAGCTGCAGGGAACAACAACTCTGAAAGATGCCCTTCTTGCTCAGGGATTATCAGAAAGCGATTTTAAAAAACAGCTGGAGATTCAGATAGCCATTGAAAAAATGTTTGACAAAGAATCGACTGTATCCCCAAGCGAAATAAAAGATTACACCAGTCAAAACCAGGCGGCATATAAAAACGCTACCGATCCGGCTGCAGTAAATAAAGAAGTAGAATCGATTCTTCACCAGCAAAAAATCAGGGATCTGTTTGATAAATGGTTTAGCGATACCCGCAAGAATGCCAATATCAAGAAATATCTGTAAAACTAATAAACCTCAACCTCACAACACATGGAAAATAACATTAAACCAAACCTGTCTCAATTTTTTCTCTTTATTCTTTTGATAATTGCAGGAGTTGTTTTATACATTTTATTATTTTCCAAAGCGCCTGCTCCTGAAAACAAAACGTCTGAAGCCAGTTCTGCTGCTGTTATGAAAAATAAACAATATGACTCTCAGCCGGCCATGACCATTAACCAGAATAAAAATTATTCTGCCACTTTTCAAACAAGCAAAGGTGAGATTGTTATAGAACTTTTTGCCAAAGAAACGCCTATTACCGTCAATAATTTTGTTTTTTTAGCCCGTGAGGGATTTTATGACGGAACTCTATTCCACAGAATAGTTAAAGGATTTATGATTCAGGGGGGAGATCCACAAGGCAACGGGTCAGGCGGACCGGGATACAAGTTTGAAGATGAAAAAATTACCCGCGAATACAAACGGGGAATTATAGCTATGGCCAATAGTGGTCGAAATACCAATGGCAGTCAGTTTTTTATTATGCATAAAGACTATGATCTGCCGAAAAACTACGTCATCTTTGGTCGGGTTGTCAAAGGATTAGAAACAATTGATGTCATAGCAGATGTGTCGACAGTAGAAAACGGTAATCAAGAAAAATCAAAACCAACTGAAAAAATTTCCATTGATAAGATTTCCATCAGCGAAACATCCACATAAAGTCTGCGGTTATACTTGAGGCCAGCTGGAGATGATAAGAGGAATTTTTCTGTCCGAATTAAGTTTTTCATAAATTTCCTCGGTGACAAACGGCATAAAAGGATGCAGTAAAATCAGGCAGGCATCAAAAACCTTCTTTAAAACGCTTAAAGCTGTCTGATCATTATTTTTCAACCTCTCTTTGACAGCTTCTATATATTTATCCGCAAAAACATGCCAGATGAATTCGTATAATCGTTCTGCTGCTTTATCAAAACGATAGCCTTCGATATTTTTTGTAACTGCCTTTTCCAGTGATCCCAGTTGAGAGAGTATTTTTTTATCGGCAGGTTGAAGATGTGATCTGTGTGCTTTGAAACCGCATTCTGAAATATCAATGTTCTGTATCTTAAAATTATCGATATTAATCTTGATAAAGCGGCCTACATTCCAAATTTTATTGGAAAAATTTCTCATGCCGCGAATTTTATCATCAGAAATGGCAATATCACTGCCCGGTGCCGCACCGAAGATAAGTGAGAATCGGAGCGCATCTGCTCCATACTTATCAACCATGTCAATAGGATTCATCACGTTACCGCGGCTTTTAGCCATTTTTTGACCTTTAGCATCGACAATGCGGCAATGTAAATGAATTATTTTAAATGGAACTTCTTTAGCGCGATATAATCCCATCATCATCATACGCGCCACCCAGAAAAAGAGAATATCCCACATGGTATCTAAAAGGCTTGTGGGATAGAAGTACCGGAAATCTTCACTATCAGGAAATCCGAGCGTTGTTAACGGCCATTGACTTGATAAGAACCAGGTGTCAAAAGTATCGGTTTCCTGAATCCACAGTCCGTCTTCCGGTTGTTTTTTCCCTACATAAACTTCCGGCTGTTTATTTTTATTTTCGTAGATCGGAATCAACAATCTTTGCAGGCCTTTTACTATTTCATCAAAACTGTAGCCGTCTCGTAAATGCTGATCAACTAATCCTTGTTTAACCGATCCTTGCGTCAAAAAAGATACCCAAATTCTTTGTTCATTTCCATCAACTTTATACCAAACCGGCAGTCTTGGCCCCCAAACGATTTGCCGGCTGATATTCCAGTCGAGAATATTTTTCATCCAGTCAAAATATAATTTTTCAAATCGTTTTAAAGGTACGATTTTTGTTTTGCCTTCTTTGACTGCTTTAATTGCGGGTGCAGCAAGCGGTTTTGTTTTGACATACCATTGAGGAAGGGGTAAAGGTTCTAAAGTTTTTCCGCACTTGTAACAAATTTTAACTACCATATGATGTTTTTTAGCATAAGCATAAAGATTTTTTACTTTTAGGTCTCCCAATATTTTTTCTCGGGCTATTAGTACTTTGAGTCCGTCATAGTCGGTTTTGGTATTCTGCATCTTGCCCTCAAAACCGATAATAGGAGGATAATAAAGTTTGTGTTTTTTGGCGATTTCAAAATCATTGAAATCATGATTAGGAGTGACTTTTACCGCTCCTGTTCCGAATTTCATATCCACGTGCTCATCCGCGATAATTGGAATTTTTCGATTAGTTATTGGCAAAATAACTGTTTCTCCAACCAAATGCTTGTATCTTTTATCTTTAGGATTTACCATAACTGCAACATCACCTAAAATCGTTTCCGGTCTGGTCGTGGCAATTTGTATAAAATCGCCTTTCAGAAGAGGAAAATTTATAAAATATAAAAGTCCTTCTAATTCCTGATCTTTAACTTCAAGATCTGAGAATCCGGTACCGCAGCGGGTACAATAATTTACTAATCTTTCATCTCTGTAAATAAGTCCGTCTTTATACAATTGTCTGAATGTATCCAAAACAGTCTCTACGATTTCCGGTTCTAAGCTGTAATGGTATCTTGTCCAATCTAATGAAAAACCGAGACGCTTCATCTGGTCTCGGTTGATATTTTTATTTTTTTCTACAAATTCGGAGATCATCCTGTAGAGCGTTTCCCGGTCAAAATCAAAACGGCTTTTTCCTTGTTTTGAGAGGTATTTCTCAAAAACGAATTGGGTTTCTATACCGGCATGGTCGCCTCCGGGAAGCCATAATGCAGGATCGCCTTTCATGCGATGGTAGCGAATTAGAATATCTTGCACAGTGAACAAAGCATGTCCCATATGCATGGGATCGTTGGCGTTGGGCAGAGGCAGAAGAATAGTGAATGGTTTTTTTGCCGGATCAATTTTCGGAGTAAAATATCCGCCTTTCTCCCACATAGAATAAATACGTTCTTCAATTCCTTTATGGTTGTATATTTTATCCATATTGATCGGTATTATAAAGAGGAAAGAGCTAGACTTCAACCGGAAGTTGAGGATCGGCTTTTAACTCCTGCCACCGGATTTGTTTTTGATGATAAAAAGCAAAGCTGGCGATATAAGCTGCATTATCAGTGCAAAGGGCTGGAGGAGGGATATGCAGATTAATTTCTAATTCCAAATTCCTAATTGCTAAATGAAATTTTTCAGTTAAACGTTTATTAGCTGCTACTCCTCCGCCTATAATAATAGACTTGACATTATATTGTTGAGAGGCCTGCAGGGTTTTTTTAACCAGCACATCAGTGATGGATTCCTGGATTTCATAAGCCAGTTGAACCATTGCTTCATTGTTCCATTGCTTCATTGTTTTTAATTTATTTATTTCTCGAATAACTGCAGTTTTTAAACCGGAAAAGGAAAAATCTAAATCATTAGAGTTGATCATTGGTCTTGGAAGTTTTATCTTATTTTGGAATTTGGAATTTGAAATTTGAAATTTCTCGGCCGCAGCCGAGACAGCCGGTCCTCCCGGATAGCCCAGACCGAGCAATCTGGCAGTTTTATCGAAGGCTTCCCCTGCCGCGTCATCTCTTGTTCCTCCCAGCCACTTGATATTTTCATGTGAGGTAAGCAAAAAAAGTTCCGTATGTCCGCCTGATACCACCAGGCCGATAGCCGGAAAACCGGGTTGATTACTGCTGTTTAACCAATTAGCATAAAGATGGGCATGGATATGGTTAACACCGACCAGAGGTTTGCTGATTGAAAGGGATAAAGTTTTTGCAGTTTCCACTCCAATAAGAAGTGAGCCGATAAGTCCCGGACCTGTTGTTACCGCGATTAAATCTATATCGTCAAACAATGTTCTGGGGACTGGCATGTGGATATTGGGCTTTAATTTTGCCTGACGCAGCGCTTTTTCAATAACAGGTAAAATGAATTCCAGCTGTTTTCTGGCGGCAATCTCGGGAATGATTCCGCCTGTTTTTTTATGCAGCGGCATTGATGACGCAACTATGTTTGATAAAATTTGACGGCCGTCTACAACTACTGCCGCGGCGGTTTCATCACAGCTTGTTTCAATTGCAAGTATTTTCATTGGTTTGGATTTATTTTTTAATCTAGTTCCAACAGTTTGGCAATTCTGGTGGTGGACTGCATATCTATCTTCGGAACCATAATAAGTTCAGCTCCAACCCTGTCAGCCAGTACTTTTTTTATTTTAAAAAGAGGATCAGATTCAGTTGCGCCGATAAAATTTGGCGAAAGTTCAATGACCAATTTTTCATAGTCGTGATTTTTTGACATATCACCAAGAAGCAGTATGTAATCAACAGTTAAAAGGCTTGCCAGAACCTCGGCTCTTTCTAATTGGGTGAAAAAGGGTCTGCCTGCCCCTTTTAATTTTTTCACCTTGGCATCATTTTCCAGAATTATGATTAAACAGGATTTATTTTTTTTAACGGCTCTAAGAAATTTGATATGTCCGATGTGAATAATATCAAAACAACCTCCGACGAGAACCGTCGGTTGGCAGTTTTTTTTTATTGCCAAAAGAAGTCGGTCGATTTCATTAAGGCGGTAGATTTTATTCAGCATATTAAATTATACCGCTTGCACTTAAGAATACGAAATATGATAGCGGTATAACCCACCGTACGTTCACTTTGCTTTGCAAATTGATCTACGATGGGTATAAAGGATTTTCTGAATAAAGTTAGTTTTTAGTACCTCTTAAAAATACAGCTTGCCACGGCTGGAAATTGGAGAAAAACGACTGTTTATTGATCACTTCGCCGTTTTTAGTAACTTTATAATCAAAATTTACTTTGGTTCCCCAAGCTTTCCAGTCAACCTGTTTGAT
>MFJN01000012.1:4519-4696 GCA_001779235.1 Candidatus Gottesmanbacteria bacterium RIFCSPHIGHO2_02_FULL_40_13 | reverse complement strand
TTTCCGCCTGTATAAGAATGTAGTGAGGGGTGTCATTTTTAAATTTCAGGTCGTAACTAGGACTGTAAACCGTGGCATCAAACCCGGGAGGCGATTCTTGTTCATAGTAACTCACCCGGTAAGAATGAGGAAATCTTTCTATAATGGGAAGGCCGGTATTGAGAGCAGCTCTAAAAA
>MFJN01000012.1:0-4499 GCA_001779235.1 Candidatus Gottesmanbacteria bacterium RIFCSPHIGHO2_02_FULL_40_13 | reverse complement strand
ACTCCCCCTCCGTCACCAAGCACTGTCCGGCCGCCTTTGATGACATAGGCCGGTTGGAATCCTGTTGATGATGAGACGTCTCCCAAGGCATCGTTGAATGAAAAAACTTCATTAGGGGGTATTAATCTGCCGTTGATTCTGGAGGCAGCCAGAACTACGTTATGGATTCTGTTGGTGATTGAGCCCGCAAATTTGGACTTTCCTTCAGCCAAAAGTTCACGGATACCGTAGCCGTTGGAGCTTTCGGTCGTGATTTTTGGCTCGACGTCATCAACCGGAAGGTTTAAAGTAATCTTACTTGACAGCAGACTGTTATCTTTTGCTAATTTATAAATGTAGGCGGCAACCATATCACGGGCCTGTTTTTTATTTAAAATTCTGCCTGATTTAGAGGTTTCAAAGGCGGTTACTTTGCCGTTTTCAAAATTAAAAAGAGCATCCCGTGGAGCAATATCAATGCTGATGGCCATATTATTGATAGTTTCTTCGATTATACCGGAGTTATAAGAAACCACACTGGTAAGGTTAATTCCTCGGGTTACGGCTTGAAATTTATGATAAGCGTCGGAGGTAATATTACCTGTTCGTCCGATCGAATACGCCTGAACTCCCGAAAGTTTACCGTCATAAAAAACAGCCAGAGCATTGCCCGATAGGGTTGCTGTTTTTTCTTCAAATTGGAGTGTAATATCAAGATCGTTGAATGGTTTATTTTTACTCTGAAAATAGTTTTCAATATCTGTTGGAGTTTTTCCGGAAAATGATACAGCATCGATAGTAACCCCCGGATAAATTTTATTTTTATATTTATATTCAAAATAGATCAGGGTAAAAATAATCAAGGCAACGCATAATAAACTGCCGCCAAGGGATATTTTGAATATTTTCCTTTTAAGAGAGGCAGTTTTTATTTTAGGGATTTGTTTTACCACGGCCATCTAAATTAATATGAAGAAGTATACCCTACACCATTGAAATAGTTACGGGTATAACTCCTTCTAAACTGTCCCGATTCAGTCGGGACGAGTAAGAAGGGTTTATTTTCTTGACCAGAAAATCTAATGAGGTTATCATAACATAAGGATGAATAATTCACCAAGCAACGAAAATACCGATAACCCGACAGCTGTTCAAAGCGGTGATATTTTTTCCGGGTCAGATCAATCTGCTTATAATCAAGCTACCAATATTGAAAAATCTCCGGCGCCATATCAGTCTGATGCAGCAGGCGCTTCCGAGCTCGCTGCAGCAGCGCAGGATAATTCTCCCCCCCTCGGTGTTATGCACGAACCTCCGCCAATGTATTCCCACTCCAATGCCAAAAAATACCTGATATTATTATTTTTTATTTTTTTAATAACCGGAATAGTTTTTCTTATCATTAAAGTTATCAAAGGCCGTTCCACGCCTGTTGTGCCAAATAGCCCGGTCACCCTGACTTATTGGGGATTATGGGAAAGCAGGGATGTTTTTCAGCCGATTATAGATGAATATCGAAAGTCACATCCAAACATTGATATTGATTATATTCAGCAAAATTCGACTGAATATAGAGAACGACTGCAGGCAGCTATTGTCAGAGGTGAAGGTCCTGACATTTTCAGATTTCATAATACCTGGACTCCGATGCTCATAAACGAACTTGATGGAGTACCTGACAGTGTTTACAATAATGAGGAATACAAAAAAATATTCTATCCGGCCGCTCTGGATAGTTTGAAAATAAACAATAAATATTACGGCATACCGTTGGAAATCGACGGGTTAATGCTGTTTTATAATGAGGATATATTGAAAGCCTCAAACGTCTCTGTACCCAAAACATGGGTTGATGTCACAGACGCCGCAGCTAAAATGACTGTTCAATCAAGCGATAAGAAAATCATCACCGCCGGAATTGCTTTAGGTACCGCTGAAAATATCGAACACTTCAGCGATATTTTGGGCATGATGATGCTCCAAAACGGTACCCAACTCTGGAACTCGCTTTTTTCCTGTTCCCGAAACAATACAACCAACTGCGGTGTTGAGACGATGACTTTTTACAGAAGTTTCGCTGAAGATCCGCTGCATAGTTGGGACGAGACAATGGAAAACTCCATCACCTCATTTGCCGGAGGGAAAGTTGCCATGATTTTTGCTCCCAGCTGGCAGATACCAGCCATCCAAAAATTAAATCCCGAGCTCAGGTTTAAAACAGCTGCAGTACCGCAACTTCCGTGTCAAAACGATACTTGCCCCAAAGTCGGCTGGGCCTCTTTCTGGGTGGAAGGAGTAGCACAAAATAGCCAACATAAAAGCCAAGCCTGGGAATTTTTGAAATATTTGTCCCAGAAAGATACTCTACAAAAGCTATTTGATCTTGAGACAAAACAAAATAGTCTTTTCGGCGAACCTTATTCAAGAGTCGATATGGCAGATTTATTAAAGACAAATACCTATTTACAGCCTATTGTTGAACAGGCTCCTTATATGAAATCTTTTTATCTTGCCTCCAAAACCTATGACGGGATAGCAGGTTTGGATACCAGTATGATTACCTACCTAAAAGATAGCGTAAATTCTCTCTCCACCGGAGTCAGTCCGGAGACGGCTTTGAAAACTGCCGATGACGGTTTTAAACAAGTGCTGCTAAGATTTGGAATTACTTCCGCAAATACTGCACCATAAGAGTATGCCCTCCAAACTTGATGAAGCGATACTGAAAACTCTTTGCTATCATGATCTTTTTGATTATCCTCTACGCTGGAAGGAGATCAGCCGTTGGCTGATAAAAAACACCCAAAAATTGTCTGCAAGAAACATTGAATCGGGAAATAAAAATCCTCTGATAATAAAAAAGCAGGGATTTTATTGTTTAACCGGCCGGGAAAAAATAATCAATCTTCGAAAACAAAGAAAAATTTACTCTAAAGATAAAATTATTCTAACCGAAAAGCTGGTTGACTTTTTGAAATATATTCCCAGCATAAAACTAGTTGGTGTTACTGGAGCTCTTGCTATGGAAAATGCTAAAAGACAGGATGATATAGATTTATTTATTATCACCAGTGCTAACTTTTTATGGACGACCAGACTTCTTGTTACATTGTATTTTGAATTATTGGGAGTCCGCCGCCGTCCGTCAGATCAAAATGTCAATAATAAAATTTGCCTGAATATGTATCTTGATGAAAACAATTTAGCCATAGCGGAAACTGAACATGATATATATTTAGCCCACGAAATACTCCAAATGAAGCCGGTTATTGTAAAAGGAGATATTTACCGCAAATTTATTCAGGCCAATATTTGGATTAAAAAATATTTGCCGCATGCAATAAATTACCGGGTCATCGTGAATACAATTAAAAAACGTCCTTCTTTTTTTAGCCGTTTAAAAATTTTAATCATTAATAATATCCGGGTAATGTTTTTTCCTTTTGAGACTATAATAAGAGTTATGCAGATTAGGAGGATGAGTAAAAGAAAGACTATCGAAATTGTACGGGACGGAATGATCAAATTTCATCCGCATGACGCCCATAATCGGGTAATATCCGGCTACAGACAAAACCTGCGCAGGATGAAGATACAAGATAGCTTGACATAATTTTTGCAATCGTTATAATGGTATAATAATTATGAAAAAAATATGCTTGATAAGCATGTCATTGCTGTTATTAATATTGACTCCGATTGCCAAAGCAGAAGATAGTTCCCCTTCACCTGCAAGAAATGCTGTTCTTACTCAAAAAGCTGAAAAGGAAGCCGTCAAAAACACCCGTCTCCAAATAAGTGATGATAAAAAAGCCAGCCGGGAAGCACAGCTTGATGAAAAAAAAGCCAATATTGTTACTCAGGCAAATTCATTTTTAGAGAGGACAAATAAAATAATTTCAAGACTGGATAATATATGGGCCAAAACGCAAACCCGAATAACCAAATTAAAAGATAAGGGAGTGGATTTAACCAGCTTGGATGAAAAAATACCTGAAGTGGCTGTTAAAAAAGAAACAGCCCAAAATGCTGTCTTAAAGGCTCAAAATTTATTGACAGATTTTGAAAGTACTTCCTCACCTAAATCATTGGTGCAGGAATTCAGAACATCATATACTAATGTTAAAACAGCTGTGAAAGATTACCATCAGACAATCGTCGTGGTTATTAGAGATTTGCAAAATCTGACATCAACAAAAAAAGCAACCATGACGCCGGAAGTAAAATTATGAACACTGACTTACCTGATCAACAACCACCCATAATTCAGGATTCTGTTCCTTCGCCTGAAAGTTCAACACCTGTTGCACCTCCGGTGCAGGAAGCGGTTGTCATGCAAGCGACATCTCCCTCCCATAAAAATAGTTTTATGAATTTAATGATCATTGTTTTGGTATTAGTTATAATCCTTTTAATTGGTTTTTTTGTCTACACAAAGATAAACGGCAGTAAAAATACCAACTCTCCGATAGATACGAATACTCAATTACCCAGTCCGACCATTATTATTTCCCCAACCT
>MFJN01000011.1 GCA_001779235.1 Candidatus Gottesmanbacteria bacterium RIFCSPHIGHO2_02_FULL_40_13 | reverse complement strand
TCGTATTTGGGTATCCCGAATTAATCGGGAGATCGGGTTTAAGTATACGCGATCCCGTGGGATCGCGATCTACCCACCCAGTAATATAAACGGGGAAAATCTCAATCATACACCTTCTCGAGGGGAAGTTTATTCTCCTAGAAATTAAAAGTATCCTAAAATTAACTTTTTTCATGTTATTAATCTCTATTTTGGTAATATATGCCAACCAAACCCAATAAACTAATAATTGATTCATCACTTAGTATAGAAGACCTGATAGGTGATCCTAAGAAAACAGAAATTGTCAAACAGGAAGCCGAAGAATCACCCCCGAATATTACTGAAAGGGCTGAAAAAGATATGGCCACGCCGGTAAAGACTAAACCTGCGGAAATTCCCGGTCCGGTAACAGGTATTAATAATACAACCAACTTTATTCCAGGAGTCGTGTCTTCACCAAATTACCCCAACAACCGGTTTACCAACGGTTCTGACAGGTATGCGAATACTCCTACAAAAAGTGTGACAGGTTTTTTGGAAATTATGAGTGAAGGTCATGGATTTTTACGTCCCAAATTTTTGGCAGGAGAAGGTGATATATATATTTCCCAATCCCAAATCAGAAAGTTCCAGCTTAGAAGCGGTGATAAGATTGCAGGCCAGGCCAGGCTTCCTAAAGACAATGAAAGATATCTTGGTCTTTTGAAAGTTGAAAAGGTCAATGATATCAACGCTGATGATTCCATCACCAGACCTTACTTTGAAGATCTGACGCCAATTTATCCTAACCGCCAGGTAGTTCTTGAAACAGGTAAGACTCCCATTTCTACACGTATTATCGACATTGTATCACCCGTAGGGTTTGGACAAAGAGGACTTATTGTTTCTCCTCCAAAAGCAGGTAAAACGACAATTATTAAAGAAATTGCCCATGGAATTTCGGAAAATTTTCCTAAAAGCCACCTGATGGCGGTACTTATAGGAGAAAGGCCGGAGGAGGTAACTGATATCAGCCGGTCTGTAAAGGGTGAGGTGATTGCCAGTAATTTTGATGAAGCTCCTGAAGCTCAGACTAAAGTAGCCGAGGTAGCTCTGGACCGGGCCAAAAGATTGGTAGAACTGGGTAATGACGTGATCGTTCTTCTTGATTCGATTACCCGTCTTGCCAGAGCGTATAATTTATGCGTTAATCCTTCAGGGAGGACCCTTTCAGGAGGTTTTGACCCCGCAGCTTTATATCCTGCCAAAAGATTTTTAGGAGCAGCCAGACAGTGTGAAAAAGGCGGAAGTCTGACAATTTTAGGCACAGCACTGGTCGAAACAGGATCAAGGATGGATGATCTGATTTATGAGGAATTTAAGGGAACAGGAAATATGGAACTGCATCTCTCAAGAAATTTGCAGGAACTCCGGGTGTTTCCGGCGATTGAAATAGATAAATCAGGCACCAGACATGATGAACTACTACTTCCTGCTGATATTTTCAAGAAGGTTGTGACTTTGAGACATATGTTTTCTCTTCTGAATGACAGCAGTGAAAAAACAAGCACCCTGATTGAAAGGCTCTTGAAGAGCAAATCCAATAAAGAGTTTCTTGATAGTTTGAGTAAAGGTTCCTGATTTATTCAAATAATTAATGATATACTTCTTTTGTTTGAAAGCGTCTAAAAATGAATCAGTATATACCCCTCTAATCCGCTTTTGTAACATAAAAAGTTACAAACCGGAGTAAGATGGGTATAAATCCTCTCAAATCAGATAAGTGGGCAAAAATCTCCAGAGATTTTTATCAGACAGTCGTAGATTGGATAAGATTTCTCTATTTTTATACCCGCAAAAGACTGGTAATTTTTGGGGGACATTTTGAAAAAGCCAAGGATTTTATAGTCGATTTGCTTCTTATAAAAAGAGGCCGCTACAGCAAACACTTTTTAAATATATCCTTTATATTTCTCGTTGCAGGTGCGGTTATTGGAGGCCCGGTCATTGCTGATAATTTTCCGACAATCAGAGCAGTAGGCAGTACCTACGAGATTGCAGATTCCAGCGAATCTGCTTCTTTGACCTTGGAAGATTTAAGCACTTCAACGGTGATTTCCGACAAGCCAAGATTTGATATTCTGGATTATGAAGTGGTTAAAGGTGATACCCTAGCGTTAATTGCAGAAAAGTTCGGCATATCAGTAGACACGATCAAATGGGCTAATAGTCTCAAAACAGAGAAACTTATGCCTGCTCAAATCTTAAAAATTCCTCCTGTGACAGGCATTGCTCATAGGTCCAAACCCGGTGACACTATTTATTCCATAGCTAAAAAATACAAAGCTGAAGCCCAAAACATCGTCAATTTTCCGGCCAATGATTTTGCTGATCTGGATACCTTTGCTCTGAATGTTGGCCAAATCGTATTTGTGCCGGATGGGGTGATGCCTCAAGCTGCACCTGTCTTTCAGAAGGGTCCGGTACCTCAGTTTATTGCTGGAGTAGGAGGTAAGTATATCTGGCCGGCTCAAGGACTCATTACTCAAAATCCGGTTTCCTACCATATGGCTGTCGATATCGCTAATTCCAGCGCTCCAGCAGTCGCAGCAGGAGACGCAGGGGCAATAAGTTATGCCAATTGCCAAAGATACGGTTATGGCTGTCATGTGATCATTAAACATCCGGACGGTTACGAAACTCTGTATGCCCATTTATCAGCATATAATGTGTCGGTCGGGGATACAGTAGGAAGAGGACAGGTTATAGGCAAAATGGGTTCAACGGGACGCTCTACCGGGACACATCTTCATTTTGAAGTCAGGAGAAACGGAGTACTTCTCAATCCTTTATCATTCCTCAAGTAATTTAGCGTGTTAATTATACCCGTCGTCAACCGTTTTACCCATGTACCAGCCCCGACGTACGTCGGGACGGTACAGGGTTTCGCCCTCCGAAACCCTGATTGGTAAGATGCCCCGAGCGTGAGCTCAGGGAGTGCTTCACAGATCCCACACCCCAGGGGAGTCCATCCGGCCACCCCTGGGGTGGTTAACGCTTTGCAAATTGAAGTACGATGAGTATATGACCCACGCTCAATTTTTCAATCCGCTGAATTTTTTCAACATGGAAGTTGAATAGGTTTACGTTGTGGACCCGAGGGGAATCGAACCCCTTTTTGAACTATGCCATAGTTCCGTACTGCCGGTATACGACGGGCCCTTCATCTCTAGTTAAAAGCTTGAGATTCAGGATCACCTTCTCGTCTTACGACTCGAATGTGGCTCAAGAATTGTTAGTATAACATACACCAAGGTGTGCGAGTTTCGAATATAATGAGAACCTAGCACTGAACCCCGACGTACGTCGGGGCGAAGTGGACCTACCGAGAATCGAACTCGGATCTCTGCAACCTGCCCGCCGTACTTAGTGGACCGTGCCGGAGTCGAACCGGCGATCTCCGCAATGCGAATGCGGCGCATTACCAACTGTGCTAACGGCCCTTTGTACTAAGGCAGGCGCGGTGCGAATGCAGTGTTCTACCGTTGAACCACAGGCCCTTCCAAATTCAAGTCATTTTAACATATATATGAGCTCTAATGCACTTAATATTGTCAGTCCCATGTTATACTAATTCCAATTTATGCAGACCCAAATTTCCATTAAACTTGCAGTTTTCGGTCTGGATGATGAAGGCCTGAAGATTTTTTTGTCAAACGGTATATTGCCGCAAGTGGATTTGGAAGAAAGTGCAGACCTTGATTCTGCAGCAGGGATATTATTGGAAAAAGTGACAGGGCTTGATAATTGTTTTCATTATCAGGAGCAGTTGTATACTTTTTTTGATAAAACAAAAGACCGAAGAATTATTGATGTAGTGTATTTTATATTGATACCAATTTATATAGTGAAGAAGTATCTGATAAAGAATTGGTATTTGGCAGATGATAAACTCCTCATTTCAAAATATAATCAAAAAATCGTCAATTACGCACTGCAGAGACTGCGCTGGAAAGTCGAATATACCAATGTGGTTTACAGCCTGCTCCCGAAAGAATTTTCTTTTTCCGAACTTCAAAGCGCCTATGAGGCTGTTCTCGGGAGGTCACTTGATAAAAGAAACTTCCGTAAAAAAATCATGAACCTTAATCTTCTCAAATCTACCGGCAGAAAAATGAGTCTTGGTCAAGCCCGCCCCGCAGAGCTTTTTTCATTCAGGAAAAGAGAGTTGACACACGTGAAGGTGATATAACAAAGTAGAAAGCAGTAAGTAGTAAGTAGAAAGAAAGTTTAAATCACTCTAAAATTTCCCACTTGAATTATGTTTTTCGGTCATGTAGCATTGATATTATCTACTTAGTGTAAAAATTACACTAAGTTCTCAGAAAAAATCAAATATGCAATATTTGAGTGATGAAATTATTGATAAGATCAGAAAAGGGTATTACAGTGCGGTTTATTTCCAGAGAACTAAAGAAATTCTTTTAAAAGAAAAAAACCTCAAAACTGTCCTTATGCAGATTTTTCAAAAACACGAGGGAAGCATTCTTTGCGGTACTACAGAGGTTATAGATTTATTTAAATCTGCCACGGGCTATTATACAGGCAAAACGTGGATCGATAAATCCGAAGAGTTAAAAATATATTCATTACAGGATGGAGACAAATTGATAGCGCATGAAACAGCGATGCAAATAATTGGTCCTTACGCCTATTTTGCCCATCTGGAATCATTATATTTAGGGATTCTGGCACGCAGAACTTTAATCGCCACCAAAACCCGGGAAGCGGTTGAGGCGGCAGGAGAAAAGAGAGTGATTTTTTTTGCCGACCGTTTTGATTATTTCCTGAATCAAACGGGCGACGGATATGCGGCGAAAGTTGGCGGAGCCACCGCTGTCTGCACTTCGGCCATGTCTGACGGGTTTGGTCAGGAACCGGTAGGCACTATTCCTCATTCTTTAATCGCCATAGGTGACGGAAATACAGTAGAGGCGGCAAAAGTTTTCACCAAACATAATCCTGAAATTAAACTTATAGTTTTGGTCGATTTTGACAACGACTGTGTAAACACTGCATTGGAAGTGGCAAAAGCTTTAAAAGATAAATTATGGGGGGTAAGGATTGATACGGCGGAAAATTTAGTAGATACATCGCTCCAAAACGAGGTGCGACCTCGTAATAATTTAACAATGAAACAATTTAACAATGTAACAATGAAAGGAAAATATTACGGTGTTAATCCAAAACTGGTTAAGCTCGTGAGAAAAGCTTTGGATAAGGAAGGCTTTTCCAGGGTGAAGATAGTGGTTTCAGGTGGATTTAATAAAGATAAAGTGAAGCTGTTTGAAAGCGCAAAGGCGCCGGTTGATGTTTATGGTATCGGATCGGCTTTGGTACATGGAGAAAATGATTTCACCGCAGATATAGTAAAGGTAGAAGATAAAAAAGTAGCAAAAGCTGGACGGGTATATAAAATGAATAACAGATTAAAAATATTTAAAAACTAGCGATAAGTGTGAAGCGAAAAGCGTAAAGTTTCTTAACGCTTAACGCTTAACGCTTTACCCTTAATACTCTTAAGCATATGGAATATTCAGCCTTTGAGAAGGTACCGCAAAAAGACCGGTCATACAGCTTCAAAGACCAGTTCGTCGTCTGGTTTTCCAGCTGCAGTCTGCCTGCGGCCTGGTATTACGGTGCTCTGATGGCCGGCTGGCAGGGAATAGGCGGAGCTTTAATACTTATATTTATCGTCAATACTTTATCTCTTCTGCCTTGGGCATACCTCGGTGAGATTGCGGCCAAATCAGGAGCCTCTTCGATGGCAATAGTTCGTCCTGCCTTTGGCATAAAAGGATCGGTAGTTCCCTCCATATTTTATCTGGTTATGGGAATAGGCTGGGCGGTTGTCAATGTCTTCCTGGGAGCCATAGCTTTGTCTTTTATCTTCAAACTTTGGCTGGGATGGCCATCATATTTAGACGCGAATAATTTAATCTACATGACGGGTTATATTTTCATGGTTTGTTTACTCCAGGGTTATTTTGCCGTATCCGGGCACCAGATACTCAAAAAGCTGCAATGGATTGCCACAGTCTTTTTTATTCTTCTCGGGATGTATCAGACTTATGTAGTTTTCAGCCATTGGGGAGTGGGTGCGCTATTATCCTGGAGGCCCGACAAAATTTTAACTGCAGCGGTTGGACCGTTTAATTACCGGATCACCTTCGCGCTTCTGGTTGATTTACTGATTGCTTACAACTGGACCTGGGAATTTATAGGAGATTTTTCGCGTTTTGCCAAAGATAAAAAAGCCGGTACCTGGGGGCCTTTTTGGGGAGCAAATATCGCCCAGTACTGGTGGTTTTTAGTCGGAGCTTTGGCTGTGGTTTATCTGTCAGTGACGACAGGCCAGTACTCTCCTTTACTGGCTGATCCAAGCTCCACCACTGTTTCTTTGGGTCTAGGGTGGCTGGCGGCGATTATAGTACTTTTGGCAACCATTACCACTAATGCTGCTAACATCTACGCGTCGGCACTGGGTTTTTCCAACATCCTGATTGAGAAAAAAGCCTCTTTTGACTCACTTCTCAAGTTTTCAGCCTGGCTGGTAGTGCCTTTATCGTTAATACCTCTATTTTCGGCCAGTTTTGTCGGTTTTTATATCTTTTTTCTGGATTTTGTCGGGGCAATTGTTGTGCCTCTGTGGACTATTACGCTGGTTGATTATTTCATTATTCATAAAAGAAATTATACGGATGATATGTTTGAAAAGAAAAAAGGCAGGTATTGGTATCAAAACGGCTGGAACCGCGAGGCTGTAGCATCACTTCTGGCAGGGACCATTATTTACTGGCTTTTTGCCTACGTCTTTATTAACATCCGTGAATCGGTGACTGCCACAATACCGACAATCATCTTAGTGACAATTATTTATTTTAAATTAAAACATAATAATGTCCCAAAAATATAACATACAATTTCTTAATTGGCTGGCAGAGTGGAAGAATAATCTGCCGAGTATAATTTTATCCAAACTTCTTATTTATCCTGACAGGACAGCGCTGGTATCTATAGACATGGTTAACGGTTTTTGCCATCAGGGAAGTTTGGCGAGTGAAAACGTAAAATCCATCATTCCGGAGGTGGTAACTCTTATGAAAAAGCTGAACAACTCCGGCGTGACCAGGTTTCTTCTGTTTCAGGATTCCCATGATGTCAAAGCGGAGGAATTTAAAGCCTATCCGCCTCACTGTATTAAAGGGAGCGTAGAATCCCAAACAATCCCTGAATATCTGAATCTTCCGTTTACTGACAAGTTAAAAGTGTTTGAAAAAAATTCAGTCAGCGCCTTACAAAATACCCTTTTTTCAGATTGGCTGGCTAAAAACAAACACGTTGATACCTTTATCATTATCGGCAACTGTACAGATATCTGTATTTATCAGGCTGTTTTAGAGCTGAAAACAGAGGCTAACAGTCTGAACGCACCGCGAAGGATTATTGTTGTGGAGAATTGCGTGGCTACTTTTGAGACGTCTCTTGCAACCGCCCGGAAAATTGGAGCAATGCCTCATGACAGCAACCTTCTCCACGACATCTTTTTATATGCCATGAAGCTCAACGGAGCGGAAGTGATCAAAAGCATTTCCTGAGGCAGTTAAAAGTTTCAATACTATATTAATTATTTCGGCAAAAATCTTATCTGCAGCTTTACATCAAGCGCCTGGGCGATACGTTTCAGAACAGAAATAGTAGTTGATGTCGTCATAGATTCAATTCGCGAGACAACGGGTTGCTTTGTCCCGATCTTTCTGGCCAGATCAGTTTGGGATAGTTTCTTTTTCAACCGGAGCCCTATTAGGCTTCTGGCCAGTTGATATTCCGGCTCAATTTTTTCCCATTCACGCACGAACTTTGGATTTTTCATCCATTCTTTTTCAAGATCTCTCCAGTTAAAATACCCTTTTTTTAGTTTTATGCTCATAATAGATCTTCTTTTGCTTTAATTGCTCTTTTTACTGCCAGCTCAATATCCTGTTTGGGAGTCTTTTGTGATTTTTTAATGATTCCATGTACTGCTATACCGATATTTCCAGAAATTACTATAAAAATTCTTATGCGTTTTGCCCGTAATTCCCATAATTCTTTTGTACCGGCCATACGTTTCAAGTATTTTGCCGGTAATATCTGTCCGTATTCTTCGAACAATAGAAAAACACTATTTACTTTTGTTCTCTCTTCTTCTGATAAACCATTCAGAAATTTGCCTAATTGTTCTGTACCTATTAAAGTCCACCTGTTCATTTTATAACAAAAAAGTTATAATCTGTCAACATGTAATTACATCTGCATCTCTAACCAGTATACTATCTTCTCCGAAAAAAATTTGCATAACAAAATTTACTTTGATACAATGAATTCTTAATAATGCTTCCAATAACAATTCAATTAGGTACCACATTCGAATTTAAACCTGAAGCTAATGATAATTCAGGAAATCATGTAGTAATAAATCCTAAACATCTTGGAGAAGAGGGATTCACATTTAGTAAGTTAGAAACAAACCCAAAAGGTGAACATGTAATTTCGCCGATGACTGGATCTGACCAATATGATTCTATTTATAGAAAAACAGGACAGTTAACACCTGAAGAAGTTGCAGCTGCTTTAAGACGAGGTGAAGTAGAATCAGGATGGGAATTTGATGAAACAACAATTCAGATGGCTAAAGCTGGAGGTTCAAAAGAAATTTTTTAACTCTGGACTAGTACAAAAACTTGTATTTTATAATTTGGTGTGATACGATTTCCTTCAGGTTCTCAAGTAAGTTCCACGGTATCCTCCCTCCTACGCCCCGATTAAATCGGGACTTCGGCGGGCAAGCCAAGGTTTTATTCCTTAGGCATCCTGGAATCAATTGGACCAATGAACATGAGAGGAGGTGAAACCAGGATGCAAACATCAAATTTTAGCGATCAGACATTAGTTTGTCGTGATTGTGGTAATCAATTTACATGGACTGCAGGTGAGCAGGAATTCTATAAGCAAAAAGGCTTTGATAATTCTCCCACCCGTTGTCCTGATTGTAGAACAAAAAGAAAAGCCGAGAGGACATCTCAAAGAACCATGACAAAAATCGTGTGCAGCAAGTGTGGCAAGGAAGATGAAGTACCTTTTGTACCCCGCAAGGGAACAGGAGTACTTTGTCGAGCTTGTTTTGCTGAACAAAGACAGGTTGGAGGTTAATACTCGCAATTAGTTTTATAAACTTTAAGAAGTCCCGCAATTGGCGGGACTTCTTTCGTATAAGTTACCTAAGTTACCTAAGTGACTTAAGTAACATGATTTTCTTTCTAAAGACTACAAGAAGTATCAGTCCGGTTATCTCCAACCATAAAAGAATTACTTTGAGTTTATTCGGTTGATAGGTAAATTCTACCTCGTGGGTACCGGCATCAGTTTGGACAGCCAGATAGAAAGGGAACACGGCGAATGTAGACACCTTTTGTCCGTCAAGTTTTGCGGTCCAGTTGGGATGATAATTCATTTTTAAAAGAATAGTGCATTGCTTACAATTTTTGGGAACTTCTACCTGCGCTTTATAAGTCTGTTTCTCAACGCTTTCTTTGATTATTCTTCCGGATACTGTCGCCTCCGGAAAAGTCAGGGGAAAGTCAGCAAAGATGTTGTTTTTTTTGCCGTTTTCCGTGTATGTTACCTCAT
>MFJN01000010.1 GCA_001779235.1 Candidatus Gottesmanbacteria bacterium RIFCSPHIGHO2_02_FULL_40_13 | reverse complement strand
AGGAACAACAGGTACAACTGGTTTTAGCGGACCAACAGGAGCTACTGGAAGAACAGGAGCCACAGGAATATCTGGTCCAACCGGAGCCACGGGCACCACCGGAACCTCCGGACCGACAGGATCGACAGGGGCCACAGGACCTGTTGGACCGGACGGCACATCACTCTTCTGGGAAAATAAAGACTGCAGCGGACCCAATGGTTGGTGTGGACTTATATATCCCTACCTTGATCCAAGCTCTCAAGCTCTAGGATTGGGTGGCAACTCTACGGCTTCAGCAGAAATTTATTTTAATCCAAACCCCAACCAAAACTCCTGGTTCAACGTTTCCGGCGGCAACGTCGGCATCGGGACGACGGGGCCAAGTGGTAAACTCCATATAGCCAGCAGTAATACTGAAGATGATTTAATCATTTATCAAGAAGCTACAACAAATTTACTTACTAATCCAAGTTTAGAAACCGGAATAACAGGCTGGTCGGTAAATAACTGGGGATCATCAACCGCAACGGTTTCACAATACACCACTGCCGGCCAATTCGGTAGCTCTTCTGCTCAATATGCTTTAACTAGCTGGGTAGATAATAGTCTTAGTCTCACACTCGCCCATTCGGCGGGAACCGTTACTAGCAACACATATACTTTTTCTGTTTATGGAAAGGCAATATCACAAGGAGCATCTGCCAGATATCGTCTCGCTCTTCAGGGAAATAATAGCGGCTCATCATATAGTTCTTATTTTAATTTATCAACAACCGTTTGGACAAAAATATCCATGACAAAAACTATGAACGCTTCAGATACAGTTTTAACGGTACGTATATACGCATATGATGATGTTTCCACTACTGTGTGGGACGGAGCCCAGCTTGAACAAAAATCATCCGCTACTCCGTATGCTGATGGTTCATTGGGGCCGGGTTACAGCTGGTCAGGAACTTCCCACGGATCAACTTCTAGCCGGACAGCTGGTTCTATTTTCACCTATTACACAATAAATAGCGCCAACGGCATTGGCGCTGTCGGCCGAAGTACAGCTCCGGCATTAAGAATCGAGCAAGATGGTACTGGTCCTATTGCCAGTTTTTTTGATACTGCTACTGAAGTATTTAGGATTGCCGATGGCGGCAACGTCGGCATCGGGACGACGGCGCCAGCTACAACCCTAGATGTTGTGGGCAATTTTAGAGCAAACTCTTCAACTTTTTCACCATCTTCTAGTGAAACTGGCGTAAACATCAACAACCCAGTTGATGAAGACGGATTTACCACTGTTGATGGCGCCATAAAAATTACAGCTGCCACAACATACAACGGTACAAATTACTCTAATTTGTACATGAAATATGCCGTAGACCACACCACCTTTTTCATGCAAACAAAAGACACGACCACTTATGCTCGAAATATCTCTCTGCAACCAATCGCCGGCAACGTCGGCATCGGGACTTTCGCACCAAACTATGCATTGGATGTTCGAGGTTCTGAAACTTCAAATTATGTTGCCCAGATTTATAATACCAGTACCGCCACCGGTGCCGATGGCTTACTTGTCAATTTGGGCATAGCTAATGCTTCCCGCACCACTAGCAACTACTTCATCGGTTTTGCCGGCGCCGGTACAGTGGCCGGCAAAATCCAGGGCGGTGCTTCGGCTGTTGCCTATACCACAACCGGTGCTGACTATGCCGAATACTTTTTAATTGGCGATCTGGGAAATAAACCTGAAGTTGGCGATCTGGTCGCCATTGATCCTTCTCATGAAAGATCAGTTGTCAAAGCCACTCCATCTACATCATTTGTTGGTGTCGTTTCCAATATGGCCGGATTTATTGGCAATGGCCCAATCTGCCAGATCGGAGATGATAATTGTGATCAAAATTACGGCCAAACCAATGTCGTCGTGGGCATCACCGGCCAAGTCAATCTCAAAGTTTCCACGGTAAACGGTACCATCATTCCCGGCGATGCTTTGACTGCTTCCACAACCCCAGGAGTGGCCATGAAAGCCACCCAAACCGGTCAAATCCTCGGCCATGCTTTAACCAGTTACAGCGATCCTGATCCAAATAACGCAGGAACAATTGTGGCCAACATTAATCCGTCATGGAATAACGATCAATTTAACAATCAACAATTAGTACTTAACAATTCCTTCACCAACGACATCGCCATCATTTCCGCCACCCTTGATTCTCAACAATCAGCAATTAATAATTTGTCTTCAGATGTCTCTTCCCTAATTAC
Source organism: Candidatus Gottesmanbacteria bacterium RIFCSPHIGHO2_02_FULL_40_13 (assembly GCA_001779235.1). Taxonomy (GTDB): domain Bacteria; phylum Patescibacteriota; class Microgenomatia; order 2-02-FULL-39-11; family 2-02-FULL-39-11; genus 2-02-FULL-40-13. The sequence goes on along the minus strand of MFJN01000010.1, from coordinate 7,829 downwards.
TAACTACCAGCTACTCACTACTAACTTCTCCACCGGCTCCCTCAGCATCGGCATCGGGACGACGAGTCCCGCCAATAAATTAGAAGTTATCGGCAGTTGTCTTACCGGAGATACTTTATTACCGATTAGGCGAAAGAAAAAACGAAGAAAATCGGACAAAAATACTGAAGGCGGAGATGATGATCCTCATAAAAATGGCTATATGGATAAATGGCTAAATGGTTGCGGGGAAACTAACCATGAAGAATACGCCTATGACTACCTCTACTGCCGCATAGATGAAATACTGCCGGGAGATGAAGTATTGTCCCTCAACGAGTCTACAGGACGTGTAGAATGGCACGTAATCAATGCATTGATGGATATGGGAGTACAGGAGATTTTTGAGCTGAAAACCAAATCAGGAAGAGTTATCAGGACTACCGCAAAACATCCGTATCTTATCAAATTGTTAAATGGTTAAATGGTTATATGGCTAATATACATTACCTAAAACTCGAAAATTTAAACGCTTATAAAATAGCGTCAGAACTATCTGATTATGTCACGAATTTCGCAGTTGTCATTGCGAGGACCCCGACGTTACGTCGGGGGACGTGGCAATCTGATAAAAGATTCCCACGCTCGGTTTTCGACCTCGCTCGGAATAACAGAGGTGCGAAACTCGAATATATTATCGATAAATTAAGAAAATTACCAATAGTAATAAATTACCTTATTAAAATTACGGAAATTAAACTAACCTTTTAACCATGAAACCATTTAACCATCCAACCATCCAACCATTTAACCATTCAACCATTCAACCCTTTCCTCCTGGCTCTCCGAAACCGCCGGGAAACCAGGCTTTAAACTCCAATCTGACCATTGTCCTCTTGAACAGTATCGGGACATCTGTAATAATGACATTGAAGTGGAGTTTTTCGATATATAAAAAATTAAAAGGAGGATAGTATGAAATTTATCCATATAACTAAAAAGGGGGTTGTCTTATTCTTAATTATTATGATTGTGATTGGCGGTTCGGCCGGGACATCATACTATTTTTATCTTCGTATGCAGAAACTTCAAAAGCTGGTACAGAATCCGCAGGACATCACGCAGGAAGAAATAAAGACAATTACAGCTAAACTCTCATCTTTGATTGAATTTCCGCAGGATGAGGAGCCTACTCTGGCTACTATTTTAGATAAGGAAAAAATCACAGATCCGTTCTTCACCCAGGCGGAAAACAACGACAAGCTTCTTATCTTCACCAAATCAGGCAAAGCGATACTCTATCGTCCTAAAATCAATAAAGTGATCAATTTCGGCATCATCAATATCAGTACTGCCTCGGCCTCCAATACTGCACCGGTGCGGGTAGCTGTTTACAACGGCACTAAAGATGGACAATTAGAGAAAAAATTCATCTCTGACTTACAGGAAAAAATTACCAATCTTCAATTGGTGCTGGAGGAAAATGCCGCCAAAACTGATTATGAGAAAACTCTGGTCGTTGATTTAACCCGCGGAACCAAAGGTGATTTAGCCCAACAAATGGCTAATTTCATCAAAGGAACGGTCGCGCCGCTCCCGGACGATGAGGTAAAGCCGGCTGCGTCGGTAGGAGAAATCGATCTTTTGATTATCGTAGGGAATGATTATGGAAAGTAAGAAATGGTTGGATGGTTGGATGGTTAGATGGTTATAAACAATTTAGCAATTTAGCAATTTTTATTTATATGTTATCCGCTATTTCAGATTTTATCAGTAAAGTGACAAGAGGCGGGAAAATCCGCGCAGGCGGGGCGGATGCGCAGTGGAAAAAAGTAAACGAGCTTGTCCCGGGGATGATGATTGCGGTACCAAAAGATGAGCTAATGGCTAAATGGCTAAATGGTCAAATTGCTAACAATCAACCATCTGACTCCGACGTCCTCTGGGACGAAATTGTCTCTATCCGCCGGCTTTCGCCCGAACGCGTCTGGGATATCGAAGTTGAAGGAACTCGCAATTTTGTTGCCGGTCACCTATTGGAAACGCCCTGTCCGAAGACGTATACGCTTCTTCACGATGAGCCGCCTCGCGGCCCTCCAATAAAAAGAACGGCTAAATGGCTAAATGGCCAAATGGTTGAAAAAAACAATGAGGATACTAACAATTTAACAATGAATAAGTGGTTTGGTGGTTTTTTTGCGCATAATACATTTATCTCTGGAAATATAGGTATTGGTACGGCCGTTCCAAGCGCTAAACTGGACGTGGTGGGCGGAGGTAAATTCTCCGGCGACGTCACTCTGGGTGACGGCTCAGGAACTGATTTGATAGTTGGCGACGGCACCGGCAAAATTGATGTAGGAACTGTTGATCCTCCTTTTACTATAAATGGAGAAAAGTACGCGACATACCTCCCCAGCATGACCGGAGTCAAAGAGGAAACCACAGGATTTGTCAATACTAATGAACTTGTGCCCGGCATAGGGTACCGCAAGATAATCGACTTTAATAATACAGAAAAAGGCTCTGATCTGTGGCTGTTCTCCAAAGTCTCCGATCTTGCCAAAAATCTGGATGAGATGGTTGTGCTTTTGACTCCGACTGACAACACCAGAACCTGGTACAAAATTGATAAAAATCTGAATCAGCTGATAATCTATTCAGCGCGTCCGGCAAATATAGCCTACCGTCTGACAGCACCCAGATTCGATTCTGAAAACTTCCAGAATACCCGGGACTCTGACACCGTAGGATTTGTTATTAACAGTCCTGACAATAAAGTAACTTTGGATCAAAACGGCTACCTGCCGCAAGACTCGCTGGGTGGAATTTCCGGCTATGACATACTTGTTTCGAGCGGCGCCAGCCTGAATGCTGACAATGGAAATATCTATGAACTGCGGACTTATTCAGGCGAGATTGTCTATGATTTTGCTTCATATTCACAGGCTATTATTGCCAATATCAAAGCAGGGCTGATTGAGGTGGCACAGGGAATATTTGATACGATCGTAGCAAACTCTGCTGTCATCAAAAATCTAAGCGTGGAAAATCTGACGGTCGGAAATATCTCCCAGCTCGGTAACAGCCAAATCCTCTCGCCTGTGGGAGATCTTACTGCTACGGGCACCGCCAGCCTGTCCAGATTAAAGACAGACTCGATTGCCCCTTTATCTGACCAGGGCAGGATCGAATTTGATGGGGCGATTTCAGTCAAAGGCAAAGACGGTCTTGAAGTAGCCAGTATTGATTCTTCAGGCGATGTTGACACTGAGGGCGATATATCTGCCCGAAGTGCGAGTTTCTCCGGCCAATTGTCTGTAAGTGACTTAAGTAACTTAGGCGACTTAAACGTCTCCGGTGAAACCACCATCTCCGGTGAATTGTCAGTCAATAATCTGAAAGTGAGCGGTTTGATAGAATCTGAACAGATAAATAAACTTCAGTCCTCATTCGGCGACCTTTTAGGAAGAATTTCTACTTTGGAAAATGAAAGTATCACTGCCAATATTACTGTCGTTCCTACCCTGACTGTGACGCTAAATCCAACGTTACCGGCACCGACTATAGATTTATCTATCTCAAGCGCATCAGAAAGCAGTCCGCTCAATATTTCCACGATTTCTGCCGAAAGTTCTTCAAGTTCGGCAACCCTTCTTGATGCTCTGGCAGGATTTTTGACCTCATCTTCACAGTTAAATCAAAACGTCGAGCAATTTATCGCCACCAGTACGGCTTTTATCAATCCTGCCTCCATCCCCAATCCTGATAATAATGTGGTTCTGACTGACAATATTGCGCTTACCCTATCTGCTGAAGCCAGCCCGCAAAACCAGGTACGTACTCTTTCCGATCTTCAAGTATACGGCCAAAGCTCTCTGGCTGACACTGTCATCTCCGGACAACTTGTAGTCGACGGAGGTATTGTCATTGAAAATAATAAAGTTGCCTCTTTAGGCAATACGCTTTATCTTAGCTCCCTGAACAGTATCGATATTTTAGGCGGAAGGCTGATTATCGATAAATCCGGCAATCTGGATGTGGCCGGGCAGATCATCGCCCGTGAAGGCATTGTTACAGATCAAATCAGCCCGCTTAGCCGCGATCTGTCAATAAATCTATCAAAAGGCAGCACCACCGATCCGGATAGCTTCGGCAAATTGATCATCAAAGGATTAAATGAAAATAATGCTGCGTCTTTCGATGTTTTGGGTAATGCCACCATTTCAGGAGAACTGACCCTCAATAAACTGAATTTGAATTATAAAGAAGCTTCGCCGTCTTCAATCTCCGGCCTTTTGTCAGCTGCAGAAAACTTCAGCCTGCATGGAATTAATGCCCCAGGCGCTGTCTCCCGGGGGACAACCGGCCAGAATATTATTCCGGCCCTTTCCCGGCAGCTTATTATTTATAATAATCAAATCACCGAGCATACCTTAATATATATCACTCCTGCTTCCCCAACTACCAATAAAGTCATCTTTGTGGCAGATAAAAAAGCCGGCTCATACTTCACCGTCGCTTTGGACACGCCTGTTCCGTTTGATGTCAAGTTCAACTGGTGGATCATAAACTAAGATGAGTTAATCATATATGCCAACCGAAAAATTAATTAAATTTTCCACTTTCATTTTTGTCTTTCTCTTTCCTTTGTTTTTTCTCCAGGTAGTGCCTGAATTTTACGAGTACAACAAAATGGCCCTCCTGGCTTTGTTTCTCGCGGCCGGCTTTATCCTGATATCAGCCGGTGTAATTACCCGGCAGAAATTGATAGTTTTCAAGGATATCTATTTCTTGCCTTTTTCACTTTTGATCGGCTTTGTATTAGCCTCTACTCTCTTCCAGTCTCCAAACCTGGCTATTACCCTCACTACTCCCCTTGCAACTACAACTATTGTTGAAGGTTTTCTGCTTTATCTTTTTCTGACTTATGCTCTTGACGAACACGAAAAGACAACTCTGGTACAGATCCTTTTAATTGATGCGGTTTTATTATCATTGTATCTAATATTTCTTTATACCGGTTTATTCCCCAAAAGTATCCAGACACCGGCAGGAAGCCTTCTGTCGACTGTTTCTTTTTTGATTGTTTTGGGCATTTTTCCCATCTACTGCCTTTTAAAGTATTTCGTATCAGGTGATGAAGAAAAAAACCGGATTATGCAATCTCCATCCTGGGGCTATCTTTATCTTTTTTATGGAGGTGCGGCTTTAGTCATCACCATAGCAGTCATCACCGCTTCAATACATCTGGCTACCAACCAGTCGCCGATACTTCTACCGCTTCACATCGGCTGGGCTATCATGCTGGAAACCTTCAAAAACATCAGAACTCTAGCCTTGGGTATTGGTCCTGCCAATTTTGTCACAGCATTCACGCTTTCCAAACCTCTGGCAATTAACAGCAGTCCCGTCTGGAATATAGTTTTTACATCTTCCTCTTCTTTTCTCCTAAATCTTTTGACTGAATACGGGCTGTTTGCAGGTTTATTGTACATATATATTTTTATTAAAGCCGTGAAACAATTGTTTACAGATGCGAACTTTTATGCCTTTAAAATTATGGCTGTCATGGCACTTTTCCTGCAAATCATTCTGCCCACCGGGATGGTTGTTTTTACGACTTGCGTTATACTTTTAGCGGTATCCGGGAGTAAAAAACCGTTGTTTGAAATAGATTTTTCAAGTTTAGGCCTCTTAAAATTTCTGCTGATTATTCCTTCTTTAATAATTTTTACTGTAATAATTTATTTTGGAGGGAAAACTTATCTGGCCGAAGTGAATTTTAAAAAATCTTTGGACGCTCTCGTCAATAATCAGGGAACGCTTGCCTATAACTTCCAAAGGCAGGCGATAAAACTTAATCCCTTTATCGACCGCTACCACAACGCTCTCTCCCAAACCAATCTGGCTTTGGCAAATGCTCTGGCTTCCAAAAAGGACCAGACAGCCGAAGATCAGCAAAATATCCCCCGCCTGGTCCAACAGGCAATAGACGAAGCCCGCGTGTCAATCAACCTTTTCCGCACCAACGTGGTCAACTGGGATAACCTGACCAAAACTTACACTAATATCATAGGCTATGCTGACGGCGCGGATAACTTCGCCATCCAAAGCCAACAGCAGAAAATTACTTTGGATCCTCTGTCGCCAAAAAACAGAATAGCTTTAGGGGTCCTTTATTTAAATCTGAAACGATATCCCGATGCGGAAATGCTGTTTCGTCAGGCAATCTATCTCAAGCCCGACCTGGCCAATGCCCACTTTGATCTGGCTGTGGCGCTGCGCTCTCAGGAAAAGTATGATGAAGCTTATCAGGAACTGCAAACCGCCGCATCTCTCATTCCTCCTGATTCAGGCGATATGCAAAAGATTGAACAGGAACTTTCCCTGTTTCCTGAAGAAATTACTGCTACAGGAAGCCTGAAGCTTCAAAAAGTTAAATCATCTGAAAATCCCACCTTGGAACCGGCTGAATCATCTCCGTCGGCTTTAAATCTTCTTCCTTCCCAATCATTAATTCCGACGGCTGTTAGAGAGCAATGAATAAGCTGCGCCTGACAGTATTGCCAGGTATAAAGCTATACCGGTAAAAAAAGAATAAAAAGCAAAAAAAAGCCCTTCTTCCTTATAAACAAACCACAGAAATTTGCGCACCCCAAAAAGATGGATTACAAGTAGAAAGTAGAAAGTAGAAAGTAGAAAGTATCTTAAGTCACTTAAGTTACTTAGGTAACTTAGGTAACTTAAAAGACTCAGAACCACCAATCCCCCCGCTGATACCGTAGTCATCGCTTCTTTGCTGGTAGTTGCTACGGGGTCAAATTTTTTCCTCTCACGGTAAATCCTGCTCCAGTAGTATGACCTCCAGAAATATTTTCGGAAAATCGGCCAAAAATCCTCAAACTCATGATGTACTATGGCTTTCGGATTGAAAACTACCGCATATCTTTTGGCAATTCTGTATGTCAGTTCGATATCCTCGACCAGTGCAGCTTTATAGGTCGTATCAAATCCCCCGAGCCTTAAAAATAATTTCCTGTCGATAGCAGCAATGCGGGTCGAGAATAAATAATAATAATTGCGGGGATCTCTTTCATTTATCCAGTAACTCCAATCTCTCAGGGCTTTGAATTTCTGGAATAATTTATGGCTTTTCTGTTTTTTATCCCAGACTCCTGTCAAGGCATGAAGATCCGGATCATTTTTAAAGGATCTTATTATTTCAAAAAGTGTATTACTGTAAACTTCCACATCAGAATCAAGGAATAAAACCACCTTTCCTTTGGCATATTTGACTCCGATATTGCGGGCAAGGGCCGGACCTGAATTTTTCTTCAAACTCAAAGTCTTCACACCTTTAAAGGTCTGACCCTTCAAGGTCAACCATTTCTCGATAAGTTCCAGGGAATTATCCTGCGAGCAGTCGTCGACAAGAATCAGCTCTATTTCCTGAAAGTTCACTTTTTTAGCGGAAATCAAAGAATTTAAAAGGCTGATTATGGAATTCCGGGAGTTGTAAACGGGAATTATTATTGAAAGAAAAGTCATATGAAAGATCAAAGATCAAAAATTAAAGATATAAGCCAAGTTAAAAGTTAAAAGCCTGGCTTTGAGTTTTTAGCTAGGATTTGATCTTTTAGTTTTTAGCTTTTATCTACTTAATACTTACTACTTGCTACTTTCTACTTAATATTTGTGCCTTATGTTAAGCTATAATATTATCATGGTCAAGTGACTCGCCGAAGGCGATGTCATCCTGAGCAAGCGTAGGGATGTACCATACGGTACGTCCCGAAGCGTATCGAAGGATCCCGTATGAATTCAGTGAAGCGCTCCCCGACCTTACG
>MFJN01000009.1:40470-58830 GCA_001779235.1 Candidatus Gottesmanbacteria bacterium RIFCSPHIGHO2_02_FULL_40_13 | reverse complement strand
CCAAATACAACCAGCATGCAAGTGCTTCCAGATGTTGAATAATAACTATCATTGGTAGCAGGGGCATTGGTACCCGTATCCAAACAAGTAGTACTCCTGTTGCTGCATACGGTGTCACAACTTTGATCAGTGGCACTGTTGGCAACAACACAAAACACCGGCGTGGGAGTAAGAGTGGGAATCTGGGTGGGAGTAGGAGTGGGCTGAGTGGGAGTAGGAGTGGGAGTAGGTCGATAGTTCCACCAAAAGGTTCTTGTGCTCGACCAAGAGCTGTAAGTTGTGCAGCTTGTGTCAAAACAACCTCTAGCCTGCCAAACATAGGCACTTCCGCTATTCCAGGCAAGATCAGGAGGAAGGATCATTGATGATGTAGCCATAAATATGCTTGTAAAGTTGACTCCAGTTCCAGTAATTTTTACCTGATATCCTACGGCATTTTGACAAAAAGACCAGTATATGGAATCTGGCAGTGAAACAATCGCATTATCTGCTGGTAGAAGAAGAGATGGCGGGCACACGAGTTGCGGCGCCTGAAATGACTCGCGCACGGCAACGAGTTTTCCGCCAAAAAAGTAATTTTTCCGCCAGTCGATGGTCCCGTCTGATTTTACGGTAATGTCAAGATTCGGTGAAGGATAGTACGTCGCGTCTTGTCCGGCAACCTTTTTCATCAGCCTTGCGCCAAAGGCGTTATAAATAAATGAAGCGGCGGTCCCGCCGGTAACAGCCGCTTGGGTCAGTTTATCAGTATTGTCGTATGTATAAGTTTTTCTCCCGTCATTCGTCATGCCGCCGATTTGATCGTAGTTATAGGAATAATTTGTTCCGGCAATCACTGCCGTCTGCGGACGATGGTAAAAACCGCTCGTGTAACTCCCATAGCCAAGTGAGACGGCGCCCGATCCCTCTGTTTTGGCGGTTATATTGCCTATATCATCATAGGAAAAAGACGCGTTATAGGCTCCACCTGCGCCCAGTAGTCGGTTAAGAGCATCATAGGTAAACGTCTGTGACATATAAAAGGGATCGCTGGGGGGGTTAGTATTTTGATCCGTGATCGCGCTAATATTTCCTGATGGATCGAACTGATAAGCAAGTTTTATCTTTTGAGCCGGGGTAATATTCGGACCGTTAACCTCAAGGTTGTTCAGGTGTAAATTGTTCGCATCATAAACATAGCTATTGACGACTCCGTTTCCGGATGTATAGCTGAGCATTTGTCCATCTTTATTATAACGGGCGTTTTGACCGTAAATATCTGTACCGCTAAGAGCAATGAAGTATGGACGATCATAGGTGTAAAGCAACGTCTCTTCAGGATAACTTATGGCTGCATTTTCAAGATGTTTCTCGGTACGGAGCCTCCCTCCTTCATCATAGGTAAATTGAGAGGTAAAAATAAGATTATTGACCTGCGAATCAGGAAGATTGGTGATCGTCCGCTTCTCCTTAATGGCTTGGCCTCTATTATCGTATTCATACTCCACTGACTCTATTAAATCTTCTGCCGGTGATTGAAACGACTCGACTTTGCAAATATTACCTATGCCTCTCAGGCATGAATCGTAGGTATTTTTCAGTACTTTTTTCCCGGCCGCAAATTTATTTGTTAAACGGTTAAGCATGTCGTATTCCAATGTCGTATTGACACCTTTTGGATTTATTTGAGCGATTAAATTATTAAACGCATCATAAGTATACCGCCACGCATAAGGATCCCCGGTCATTTCAGGGCTCATGTCGATATCCCACATTTTTATCTTCCTCCCCAGCACATCATATTCCATAATATTGACAGCATTCCCCAGCGTATCTCTAGTAGTTGTCGGCGCGCCCAACACCGGATGATACTCGAAACTGGTGTTGTAAGTAGCGGCATTGGTAATTTGTGAAGCCAAAAGAGTCTGGCCAAAGGCATTTTTGGTGACCATTGATTCGGCACAAAGCGTATCGGGATTTCCGTCCGTGCAGTTTTTATTTCGCGCTTTAGTTTTGAGCGGATTTCCGTCAATATCATACAGCGCTTCGTCACTAGTGCCATCCGGATAATACGTCACTCCCGGTCTGCCAAAACCATCATAGGTAAATCGTATTTCAGGAATTGACTGATCTGCCACAAAATCCCGATTATCAAAAGAACTGGCTGTAAAATTTATATAAGGCGCTGCGGTATATGAAAAACTTTGAAATTCTGTTTGCCCTAAAGCTGTATAGCGTTTGGAGACGATAATATCCTTTAATCCTTCTCCTTCCACCGGAATTCCTGCATTTGCCCACTCTCCGTCATACCAAACTCCCCGCGTCTGGACTTCTTCCGGCTCCATTGTAAAAAACATGGCTTCCGGAGATTTTTCCAATACTGCCGTTTTCGTCAATCAGTGTTCCTTGACCAACTAACATCTTTGGCCCGTACTGGCCGTTTATCTGCTTGCCCAAGTCCGGCAAACAGTTGGTACTCCAATTGCAGGAAGAGAGTCCGTCCTGATCGTTAAAGTAGTAATAGCTGGCAATCAAATTTGGCTTGACGCCTGTGTCCCCGGGTGCTTTTCCGGGCAGATAGGTTACCGTCATCCGTCCGAAATCATCATAGACAAAAGTGGTTGTTTCATTATTCATATCTTTTACTTTTACCAGATTACCAAGCACGTCCTGATAGTTGGGATGAGAGGAGTCAATAGTGTTAAAATCGTACTCGCTGATTACGCTCTGGTTTAAAGGATTTTTTACCCGCACTACAAATGCGCGGTGAATATTGTCATACTCTATGTAGCTGTTTTTTCCTAAAGGATCTGTTTGATGGTCCAACTGCCAGGGGTACGATGAGTTATAGTAAGAAGTAGTCTCGGAATATGGAATACCTTCACGCATTATGGAAACTCTGCTCACCTGTCCAAAATTTCCTAAAACTCCAAAGGCTTGTTGGTCGTAAAAAGTTCGTGCGTGATTGTATTTCACACCAACATCGGTATCGCTTATCCAGCTTTCTTTTGGCTGAGGCTGGAGACCTTTGGCCTCATTGGGACTGGTGTATTCAGTGAATGAGTATTTGGCAATGTCTGAAGTATCGTCATTGGCAGGGTTAGTGCAATCCACTTTGCCCCAGGCAATCTGCTTATGGGGCAGGGCGTAATGATCGATTGATCCGTCTAAATTGTTGTAGTCAACCGTGCTTTTGGTGCAAAGCTGGGGGGAAGGCATGATGCTTTTGGCTACCGACTCTGTAGCCAGGACCATCGACACCGTTTCCTCTAGTTCATAAGATCCGCAGTAACTGTCAAGTTCGGTATCTCCCTTTTCGTCATAAGTACCAAACATGGTTCCAAATCTGACTTTGAATGATTGGAGTTGCTGCTGATAGCGGTTCAAATCATCCGCATTATAAACAAGCGATTGTTTGACCGCGCCTTTTAAGGGACTGGGTTTGAAACAGGAGGCGGTTTCCATCGCCTGGTGATAAAAGACTTTAGATTTGGCGGCAATATCAGAAGTGCTGTTTTTCTCATAGACTACGCTTTCGATCTCCGGATAACCCAAAAATTCGTAGCCGGCAAAAGGTTCTGCCTGATACCTGCAGTTGCTTACGCAGGTAACATTTGGAGCGTTTACTGTTCCGGGACAGATATATCTGTTGTTGTTGCTAGGATTTTTACACCTTGCGTAGTAGTCAAGAGGTAATTCTGAAGGGCAACCCTGCCCATTTATATCATCCCAATTACAATTTACCCCTCCGACGCAATCCCACTCGTGTGCCACAACTCTTGTCTCCGAATCTCCCGGACAACGGCAACCTGATGGATTGCCTGTCTGGCACTCTCCGCCTCGAACATGACAACAGTTTTGGCCCTGATACCATTCATCTCCGTAACCGGTGACAAATGCCAAGCCTTGAGTTGCTCCTGTACCTGTGTAGCTAAACTCTGTTCTGACACTGTTGCCCATACCGTCATGACTAACCGTGGCTCTAATTCTATGTCTTTGCAAGTTATAGGCATGATCGCTTCTGCAGATATCACCGTCTTGAGTCTCTTTATCCGCATCGCAGTACTTGACAGCCAAGGCATTACCCGAACCGCCGTCCCAGTATTCAAATGCCACTTTTCCGTTCAAGCCGTTATCCGCAGATTTTAAAAAGAAATCATTGGGAGTTTGAGTTTGGTCATCATTAATGGAATTGACAAAAGCCGTCAAAGGACAGCCGCCCTTAAAATCACCGCAGTCTTCGCCATAAGAAAAAGTATATGAAGGAAGACGTCTGTCCGGATTAGTGTCCGGATCGCCGCTATAGGCGGTCACTTTGGTAAGGAGCGAATGAATAACTTGTCCTCCCGCAATTTCTCCGTCTTCTGCAATTCCATCTCCGTCGTCGTTGTGTTTGGTCGGATTCCAGCCGTAGCGGTAGTCAAATTTGTAGACTTTCCTGACTTTATCCAGGGTCTTGACAATAATTTTATTAATTCGATTCTGGCTAATAAAGGTTTGTTCGTCATCGGTTTGATCGCCGGCATGGGTTTGCCAATCAAGGCGTGTTTCTTTCCCAAATGACACTTCATGTCTGCCGTAAGTGATTTTATAAGGATATTCAGCGGCCACATAAGATTTTCCTTTATGCTGACCAAGTTCAAATAGATAGCGGTAATTGATTTCCACTTCACAACCGTCGCAGTCTGGCGGCTGGGTGGGCGGACCGCTTTGATCATAAATGCTCTCGGCTTGATAAAGATGCCAGTTATAGGTGAGCGCGTGATAACCCTTTGTATTGGAACCATAAATCATCCACGAAGTATAGCCTTGGGGTCCGTCAGCTGTTTCGTCATAAAGGGGAAACCAGTCATTTCCGCTTCCCTGATCGAAATATTCATTCTCAGGATCTTGTGGCCTTTCCCAATTATCTACCGTTCCCGGATAGCCAAAGTAGTATTTAGTGCCGCCGGCATCGGTTACCGTCCAACGATAGCGGCAAACAAAAAGCGAATTACCACCTTCATATTCATACTCTTTGCATCGGCTCCATCTTTCCACTTTGAGTTTTTGGTTGGGTACGGTTCGCCAGACACTATAAAAGCCGTCATCTGACTCTTTGGTTAAATTTGCAGAGCCTCCTGCAAAAGAAAGAATAAATTTATCATCCGACTCATCTTCCAAAGTCCCGCTGGTGTCGCGCGCAATTGAACCTCCGGCAGACATACCCCAGCCAAGTCCGAAAAGACCGGCCTGTTTTTGATAAGGATGATTGGCGTCATTTCTCCATTTGCTTTCCGTACCGCTGTAAAGATCATCCACCGCACTTGACGAATATGAGACGGAAAGACCTAAGGAAAGGTTGGCTTTATAGGCCGGTATTTCAATCGGATAGGAGATGGTGGTGGAGCCGGTGAAAAGATCCGAACCAAAACCCCGCAGAGACGGCAAAGCCAGGTTGTCTGCAGCGGCAGGATTTTCCGGTGAAAGAACTTGTTTTCCCCCGCGGGGAGGCGGAGATAACTTCGCCTGTATTCCTAAAGTTTTAGGTTTGCTGCGCTGTTTATTTTCTAAAGACTTAATTAGCAGAGAGTAGTCCTCTCCTGATACTTTTCCGTCGTTATTGAAATCATACAGGAGATTTTGGGTACTCAAGGCATTGAAATAACCGGATGTTGAGGGTTTTATAATGCCTGCCTTTTTGAGTGTCTGAAAAACCCCGAGTCGGCCGGCTAAAGCCATAATCTTTTTCCTCTGTACAATTCCTGCGCTCACTCCTAATATCAGCAAAAGAACAATAGCTAGATGAATAAAAAGCTTGCGGTTCAACTTATTTAGTATCCCGCCAAACCGCCTCTTTCCCTCCGCAGGATTTCCCTCACCCTGTCCGGAATAGACAAAATACTGATCCTGTTTTGTTGGCGTGTTATTTTCAGGCTCCATAATTTTCAACTATATTTGTAAAACTTGAGTTTGTTTGATACGTCTATGTTATTTGGCAATAGGATGGAAAACTCTTTCAATTGTATACTTATTCAATCGTAAATATCCAGGTAAAAAACGTCCATAAACTGCACCGGCGTCCCATACTTGAAAAGCTACTGTATCAAGCACAGCCATATGATTCATACTGGAAGAAAAATTAAACTTAATTAAACTGGAAGGCGCTCCTGCTGCTTGAAGTACTTCGTAGAGCAGAGCTGCCCGTTGCTTGCACACTCCTGAACCACAAATAATAAATTTGCCCAACTTTGTATTTCTAAAAGGATTCCAGGTAGTTAGTTGATTAGTACGATAAGGAAGCACACGATCGACATATTCTGACGCTCTGACAAATGAATCATCAGCATTTTTCCCAATGTACTCTACCCCATCTTTTATGGTTTGTCTGAGTACCGGATCCGTTGCTTGATCCACTATTAACGTTCCGGTTCCATCATATTGTGTCCATTTTCTAGCAGCTGCTGCAACATCATCTCCCCAGCCAGCCCCTGGAATTGGAACTGTAACTAATGCGCAGGAAAGCGAGTCTCCGCCTAAACATTGAGATGAATCTATAACAACATCGGCAGCTTGCAGTATAAGCCCGCATAGAGAAGGATTGGCTGCACATCCCACTGCTGCCACAGGAGCAGCTGATAAGACACCGGTAAATAGCAGCATCTGAGGAGTAGGACGAAATGGCTCATCTAATAAACCTGCTCCCCAAGATCCCCAAGGATTATATCCTGTTTGCCAACTGGTGTGGCTTTGTTTTCCCAAAGATCCTTTTGAACGTCCCTTTCGTCCTCCGCCGCTTCCGCCGCCGCTGCCATCGCCGGCTTCAAGCATGTTCCCGCTCGGGTCGGTATTGACAATCGGGTTATTGCCCACATAGGCATACTTATTCAGGGTATCTCCTGCTTTATCAGCAGTCGTGAACTTGGCAATGATAGGATCATAGTATCGGGCATTATAGTACAGCAGGCCGGTTTGATCAGTATCCGAGATTTGTCCGGTGTAACCTCTCTCTGTGGAAGACTCTCCTTCTGTCGATCGAATAGTACCGTAGGGGTAGTAAACTTTTCTGGAGACCACATGCCCGGTGGCATCAGTCACCATGGCGGTACTCCCCAGTTGATCCTGATGGATAAATGTAAGGGTGGTTGCGGCAGGAGCTGCTTTTTTCTGAAAAATCTGCCGTTGTTGGACAAGAATAGTTGAGACAATGAGGCTCAAACCTATAACTATAGTTGACAGTAATTGCCAGCCTTTAATTCCGGCGAAGAACTGTTTTATTGTAGGCATCTTCAAAATAAACTATAGAGTAATTCTTTCAAGAAAACTAGATTTACTTTTCATCCGGCTTCACGCGGATAAGCAATTGTTCGGAAAGCTTAAGAAAATATTCAGTAATTTTTTTCCATTCCAACGGCAGGATCATGACGGGAAATATAGTGACGTCGCGTACATGTGCAAGCGCATAGGAAAAATACAATTCTGTCAGACCTAAGTCTTTCTTTTTTGATAAATCATACAGATTCTCAAATGTAAGATCGGTTTTGTGCAAAATCCAGTAAAGATCGATATAGTCTTTCGCATCGGTTCTTCCAAATATCGCCGTAATTTTATTAGAACCAATATTCTCCAGTGAATCGATCCGTATATTTTTTTTCACCTTAATATCCCCAAAATGAACCGGAATATCACGGACAATGTCTATTTTCAGTTGCCTGCTGTTTGCACCGACAAAGATATATTGCAAAAATGAATCTGCGGAGACCTGGGTCTTCAGGCTCCATTCAAAATCCGATCCTATATGAAGAACTGTTCTATTGACGTCGTTAAAGTTCACATCTTTTTGATTGGTGAATAAGTCTAAATCGATACTTGTCCGGTGTTGGAAATAAAATCTCGTAAGAGCTGTACCGCCAGTCAAATAAAATAACGGCGCAAATTGGGTGGAAAAGAAAGCCTCCAGAAATTGATCTTGAAGGTGATAATTATCAGCGGTCATATGTTACGATTGCGACCAAACAGTAAGCGCATAACTCCAAGCCTCTCGAATTGGTCGTTTCAGCTTTAATTTTGGAAACATCGCTCGCACTTCATGAAGAGTCACATACTTCCAGACGTCATCAAAAGAGGCGCTTTCTAAAATCCGCGACATCATCCATATCTTCTCCGTTTCATTCTCCCCGCGCAAAATTTTCCGCACATCCTCCTCGGTAAGATCATAATCCCATAAAAAATAGGGCCGTTTGCTGTCAGACTTTTTCATGCAAATATTGTACCATGGTTAAGCTTTTCCTATAGTATAAATTCCTGCCAATTGCTTTGATTGATTGTCGCGGCCGACGCATTCGGATAAGCAGAGTTCCATGATACAGGAATTTTGGCAAGTTTTTCCCCATATTTCAATTCATATCCGTGTATATTACCCTCACTTTCTTCAATCAAATCCAATTCTGCTCCGCTTGTTAAGCGCCAAAAATAATGAGAACATCAATCACCCCAGGGGTGTTATACGTTTACACATCTTGGTTTATATGTTATTATTGTTATTAAATGAGAAGATCACAGGTATTAGCCGTCGGAGAAACATATCATGTTTTCAACAGATCAGTCGGTAATGAAGAAATATTCACTTCACTAAGAAATCTTAGTCGTATTTATGACATTACCAACTACTATCGCTATCCGCAAATATTGCGTTTCTCCCAGTTTCAGCTCCTCTCTCATGATAATCAGATAGAGTACTTGAAAAAGATGAAATCTAAATCACAGATCGTCGAACTAATGGCTTTTTCCTACATGCCCAATCACTATCATTTCCTTTTGCGGCAACTTAAAGATCACGGTATTAGCTTTTTTATGGCAAATCTGCAGAATAGTTTCGCCAAATACTATAATCTCAAATACCATCGTCACGGCACTCTTTTCCAAAGTCCATTTAAGGCTAAACGGGTTGCCGGCGATGAAGAAATGTTGCATGTGTCCCGCTATATTCACCTAAATCCTGTAACTTCTTTTTTGATAAAGTTGGAAAAACTATCCGCTTACCCTTGGACATCATTCATTGTCTACATGAATGATAATGCCGACACTTTTATCAGCAAAGAAAAGATTCTTGGTCTTACATACTCTAAGGATAAACATTATAGATTTGTAGCTGATCAGGAAGATTTCCAGAAGAAACTATCGAAAATAAAGCATCTAATCCCGGATGTGTAAAGCTACATCACCCCTGGGGTGTAAGTGTTTTCAGAACTGGATAATCCTGACTCAACAGATTTTAACTCGGTAAATAGACCTGTTATTTGGGAGACCCAAACATAATTCATTTATCTTTATTTTACATTAAAACATGCTTTGGGTTCTCGATGCTATAATCCGCATATGAACAATGTTTACAGAGAAAACAATATTATTAAACTTCCTGATGGCAGAATATTGGGATATGCTGAATATGGAAATCCCGATGGAAAACCCCTATTTTTCTTTCACGGTTGGCCTGGTTCACGAGTGCAACTAAGTCTTTTTAATGAAATAATCAATAAATTTAATGTCAGAATTATTGCACCGGACAGACCGGGTTTTGGCTTATCGGATTATAAAAAAGATCGGACATTGCTCGACTGGCCGGGTGATGTTCTTTATATTGCAGATTATTTAAAAATAAATAAATTTTCAGTAATGGGCCAATCAGGCGGCGGACCCTATGCTGCTGTTTGCGCCTATAAAATTCCTCATAGACTGACAAAAGTTGGTATTGTAGTTGGTCTTGGACCAACTGATATTGACGGAGTATTACAGGGAA
The DNA here is from genome assembly GCA_001779235.1 of Candidatus Gottesmanbacteria bacterium RIFCSPHIGHO2_02_FULL_40_13. GTDB lineage: Bacteria > Patescibacteriota > Microgenomatia > 2-02-FULL-39-11 > 2-02-FULL-39-11 > 2-02-FULL-40-13. The sequence continues at coordinate 49,073 of MFJN01000009.1, read as the reverse complement.
TGGGATTTTTTAACTCACTTGCCTGGAAATATTACCATAAATTTCCTGTTCTAATGGAACTGGCGTCCTCGTATCTTTTTTTACAGGCAAAAAAACTGTTTCCCTTTAAACCGTCTTTTTCATTCAGGGCAAAATCAGATCAGAAGTTATTAGCTTCAACAAAGCTACAACAGGCAATCTTTAGAAATAGATCCGAAGCATTTCGTCAGGGTAAAAAGGGATGTTATCATGATCTTAAGCTATATACAAATAATTGGGGTTTTAAATTAAGTAAAATAAAAGCTAAAGTATATCTGTGGTACGCAGATGCTGATAAAAATGTTTCTCTAAAGATGGGAAAATATTACGCTTCCCAAATTCCCAACAGTAAGCTCACTATTTATCCAAATGAAGGACATCTAATATTATATACTCATTACGAAGAAATACTAAAAACCTTAATTGACTGAAGACATAATTATTACGAATAGGAGAATTGATAAAACTGTTTGAGTCTTTGATCAGCTAAAGAAAAATTAGGTTTAGTAAGGGTCAATCATCAATACTTCATAAAATCTTCATCTTTTTCATGTATAATCCCCTTGTATGAGAATACTAATTGTCGAAGACGAAAGACGTCTGGCAAACATCATTAAAAAAGGTCTCACGGAAGAAGGTTTTGCCGTGGATATGGCATATGATGGTGAAGAAGGTCAGTATTTGGTAGAGTCGGAAAGTTATGACCTTGTTATTCTGGACGTTATGCTTCCTAAAGTTGATGGGATAACGATTTGTAAGGAACTCCGGAGTAAAAATATTAAGATACCGGTCATTATGCTTACTGCAAAATCCACGATTGAAGATAAGATCGCTGGTCTTGACAGTGGTGCCGATGATTACATCACAAAACCATTCTCGTTCCTTGAATTACGATCCCGAATCCACGCCCTTATCAGACGAAGTAAACAGGAACCCTCACCCACTCTAATAATAGCTGATTTAGTACTTGATCCGATCAAACACAAAGTTACCCGCTCTGGACGCAAAATTGTGCTTACTCCCAAGGAGTTTTCAGTCTTGGAGATTTTACTTCACCACAAAGACGAAGTGGTAACCAGAACCATGATTATTGAACACGTCTGGGACTATAACTTTGACAGCATGAGCAATGTGGTGGATGTCTTTATCGCATCCCTTCGGCGGAAAGTCGATAAAGGCTCCAAGGTAAAGCTAATCCATACCCTGCACGGCATCGGATATAAAATAAATGAAAATGGGACTTAGGTTCCATTTTCATCCTGAAGCCAACAAGCTGAAGGATCTATTGATAATCCTATGAACACAAAAAGCGTCAGATTCCATCTTACCATCTGGTATTCCCTGGCCTTTATTATAACCAGTGTTGTCATCTTTGCCAGTTTTTATCTCATCACTAAACAAACTCTTTACTCACAGACAGATGCAACACTTGATTCACATGGGGGTAAAATTGTGGAAGTCATCACCCGTGAAGAAAATAAATCCTGCCTGTCATGCCAGATGATGGCCAGGGATGCTTTTCTTCGTGAATTCAGTGATATACCCGGGATGGTGGTAATTTTGATGGATAATACGGGCAACATTGTCGGCAGTTCTGTTACAGTCGACAGGTCAGATAAAAGGCTTTCCCAACTTTTTGATCAGGTTTCAAAGACCAATTATCCTCACATTACTGATCATCTTATTTCAGATCTGAAAATGCGTTTCTGGGTTGATCCTATCTATAAAAATGATCAACTGCTTGGAGTAGTTTTTGTCGGACACCCGATCGATGTGATTGAAAAATCACTGAATAATTTACTGCTTATCTTGGTAGTTGTTTTTGTCGTGTTTTTGATGCCAACCGTTTTTGGCGGATATCTTCTTGCCAAAAGCGCCATCCATCCGATTACTTTAATTTCAGAGAAACTTAAAAAGATAAGCAGTGAAAACCTTGATGAACGTGTTGAAACTCCTAAAACCAATGATGAGGTGAAGGAACTGGCTTTAACATTTAATAGTTTACTGGACCGCTTAAGTCAGGCATTCAGGAGAGAGAGGCAGTTCATAGGAGATGTGGCTCATGAACTGAAAACACCTCTTGCTACACAGCGAAGCAACATTGAAGTTATTTTGGCAAAAGACAGGGACAAAAAAGAGTATATGAAGGCACTCCGTGAAAATTTAGTGGATAACCGCAGAATGTCAGCAACTCTTGATAATATACTCAATCTTGCCTGGTCGGGGGCGGAAATCACTTCTCACTTTAAAATTTTTAATCTTTCAGAACTGGTTAAAGAACTTCGCGATTTAACGGCCAAAATGGCATATTCTAAAAATATTAAGATAATCGGAGAAATCCAGCCAAATATCAAAATTCATGGAAAAAGAGATAAACTATTTCATGCTGTTCTTAATATCGTTGATAATGCTGTTAAATATACAAATGATCAGGGGACAGTAACTATTTCACTTCATAAAACACCCCATAAGGTACATTTGCAGATAAAAGATAACGGCATCGGTATTGCCAAAAAAGATCTTCCGCATATTTTTGAGAGGTTTTATAGAGGTACTGATAATGATAAGACTTCAGGGAGCGGGCTTGGTCTTGCGATCGCAAAGGCAATTATTACTTCTCATCATGGAAAAATTGATATTGAAAGTTCGATCGGACACGGTACAATGGTATCTATCACACTTCTTTATTCATAAAATAATAGGCCGTTAACCGAAACGGATATTTTAATTTATAAATTTAAAATAAAGAGCGCCTAAAGCTACGGCGACTCGAAGGAGGTGAAATTTTATGAAAAATCAATCGTATGTTTTACCAAATACTTTAGCTGTCACAACGCTGATTGTTTATGTGCTGTGCCTATTACTAGTAGGATTGTTTCCTGATATTTCTTTCACTATAGCCCAATCATGGCTACATGGCATTGCCCTAAGCAAATTGGATACCTGGAGTTTAACCATGTCTTCATTTATTTTAGGGATAGTATCATCAACCATAACCGCATGGGTAATAGGTTTCATTTTCGTACAAGTGCATAACTATTTTACGAAGAGAAAGTAATAAATGAGTAAGTATTTTTATCTGATTCTCATTGTTTTTCTTATTACAGGCTGGATCTATGTCTATAAAAGTCATCTGGACAGATTTAATGCGCCTGTCAAAAAAACTACCCTTCCGGTCCAAAAATATACCGACATCACCAGCGATGAGTTAAAAGAGATGTTAAAAAATAAAGATTTTTATTTTGTGAACGTCCATACTCCTTATGAAGGCGAGATAGAAAACACAGATGCATTCATTCCCTATAACGAGATTGATAAAAATCTTGATAAACTGCCCAAAGATAGAAATGCCAAAATAGTTTTGTATTGCCGCAGCGGCAGAATGAGCGCTGAAGCTTCACAGAAGCTTACTGAATTAGGTTATACTAATGTCTATAATCAAATACTCGGCATGCACGACTGGCAGTCAAAAGGCTACCCTCTAATAACCAAATAAATCTTAATAAAATCTTCATGGAAAATAAGATACAATAAAATAATTATGACCACATACGCCTGCCCCATGGATCCTGATGTTATAAAGGATGCGCCCGGAAATTGTCCTAAGTGCGGAATGAAACTTGTGCCGTTAATTTCTTCTGAACATGAGGGACATGAAGATCACGCATCTATGGAACAGGAATTCAGGAAACGATTTTTTATCACCCTTCCTTTTGTCGTTTTAACCATGCTTCTCTCCCCTAACATTCAAAAATGGCTGTATATAAGTCTTGTTTTTAACGGCCGGGAGTTGCTTTTATTTATAATCGGTACATTTATTTTCTTTTTTGGCGGTATCCCGTTTTTCAGAGCAGCAAAGGGAGAATTATCTCATAAAAATCCCGGCATGATGACTCTAGTTGCATTGGCTATAACTGTAGGATATACATTCTCTGTCGCTGCCACATTCCTTTTTCCCGGTGAGTCTTTGTATTGGGAAATCTCCACTTTAATATCAGTATTTTTACTCGGTCACTGGCTGGAAATGCGAGCCGTCCGGGGTACAACCGGAGCACTGGCAGAATTGGCAAAACTTATTCCTCCATCAGCTCATCTTTTGAAAAACGGAACAACTGTCGATATAAAAACTAGTGAGGTAGGAAAAGGAGATAAAGTTTTAGTCAAGCCCGGAGAAAAAATACCGGTTGATGGCGTTGTAGTTGAAGGAGAAAGCTCGGTTAATGAATCAATGGTGACCGGTGAATCACGTCCAATAACAAAAATTAAAGGCGACAAAGTCATCGGTGGCACCATGAACCAGGACGGATCTCTGACTATTGAAGTCACTAAAACAGGAGCAGATACTGCTATTTCCCAGATTATGAAGCTAATTTCCGAAGCACAAGCTTCAAAACCAAACGTCCAACATCTGGCTGATCGTGCAGCAGGAATATTATTTTATGTGGCCGTGATTGCCGGATTTTCTTCCTTCTTTTTTTGGTTTTTTATCACGCCTGTCGGGGCTGTCTTTGCCGCAACAGTTGCTGTAGCTGCAATAGTTGTCGCCTGTCCTCATGCATTGGGACTGGCAATACCCACTGTAACAACCATTACCTCAACACTTGGAGCAAAAAATGGAATTTTAATAAAAGACATGAAGGGGCTGGAAATTGCCCGGAAAATTGATTACGTCGTTTTTGATAAAACAGGTACATTGACGCGGGGTGAATTTGGAGTAGATAAAATAGTTAAGGCGAAGAATTCATCTTTTTCTGAAGATGAACTATTGATGCTCGCTGCCTCCGTAGAAATGAAATCCCAACATTCCATTGCCCGGGGAATCGTCAATGAAGCTAAAAGAAGGAAAAGTACGATTCCGGAAGTCTCAAGTTTTAAATCATTCCCGGGACGCGGTGCGCAGGGCAAAGTAGGTGAGAAAAGTGTCATTATTGGAAATAAAAAACTTCTTGGAGAATTAAAAATTGAAACGGAAGATTTAGAAGAAACAAGTCAAGGAAAAACACCAGTGTATATTGTCGTGAATAATGTTTTTCAGGCAGTCGTATATCTTGCCGATATAATTCGCGAAGAATCAAAAAATGCAATCTCAAGACTTCATGAGATGGGTATAAAAACAGCGATGTTAACAGGAGATACCCAGGATGTGGCAGAGGCAGTCGGAAAAGAGCTGCAGGTTGATACCATCTTTGCCCAAGTTCTGCCTGAGGATAAAGTAAACAAAGTTAAACAGTTGCAACAACAAAGACATATTGTGGCAATGGTTGGAGACGGGGTAAACGACGCTCCTTCTTTAACACAAGCCCATGTTGGCATTGCCATAGGAGCGGGCACAGATGTAGCTGTAGAATCTGCAGATATCGTGCTTATGAAAAATAACCCGCTCGATGTTGTCAAAGCGATATCTTTAAGCCGGAAGACAAACTCTAAAATGGTCCAGAATCTTATCTGGGCTACCGGGTATAATGTCTTTGCCATTCCCATTGCAGCCGGTATACTTTATCCTTCATTTGGTATACTTTTGAAACCTGAATGGGCAGCACTATTCATGAGCGCATCCTCAATTATAGTAGTTATTAATGCTCTATTACTTCGAAAAGCTAAATTATGACGATTACTGTGTGTTCTGCTCTTATGTTAATACCAGGCGTCCCCTAAAGTATAGAGAAACTATTAACGCTTGACCTGGATTTCCTTTTACTATATGATATTTACATATATGTGTAAAACCTGCGGTTGTTCATTTCGTTCAAGAGATTTTGGAAACATTGAACGGTTTATCGAACCATGTATTTTACTTCTTTTATCTAAGAGTTCTTCTCATGGGTATGGCTTAATGGAGGACTTAGAAAAACATTGCGGTGAAAAGGTCGACATTGGTGATTTATACCGGACACTCAGGCGGATGGAAAAAGATGATTGGGTGAAATCTGATTGGGAAAAAAATATTGCCGGTCCGGACAGAAGAACATATACAATTACTGCAGATGGAAAAAACTTTTTAATGTCGGCTGCATCCTCTCTTATCCGTACTGATAAACTCATTCATAGGTTTCTGGAGGGTTATCAAAAGATCAAAATAATACACTAATATGAAACTTGCCGTTATTATTTCTACTAAGAATGCCGAAACAAATTGGAATGCCTTAAGACTTGCCAATCTTGCCCTCAAAAAGGGCGATGAAGTAAGCATATTTCTATTGGGTGAAGGAGTTGAATATAGCAAGTTCAGTACTGATAAATTCAATATAATGCAACAGGTGGATGATTTTTTACAATCGGATAAAGGAAAAATTATTGCCTGCGGTACATGTATGGATATACGCCACCAGCAAAACAGCAAAAGCTGTCCCATTGGTGGCATGGAAGATTTATATTCTCTGATCGTTACAAGTGACAAGGTGTTAACATTTTAAGATAGGGGGAAATTATGGATTTTGACTATACCGTTACTACAAACAAAACTTTTGACGAAGCAGTAAAAACAGTTGAGCAGGAGACTAAAAACGCAGGATTCCGTGTTCTTTTTATCCATGACGTTACGAAAACATTAGCTGAAAAAAGCTTTCAGATTGAACCGTTTAAGATCATTGAGATATGCAACGCCAAGAGTGCCTACACAGTACTCAAGGCAGATATAAAAATAGGTTTGTGCCTTCCTTGTAAAATCAATGTCTATCAGAAGGATAGCAAAATTTATATTTCTGGTATGAGACCGGTTATTCTGTCGCAGTTTTTCCCCAAAGCAAATCTTGGCAATTTACCGGCGGAAGTTGATGAAATTATTAGAGGAATTATCGATAAAAGTAAATAATCCTATGAAAAAGATATTACTCATAATAATTCTTTTGTTCACTTTGACAGTAACACCATCCGTGGCTTTTGCTCAAGGAATGATGGGCGGCAATAACACAATTACGCAAAATGATGATGATCATACTGCCCGTGAAGAACAAGAAGGAAAAGAAATCTGGGATAATCTGCAAACAAAACAACTTGAGTGCAAAGACCTCACCGATGACAACTATGCAGTGCTTGGTGAATATTTTATGGGTCAATCAATTGGCAATACCCAAAGACACGCTGCCATGAATCAGATGATGACCGGTATGATGGGTGAAAACGGAGAAGAACAAATGCACATTACTATGGGTAAAAAAAATAGCGGTTGTGATACCGGAACGGAGGGAGGTGGTAGTAATTCTATGATGGGATATGGTTGGAATAATATGATGGGTAATTGGGGAGTATTCGGTTTGCTCACTTGGATACTAATCATTACCTTTCTTGTTCTGGGCATTCTGTATTTTTGGAAAGAAATAAATCGGAAAGTAAAATAATTTACCCCTTTTTTTTGGTACCCGATACTCATGAAATCTTCATAACTGTATTGGTAAGATAAGTGCTATTATTAAATCGGGAATTTTTTATTTGATTTAATTTTAGTGGTACTTATTAAGATTTATTGAATAAACATTATGTTTAAAACAACAATACCCATAAAAGGCATGCATTGCCGTTCCTGTGAACTTTTAATTGAAGATGAATTAAAAACGGTCTCCGGAGTAAAAAGGGCAGAGGTGAGCTGGAAAAGGTCATGTGCAGATGTTTACTATGAAGAAGAAGTTAATAATAATGAAATCCGGCAGGTTGTAGAGAAAGCAGGATATAAAATTGGTATTGAAGAAAAAAAGCCTTTATTTTCGAAAAATTTAGAGGATTATATTGAGGTGACTGTCGCGGGAGTCGCCCTTTTCTTTTTATATATTACCCTTAATATATTTGGATTTAGCCAATATTTCAATGTTTCGACAGCCAGTCCAACCGGTTTAATTCCCATATTTCTCATCGGATTGACAGCCGGTTTCTCTACCTGTATGGCTCTGATTGGAGGGTTAATACTTGGAGTTTCTGCCCGTTTTTCGGAAATGCACCCTGATGCGAATACTCTCACGAAATTTAAACCTCATATTTATTTCAATACGGGAAGAATCATCTCTTATGTTTTATTGGGCGGAGCTATTGGTGCTATCGGTTCGCTTTTCCAGTTGTCCAGCTTTAGCTTGGGCTTGATGACTATGGGTGTCGCCCTTGTCATGTTCACTTTGGGCCTCCAACTGACAGGACTTTTTCCCAGAATAAGCAGTGCCGGTTTTACCCTCCCGACAGGCATCAGCAGATTATTGGGAATCAATGAGTCTCAAAAAAATACCTACAGCCACAGAAATTCCTTTACGCTGGGCGCTTTGACATTTTTCCTGCCCTGTGGATTTACTCAAGCGATGCAGCTTCTGGCAATATCCAGCGGCAGTTTTTGGAAAGGCGCGGCAATTATGGGCATCTTTGCCCTTGGTACTGCTCCGGGACTTCTGGGAATTGGCGGTATAACTTCAATTCTGAAAGGCTTTTTTGCACAGAAATTTTTCAAGTTTGCCGGAGTAGCTGTAACTGTCCTGGCATTATATAACATGCAAAATGGAATAAATCTTATAGGGCTGTCTTCAATATTGCCTTTTTCATCAGGTACTAATGCTTTAGCTTTCTCCAATGCTCCAAATATTGTCAATGGAGTGCAAATAATAAAAATG
>MFJN01000009.1:0-40368 GCA_001779235.1 Candidatus Gottesmanbacteria bacterium RIFCSPHIGHO2_02_FULL_40_13 | reverse complement strand
AGTATTATTTCCCGGAAATTAAATATCCGAAAAAATCTGGTCCTTGGTGAAAACGTGATTGAGTTTACACCTATTGATACTGGAAGAATACCTTTCTCCTGTAGTATGGGAATGTTTACAGGAGTAATAAATGTTGTCGAAAAAGGTACTAAAGTATTAACCCAGCCTCAGAACAATATTGCACAGGCGCAAGCAGTCAAAACAGGATCGTGCGGTATGGGTGGAGGCTGCGGTTGTGGGGTAAAAAACCAGGCATTGGGCCGCATCCGTTAATAAGAATGCGGCACAAAAGGCCGTAATCGTCCCGCTGAGCGGGACGAACGAGCCTTTAGTACAGTAAAATCTATGAATAATTATATCTTAAATATAAAAATATCCGGTATTACTTGTGAGGCGTGCATCAAACTGATAAAGAAAAAAGTCGGGAAAATTATCGGTGTTAAGGATGTAGTTATTAAGGAAAATAATGGAGAGACTATGATTGTAAGCGAAAATGAATTAAAAACTTCCGATATCGCTTCAGCGCTACAAGGTCTGCCGTATAAAGTCCAAGAAGCATAAATATGTCAAAAAATATAAATCTAACTATCTCGGGAATGCATTGTACGTCGTGTGAAACACTGATTAAGGATGAACTGTCAGAAATCTCCGGAGTGAAAGTTGAAAATATTGATCATAAAAGCGGAAAAGCATTACTATCTCTTGAGAAAGAAAATATCCAGCATAATGAATTGATAGATGCGGTTAAACGTGCAGGTTATCAGGCAAAAATTGACACTAACGGCAATGGAAAATCTATCCATGAAAACGAAGTTCTATTTCAACAAAATATTATAAAATCAAATAAGCCCTTCAAAATTTCTGTCGAGTCTGAAATTATCGCAGAAGGAAGGATTTCTAAAGATTCCGAAGGTAAATCTTTTTTTGACGGCACCGTAAAAAATAAAAAAAATACTAAAGTATCCGTCCCGGAAGGACAAAAGGGTGTTAAAAACTTCCTGAAAGAGTTTTTATCCTCTATTGATACAGTAAAACTGTTTGATAAATTAGATTTTACCTCAAATCATACCGATAACAGAAATCTTACTCAAAAGACAACTTCCGCGGAAACCAATAATGCCGCTGCCGAAGTAAAGACTGATACAAACCAGATAAACAGTCTGCAAAGAGCAAATTTATCCTTATCGGGCATGCATTGTTCGTCATGTGCCGCAATTATTGAAAGGTCGCTCAAAAAAGTGACAGGAGTATCAAAAGCTAACGTTAATTTCGCTGCTGAAAAAGCTCTGGTTTATTACGATGAAAAAAGCACCAGTATTGATAATCTTATTACTGCCGTGAAAAAAGCAGGATACCTGGCTTCAGTCGTTAAAGAAAATGATCCCGAGTTTGAGAGGAATAAAAGAGAGAAAGAAATAAAAAATCTTTTTGAGGCCTTCATGAATAGTTTTCTTCTTTCTCTCCCTATGTTCTATTTTATGCTATTTGATTTTATAGCCTGGATACCCGGAAAAGTCTTACTCACGCCTTATATTGGTATATTTTCCCTGATATTATCTACCCCCGTACAGTTTATTATCGGTTTAAGGTTTTATAAGGGTATGTGGTCAGCTCTTAGGATGAAGACCTTCAACATGGACAGTCTTATCGCCATTGGTACATCAACAGCCTATTTTTACTCACTTATCAATTTCGCATATTATTATATAAGAACAGGATCGCTTACCGGTCTTACAGGCACCAAAATACCGGAGTTATATTTTGAAACTGCCGCGTTTCTGATCACTTTTGTCATCTTAGGGAAATGGCTTGAGCTTCGGGCAAAAGGAAAGACATCTGATGCCATAAAAAAATTGATGGGTCTGGCGGCCAAAACTGCCAGAGTCGTAAGAAATGGAAGTACTGAAGATATTTCAATTGATGAAGTAAAAGTCGGTGATATTATTTTGGTTCGTCCGGGAGAGAAAATCCCAATCGATGGAAAGATAGTTAAAGGGTCCTCTAGTGTAGATGAATCAATGCTTACCGGAGAAAGTATACCTGTAGAAAAACATGCAGGAGATTTTGTTACCGGCGCCACCATGAATAAAATGGGTAGCTTTGAGTTTGTGGCAACACGAATCGGCTCAGAAACAACTCTGGCTCAAATCATAAGACTGATTGAAGAGGCTCAAGGCTCCAAAGCCCCTATTCAGGCCTTTGCAGATAGAATTTCAGCTTGGTTCGTGCCTCTGGTGATCGCTATTGCCATCCTGACATTCATTGTGTGGTATTTCTTTTTGGGGGCTCCTCTTGCTTTTGCTTTAATGGCCTTCACATCGGTAATTGTTATCGCCTGTCCATGTGCTTTAGGGTTGGCCACACCTACCGCTCTTATGGTTGGAACAGGCAAAGGCGCCGAGCACGGTGTACTTATTAAAGGAGGAGAACCTTTGGAGTCTGCCTGTAAAGTAAATACTGTAGTTTTTGATAAAACAGGAACTTTAACAAACGGAAAACCGACTGTGACGGATGTAATTCCGTCACATGTCGTCCTGAGCGAACGAAGTGAGTCGAAGGACCCCAACGGGATTCTTCGCTTCACTCAGAATGACATTCTAACCCTTGCTGCATCTCTTGAAAAATCATCTGAACACCCCTTAGCTGAAGCAATAGTAAATAAAGCAAATCAAGATAATTTGCAGCTTTCTGAAGTACAGAATTTCCTTGCCATCGCCGGCCAAGGCGCTATGGGAGAAATGACAGTGGGAGAAGAGACGGCAACGGTATTAATCGGAAATCGAAGGTTGATGCAATTAAACGATTTAACAATTAAACAATCACTTAATTTCATTCTTGAAAATCTTGAGAATCAAGGGAAGACGGTAATGATGGTAGGATTAAATCAAGAAATTATCGGACTTATCGCAGTTGCAGATACAGTTAAAGAAACTTCAAAAGAAGCGGTGGCGAGTCTTAAGAAACGAAGTATTGAAGTCTATATGATAACAGGTGATAACAGAAGAACAGCTGAAGCTATAGCCCGCGAAGTAGGAATTGACCATGTACTTGCTGAAGTATTACCCGAGGATAAAGCAAATGAGGTAAAAAAGATTCAGGAGAGCGGAAAGAAAGTTGCTATGGTTGGCGACGGAATTAATGATGCGCCGGCTCTGGCTCAAGCTGATGTAGGAATTTCCATGGGATCGGGAACAGATGTCGCTATGGAAGCAGGTGGAATTGTGATTATGAAAAATGACCTGAGAGATGTGGTGACCGCTTTTGATTTGTCAAAGGAAACGATGGGAAAAATCAAACAAAATATGTTTTTTGCACTCTTTTATAATGTAATAGGTATTCCGATTGCCGCCAGAGTATTCATATCGATCGGTTTGGTGCTTAAACCGGAGTTAGCAGGACTGGCTATGGCTTTTTCTTCCATTTCAGTCGTTTCTAATTCTCTTCTTCTTCGGTATTTTCGTCCGGGAAGAAGGAATTATATTTCGATGATTGCTCCGATAGTCATGATGCTTTTTTTCACTTTTTTCTTTATAGAATTTGGTAGAATAAGCAGTTCGATGGCTGCAGGAAAATGAAATCTCGTACCGCCCCGAGGTCACGTCGGGACTAGTGCTGGAGATAGCTCAAGGTCTTCATAATATCTTAATAATCCGCTTGGTATAATCCTTTCAAGGAGGAGAGAATATATGAAACTTTCCCGGGTCAGTAATATGGGTACCGATAAGTTGATTTTTATAATAATTGGTGGATTTACGCTAGTAATCCTTGTCTTAATTGTCCTTTTTTCCATTAATGAAGGAAAGCAGAGTCAGACAGCAGCGAATATAAATAGTTTCTCTGTAAATGACAAAGAAAAACCTGTAGTTGCAATCTCATCCGCTTTTTCCGATTTAGGTAATATGAAAGTAAAAGATGAGAAATCAGCAGAGTTTTCAATTGAAAACAAAGGAACCAAACCACTTTCTCTTTTTAAAGTAAGCTCATCCTGCGACTGTACTTTCGGACAGATAACTATTGACGGGAATAAAAGTGCGGAATTCGGTATGCATTCCAAGAACAGTTGGACAGGAACGGTTGATCCGGGGAAAAAAGCTACTCTCAATGTTATCTACAGGCCATTTATCATGCCTGTAAAGGGTGTGGTCACAAGGGATGTTTTTATGCAAACAAACGATCCTGAAAATCCCAAGTTGACATTTACCGTGAAAGCGGAGGTAGAATAAATTGAATTTTAATATTTTTTTTGGTGTTTCCCTAACCGCCTCTTTTTTAGGTGGAATGGTTGCACTTTTTGCTCCCTGTTGCATCACTTTTCTTTTTCCTTCATACCTTGGGACAATCTTTAAAGAAAGAAGGAGGATTGTCTTTCTGACGCTTGTTTTCGCTCTTGGTTTAGGATCAATTCTTGTGCCCGTTGCACTTGGAATGAATATAATAGTTTCTTTCTTTAACCAGTTTCATACTACAACTTATCTTTTGGGAGCCCTGCTTATGTTTTTACTCGGGCTAATGACTCTTTTTGACGCTAAATTGATGCTGCCGCTCCCCCATTTCACCATGCCTGCAAAAACGACTGTTGGTTCAACCTATCTTCTGGGGCTTTTTTCAGGCATTACCTCTTCATGCTGCGCTCCGGTACTTTTTGGCGCGATTACACTTTCATCGCTTTCTCCTACAATCTTTACCTCACTTATCGTTTCTCTGGTATATGTTCTTGGTATAGTATTTCCACTGTTCTTTCTTTCTTTGTTTTATGAAAAAATTACCAATCAGTATCTTTACAACGTCAGAAAACGTGTGGAAAAACCGCTCAAATTACTGGCAGCAGCAACTTTTATGATATCTTCGGTCATTATTGCTTATATGGCTTTAACAGATAAAATCAAGATGGATGCAAATATGGAATACGGCAGAGAGCTCAGGAATTTTATTTTTAACGTATCAGGAAAACTGCAAAATCCAATTTTAGATATTTTGGTACTTGCGGGAATTATTATATTATTTAAAATTATGTTAAAGGAAGCGAAAAAATGAAAACAAAAAAGGCTATTAATAGCATCAAATCCAGGAAAAGTTATTTTTTGGGTCTGGCTACCGGATTACTTCTGGCAATACTGATTCTGAAACTCGTCCCTCTTTTTATTGTTAAATCACAAACCATATCTTACACACTACCTTTTTTGAAAAAACAACCAACACCTACTCCTGATCCTGCTAAACTTCAGGAAGAAATCACCAAATCAGTATTTCCGGATAATGTAAATCTAAAGGTGTCGTACGGAGATGTTCTAGTAAAAATGGTTCAATATGGGGCGATAGATAAAGATAAATTTTTCAAACTGTATGAGGGACGGGGAGGACTTACGGAGGTTGAAAAGGGGTTATTTGATAGTGCGTCTGATGAGCCGATCATTGTAAATCAGCAAAATGCCAATCTTATTTTAAATCTTCTTTGGCCGCTCGGTATTGCTAATAAAACTAACGTCCTAAGCGAGGGACCGATGGGCACACAGTATAAAAATGAGGTCGGTAATTTTGCCTCAACCGGCGGATGGACTCTGGGACGGGAAACTGGAGGAAATCTTTTCAATAAATATCCAATTTTGCCCTTAACTGCCGACGAGGAAAAAATCGTGACGGAGATTGCCCAGAATATCTATCGGCCCTGCTGCGGCAATAGTACCTATTTCCCGGACTGCAATCACGGAGCGGCCATGCTGGGCTTTATCGAAATCGCTGTAAAACAAGGAATGTCTAAAGAAGAAATTTATAAAAAAGCCTTGGCGCTTAATACCTACTGGTTTCCTCAAACGTATGCAGAGCTGGGAACATATTTCAAACAAAAGAAAAATATTTCCTGGGATAAGGTAGATCCGAAACTTGTGCTAGGAATTGACTATTCCAGCGGACAGGGATATCGAACGATTAATAAAGAGTTGCAGTCGGAGGGGCTTCTTCCAAAAGTTGAAGGAGGCGGAGGGTGCGGAGTATAAATTAATAAAATTTAAGGAGGATTTAAAAATGGCAGATACACAAAAGGCAGATACACAAGTAAGTCCAGAAAGTAAAAGCTTTAATCCTATGATTTGGGGAGCAGTGATAGTTTTGGTGGTTATCGGAGGCGGTTATTATTTCATGAGCGCAAATAAAAAGACAGGTGAACCTGCTGTAATTGAAAGAACTGCAAATGAAGAAATAACTGAGCCTTCAACTCAAAATGGTACAGATACTCTCACTACCGATAAAACAGCGTCAAAAGTAGCTGAAAATATCAAAACGATAGAGATGGAAGGCGGATCTTTTTATTTCAAGCCGGATAAGATTACTGTAAAAGAAGGTGATCGGATCAAAATCTTACTCAAATCTGTGGATAAAGTCCATAACTTATATCTGGATGAATTTAAAGTAAAAAGCTCTGACGTCAAAACCGGTGAAACTACCTCAATAGAGTTTACAGCCGGTAAAAAAGGATCATACGAGTACTACTGTGCCATCGGACAACACCGCCAAATGGGCATGGTCGGCACATTAATTGTAGAATAATTTAACTCTAATAATTTTAAAAGTGCTCCCCTCATCCGGGAGCATTTTTTTGTTCAAGCTTATTATTTGTTATAATTTTCACATGTACCAAATATCTTAGCGTTTGGCAACAGTTTGACATAAAAAGAGTTTATCCCAATAAAACTATTCATTATCGTTCTTAAAAATGAAGTATCTTTTTTTTCTATTCTTATTACTCATTATTTTATTATTGCTTTGCTTTTTGTATACCTGGTGGAAATTCAGACAATCAATTTATATCCACGCCAATTTAAATCAGAAATTAATAGATAATTATCCTCTTGATAAAAAAAGCGTTAGTTTCAAAACTTCAGACGGAGAAATTATTTCAGCATGGTATACACCTGTTATTAATTCCAAGGCGGTAATTATACTAATTCACGGATTAACCGATAAAAATGGCGGTAAAGCTCTCATGCTACCTCATGCCAATTATTTAACCAAAAACGGATATTCTGTTTTACTAATGGACTTAAGATCTACCGGTGAAAGTACGGGGTCCAGAGTGCATCTTGGTACCAGAGAATGGAAAGATGTAGAAGCGTCATATAATTTTTTGAAAACACTTCCGGAAAATAAAGATAAAAAAATAGGATATTTCGGAATATCTATGGGTGCGGCAACTGCCATTATTACCGCCGGAAAAACTCAACGGGGAGATTTTGTCATTGCCTCAGTCCCCTATGCCTCGTTTAACAAGCTTTTCTCTTTCCAGATCGCAAGAGAACATTTATATGTTCCGTTGTTTTTGCCAATAATCAAAATAGCCGCTGCGATCGAGCTTGGCAGTCACTATTCTGATTTCGATCCGGAAAAATTAATTTCTAAAATAAAAACACATGTTCTGATTTTTGCCGCTAAAAATGATCAAGATGTCGATTATAAAGACGCAGAGTATTTATATTCACTGGCTAATGAACCAAAGATTATCTGGTTGGCAAATACTTCTCATGATATACACAAGGAAAAACCGGATGAATTCAGTAAACGTGTCCTGGATTTTTTAAGTGATCTCTAGTCAGAAACTCTGTAGGCTATTGGTGCAATCTTTAAACGCAATCATCTATTCCTCTATAGTTATTAGATCACGAGTTTATCACCTTCTGTCATTCCGAACAAACGAAAGTGAGCGCGGGAATCCCGATTTAATCGATATTACAGTCTCTACCGACATAAAGTCGGGGTTCTCATAATAACAGTTTCTTTGCCAAATCCTTAACGGTAACATTTCTGATGATTCTATGCGGATTATTGTTTGTAAATAATATTCATGTTATCATGTTCTAGAACATCGAAACATAAGTATGACGCAGATCTCCAAATTTCCATTACGAAAAGAAATTGAAGAAAGAATATATGAAGTTTTTCTTGAAAGTATCGGAATGGTACGGTCTAGAGGTGAAGTTACGAGTTTGTTAGAAGATTTATTATCACCGACTGAAAAAACCATGTTGGCAAAAAGAATATCTATAGCTTTTCTTCTGGCAAAAAAATATGACCAAAGGACTATTTCTAAAACTCTAAAAGTAGGTTTGGAAACTGTGAGTAAAGTTAGTAGAAGCATGAGAAGCGGAAAAGGAGGTTATCGGATGGTTGCGGGAAACATCATGAGGAATGAAAAACTTAATGAGTTCGTTCAGAAGATTGATGATTTTATCAACGATGTCTTTCCTCCTAAAGGACGTGATTGGAGAAAGTGGCGCAAGGATCGGTGGGAGGAAAAAAAGCGTAACCAAAAGGCATTCTAAAATGTTATCATGTTCTAGAACATGATAACAGAGAAGAACCGGTACGGTCGTTTAAGGTGATTTAAGATCTGACTGATTATCTTCGCTCGTAATCAAAATATAACACTTCTAAAATCTAGAGTTAATTTAATTAATTATAAGGAAAAGTTTTTTTATCTTAAAAAAACTCTCTATATACAATACGGGTGGGGTAATTTAATTTGGATTACTGAAAGTGTCTATTAAATTTTTCGTTTAAAAAAATTCAATCATTAAAAACATCAGATAGGCTGCGATGAGCAGAATTCCTTCCCATCTTTCAAGACTGTGTTTGGTACGTATGAATATAAAAAACATTACAAAAGTAACTATAAAAGTAAATATCGCTATGTAATATTCAGATATGGCCTGAACGGTAATAGGGTTTAACAGTGCAGTTATACCGATTATAAACGTTCCGTTTGCCACAAGTGAACCGAGTAAATTCCCTAAAAACATTTCCGATTCTTTTTTCTTTATCGCCTCAATTCCGAAGGCCAGTTCAGGAAGAGAAGTTCCGACCGCAACTATAAATAATCCCACTAAAATTATAGGTATGCCCATATTCCCTGCGAATGAAGCACCGAGTCTGACAATCATATCTGAGCTAAACAGAATAACCGCAATTCCCAGAAAGGTATACATAAAATCTTTGGCGACGTGATTGTGATGAATTCTTCTAAGAAACCCGATGATAAACCCGTTTTCATCATCGAAATATCTGTGTCGTTTGTTTAATATCAGATAATTATAAAATCCGTACATTGAGAGGAGTATTAGACCGTCGACTCTGGACAGGGTTTTATCCAGCAGAAGAAGAAAAGGTATTATTCCGGCTATGAACGCATGCAATAGATCTTTTACTTCGATGTCATGGTTTTTTATTTTTAATGATCCGCTTATAACTGCAGCCAAACCGACGATCAGCGATATATCAGCAATATTTGACCCGATCACATTACCTAAAGATAGATTTGGCTGATTTTCCAATGCAGATGTAATTCCTACAAATAATTCCGGGAGCGAGGTAGCCATTCCGATAATTATTGCCGTGAGATAAAAACTTCCCAGATTTGTTTTGCGAGCAATTGACCTAAGGTGAACAACAATAATATCAGTTGCTTTTATAAGTACAAAGGAAAAAAAGATAATACCTATAAACTGCAGTATTTGTAGGATATACATAAATTATATTATATCAATTAATCTAACTTTTACTTAATTAAATTATTAATGAAGAAACTTTAGATTAATTCTATCTCCGAACTGAATACTTTTCTTACTGACTAAACCTGAAGGCAACTCTAGTACTTTATAATAAACCGGTTTCCAGAAAAAAAATCTGTTTGGGGACAGGCTTATTTTTATTTTACTGACAATGTCTTTTTTATCCAAAATTAAAATATCTATTATATGGCGCATACCGAATGTATGCAAACCGAATCTGGTTTCCAGATAAAGGCAAGTATTTTCGTCTTTTCCAATTAAACCGACACACTTATCCCAAAAATTATCAGCTTTAACTGCTTTTAATCTGATTATTTTCATATAGTATTTTCACTCATTCTGTTAAAATAATAACATGATTTCAGGAAAAATAATTTTCAGGGATGTCAGGTTTCAGGTGAGCCTCGTGCTTCTTTTGATTTGGTTTCTGAATCTATTTTTCAGACCGAATTTCAACATGATTCTTTATCCGTTACTCGGTGCGTTTCTTTTTTCAGTCTTGGATGTAATTTATACGTTTATCAGAACAAAAAGAGTTTATCTGCCTTTTTCGGCATTTCTTTCAGGATTAATAATTAGCCTTATTCTCGATGATACCCAAGGTCTATTTCACCTGTATTCTGCAGTTTTTGCGGCGTTTTTCTCCAAACATTTTATCAGGATAAAAGGGAATCATATCTTCAATCCTGCGGCGTTCGGTTTGTTTGTTTCCTCTGTTTTATTCCAATCATCAATCTCCTGGTGGTCAGTAATTACCGTAAATATTTATGCCTTGCCCCTTATCTTCCTCTTACCTGTTTTAAATCGGCTGCGAAGACTTCATATACCACTAATTTTTTTGGGAGGGATATTTATTTATCTGATTCTTACAACCGGCCTTCAACCTGCGTTTCTTCTGATGTCTGACGGATCACTCCTTTTTTTCGCCTTCGTAATGTTGACCGAACCCATGACAACAAAAATATTCCGCTTCTGGAAATACGGTTCTCCACTAATGATGCTCGCGGTCTATATAATTTTTATGACTCTTAGAATATTTGGCCCTGATTTGTTTCTTTCTACTCTACTTCTGGTAAATTTACTGAGCAGTGTCACCAGTTTATCCTCCCAACAAAACAGGTAAATAAAAAACCTTACCGAAGAGAAATAAAATCCCGATAAAAAAACTAAAAACAGCAGTTAAAGTACCCAGGACTAGTCTGAAGTTGGAATTATTATTTTTATTTAAATAACCATAACTGATAACAAGTGTGATAACGGAATTGGAGATTAATAACCCAAAAACAAATACAGTTACAAAAACAGCTCCGATTAACTCTCCGCCAATTCCTGCTGCTGTAATAAAAAGTAATACCTGTGAGGGGGTTTCCGCTCCAATACCGTGAATAATTCCGATCAAAAAGGCCATTCCTAAACCATAGGGATAATCATAAAATACCATTTCTTTTTTATGATGATGGTTGATTTTATTATGGAAATAGATATAAATTTTCCGGAGAAATGTAAAGAGAATCATCCATCGGCTTTTTATTTTAAAATTCCTGCCATGCAGGTAAATGCTTACAAAAAGCCAAATACTAAGTAATATTAAGGTTAAACCTACAATTGGCTCCATTATTCTATCTACCCAGCTTGGCAGATTTATACCGATCATAACAGACAGCAAACCTATAATTATGATCACGGCCGCATGTCCCAAAGCGTAAACTGATCCAAAAATAATTCCCTGCCTCCTGCTGTCGCAGGAACCTGAAATATCAGAGATTGCCGCGATGTGATCCCAATCTATACCGTGACGCAACCCCAGCAGGAAACTGGATAACAATAAAATCGATCCGGAAAAATTCAGGGGCATATTTTAGATTTTCTTTTTGAGAGGAGCTTTTTTGGATTCTTCGTTTTTGACAAAATCGCCATCCAGCTCTTCGTCTGGAGTAATCAGGATGGAAAAAAGTATAAAACCTGCAAAAATCGGCATAATCAAAGTGAAACGTGTCACTTCATCAGGAACTTTAATTAATATTCCGATCGTTAAAATTACGGAAATTATTGCCGCCCAAACCATGGCTTTATTACTTCTGTAAAATTTCTGCCACCACTTTTTCATAATATTCATATCCTATGCTACTGATGTATAATTGTCAAGGATATGGAAGGTAATTTCAGTTCTTCCCGATGTCAGCTTCGATTTCTTCACCTCGGGGGAGTCCATTCGGCCACCCCCGAGGTGGTTTTCAGGCTTTACTGGTAACAACTGAATAATTACATAAGAATCATTATGAAAGCAGGATACGTAGCAATTGTAGGCAGGCCCAACAGCGGTAAATCAACACTGTTAAATAATATACTGGGAAATAAAGTATCAATTACAT
Organism: Candidatus Gottesmanbacteria bacterium RIFCSPHIGHO2_02_FULL_40_13; assembly: GCA_001779235.1. GTDB lineage: Bacteria > Patescibacteriota > Microgenomatia > 2-02-FULL-39-11 > 2-02-FULL-39-11 > 2-02-FULL-40-13. The sequence goes on along the minus strand of MFJN01000009.1, from coordinate 28,439 downwards.
CTCCCAAACCCCAGACTACCAGATTTTCAATACAGGCTCTTTATGAAGATGACCGCGGACAGATAATTTTTATCGACACTCCCGGTGTTTTTGGCAAAGTTAAGGATCCGGTTTCTGCCCGTATTAATCCTCAGGCGGAAAATACATTAAATGCTAAACCTGCTGTTGTGGTGTATCTTGTTGATCATACCAGAGACCGGAATTTTGAAGAGAATAAAATTCTGGGTTTAGTACGAAGAGTGAAAACCCGTAAGATAATGGCTGTCAATAAAATTGATGTAAAAAAACCCACCTTTTTTCCCCATTATAAATTTATGGAAGAAGAGTTTGATGACTGTGTACAAATATCCGGATTGTATAAAACAAATTTAAACCTGCTGTTGGATAAGATTTTCGCTTTACTGCCCGTTCACGAAAAAATTATAACAGATGCTAATCCTGCCACCCCTCTTCTCAATGTGGATAGTAAGATGTTTATTGCAGAAATTATCAGGGAAAAAGCATTTTTATTTTTACGCAAAGAAGTGCCTTATACTTTAACATGTGTTGTTGATGAAATTACCACAAAAAATGAAAAGACGCTGTATATCAAAGCACGGATTATCACCAATGATCAGAAGTACAAAAGTATGATAATCGGCGAAAAAGGGAGGATGGTAAAAGAAATCGGCATGGCAGCCAGAAAAGAACTGCAAACCGCAACCAGTAAGAGTGTCTTTCTGGAATTATTGGTGGAATCAAACCCCCATTGGCACGAAAGTTTATAAGGAATTATAATTTGTCAAGAAATCCCGGCATTTGATAAGCGCTTTTGACCTGTGGCTCACTCTATTTTTTTCTTTTAAGGTCAGCTGTGCACTGGTTTTACCAAGTTCGGGAAGATAAAAAACAGGATCATAACCGAATCCGTTTGAACCAACTGGCTTTTCTGTTATATAACCTTCACTTACTCCTTTAAAGGTGACAATTTTCTCAACATTGTCATTCTGAACGCTGCTAATAAGTGATCCTTCGTCCCGATCGAATCGGGACTCAGGATGACTTAGAGGAATATATAAAGCAATCACACATCTGAATCTAGCTGCTCGTTTCTCTTTCAGAATATCTTTAAGTTCCTTAAGTAACTTATTTATGCGGTCCAAGTCAGTTCCCTCTGCATATCTTGCAGAATTTACTCCTGGTTTTCCTCCAAGCGCATCTACTTCTAATCCGGAATCATCGGCAAGTGTCAACAATCCTGTTTTTTCTCCAATAGTTTTTGCTTTAAGTATTGCATTTTCTTCAAAGGTTTTTCCGTTTTCTTCTACATCAACATCCAATCCAATATCACTTAATGATTTAATTTCCAAAGGAATATCAACCAGAATGTCTTTTATTTCTCTAATCTTTCCTGAATTACTCGTTGCTATAATCAATTCTTTCATACAGCACAAATATATGCTATGGGCTCGTTCATAAATAACGTTTACGTTATTTATGAATACGGCCCTTTGTGGCGAAGACCTACAATATTCTTTGATAAGATAATTAGTGACTTCGCCCTATCGCTTGAATAGGTGTTATTTGGATAAAGTTAGATTATTAAGACGGTCTATTACCTCTTTTTTACCAAGTATTTCCATGGATTCATTAAGGGGGGGTGAAATTTTTTTGCCTGTGATAGCAACCCTTAAAATCATAAAAAACTCGCTGTTTTTTATATTCAGGCTCGTTGCCAAGTTCAGCATATTTTCACCAATTTTATCTGCTTTCCACGTATTCAGCATTTTTAAACTATTAACAATATCTTTCACCAGAGATAATTTATCCGAAAGAGGTATTTCGTATTCCTTCGGTGCCTCAAAGAAAAATTGACAAAGTATAAAATAGTCCGATAGTTTTTTTATCCGTTCTTTAATTAAAGGAGTCGTCCTGGTAATCAGCTCGAGAGGATATTTTTTATCATAAAATTCATAGATTTGGGTTGTAAGTTTTGAGTTATTAGTCATTCTGATATATTCACCGTTTATCCAATCCAGTTTCTTCAAATCAAAAGCCGGACCGACTGTCTTCACATCCTTTAACTCGAAATATTTAATCATCTCATCGATCGTGAATATTTCCACACCATTAGTTTTACCACTCCAGTTCTCAGGCATGGACCAACCCATTAAAGCAAGATGGTTTAAAATAGCTTCAGGCAAATATCCCTGACTTTTATACCAGGAAATCCATACAGGGTTTTTTCTTTTGGATAGCTTACTGCGGTCTGGGTTTCTCAAGATCGGGGTATGAGCAAAAACCGGAAGTTCAAATCCTAAATATTTATAAATCAGGATATGCTTGGGTGTTGAGGACAACCAATCTTCCGCTCTGATGACGTGGGTTATTTTCATAGCACAATCATCCACAACTACCGCCAGATGATAAGTGGGAAAGCCGTCGGATTTTAACAATACCTGGTCGTCGATGAGCCTATTTTGAAAACTGACTTTCCCCCGAATCAGATCATTAAACTCTGTAGTGCCGTCATCCGGAACATTTAATCTAATAACATATTTTTGTTCTCTGCTTGCCCGTCGTAGCTTTAACGAAGGTGGGTTTTCTGTTCTTTGTTCTTTGTCTTGTTTGCATCTGCCGTCGTAAAGCGTCGGCTTTCCGGCTGCTATCTGCTCCTGCCGCATTTGTTCCAAATCACCCGGTGTACAGTAACAATAATAGGCAAATCCTTTCCTCACCAATTCTTCAGCATGGTGCTTGTAAAGGTCCAGGCGTTCTGACTGAATATAAGGTCCATAAGGGCCGCCGATATCGGGCCCTTCATCATAATTCAAACCAAACCAGTGCAGTGTTTTCAATATCCTCGCCATAGATCCCTGAACCAATCTTGTCCTATCTGTATCCTCTATTCTGACGATGAACTTTCCGTGATATTTGCATGCAAAGATGAAATTAAGAAGTGCTGTATAAACATTGCCTATATGCAAATCTTCCCCTGTCGGAGACGGAGCTATACGTACCCTGATATTATTCACATTCGCTCCTTTCTATCTTTCAATGTAAACATAGATTGATTCTATCATATGCTTTATTTTATACTAAATTAAGGAATCGTTTGCCAGCTATTTAAAAAATATGTCCAGTCTAACCGAAACATCTATCTATATAAAAAAAATAATTACTTATGTAATAGGGTTTTTAGTATTTATTATTTTGCTTCGTGGGATAACATCCTTGCTGATAAAAAATTGGCAGGCCTCTCATCCAGTTCCAATACCCGGTCCAAATGTAAAATTTGATAAACTTCCAGCTCCCCAATTTCCTTTTCGCCTGTCGACTTCAGGTATGCATTTTACCCTGGAAAATATCGAAGGAAAACCGCCGGAAACCACCTCTTCAGGAAAAGTTTATCCCATCCCTAAAACAGTTCCCAGTTTTCTGTCAGATGACAAAGCTCAAAAATTTGCTTTGAAACTGGAATTTACTCTTAGTCCTGACGATATTAATTCAACCTTTTATCACTATACTGATCCGGCAGACAGTAACCGTACACTTGTTCTTGATATTGCCAGTATGAATTTCAAATTAAGATATGATTATTCCAAAAATCCGTCTGCGGTCTTTAACCAGGGAACAATTATTAGCAAAGAAAAAACCATAGCTGATGCCAAAAATTTTATCAGGCGAAATAGTCTTTTTGATGACACAATCCTTAACGGAATTATTACCACGAATTTCTATAAATTCGACCCTATCCAGAATAAATTAATATCATCAGCCAGTCAGTCTGATATCCAAGCAGTACGTGTAAATTTCAACAGAAATGATTTGGATAAAATGAAAATAGTTTCGCCGGTATTTGGAGAAAGCTATAATTACGCTCTTTATACTTTTTCCTCGCAAATAAAATCTCCGGTGATCGAATTATCATACGCTAATTGGCCGATTGACTACAATAATTTCGCAACCTATCCGCTGCGGTCCGGCCAACAGGCGTGGAAAGATTTAGTAGACGGTTATGCTCTGATTTCCAGATTAGGAAATAACAAAAAATTAGATGCTATCATTATTCGTAAAATATATTTAGCTTACTATGACAGCGAAGAACCGCAACCATACCTGCAACCGATTTTCGTCTTTGAAGGGGATAATGATTTTGCGGCGTATCTTCCTGCTATTTCGCCTGAATGGTTGGAATAAGGTTATTTAATGGTAACCAATTATAATTGGTATAGATATAGTTTATCAGTTTTTCCGTATCAGCGAATCTTTCCTTGCTTTTAAGCACGGCAATGATTACTAAGGTATCATTTTTCTTAACCTCAGATATTAAAATTTCTCCCCCGTTTTCGGTCTGCCCTGTTTTGACTCCGGCCACTCCCGCGATTTTACCAAGTAATTCATTGACGTTTATCAAATCATGAAAATATGAATATGTCACATCTGACACTACAATTCTTTTGGTGCTGACAATTTTGGAAAATAATTTATTATTTAAGCCGTACAGTGAAACTTTTACCAGATCTTCGGCGGTGGAAAAGTGGTTTTTGTCATCAAAACCGGCCGGATTGGTCAGATGAGTATTGGTGAGTCCTAAATCAATAACTTTATCATTCATTTTTTCAACAAACTTCGTCAAACCTCCCGGGTAGTTCTCAGCTATTGCATATGCGGCATCATTGGCTGAATGAACTAACATACCATAGAGTAAGGCTTCAAAAGTAATTTTTTCTTTTTTGACAAGACCCATAACTCTGCCTTGTATATTGTCTGATTGAACTGTCAGAACGTCATCAAGATGATAATAGTCCAAAGCAACCAAAGCAGTGACAATCTTCGTAGTTGAAGCAGGTGAATATATCTCTCTGGAATTTTTGGAATATAAAACTATACCTGATGGAACATCTTTAATTAATACGGCTTCGGCGCTGATTTGAGGTATATCATTATCGGTTATTTTGATCGGAATTGGGGGAGGTTCCGGTAAATCAGAATCGGGAGAAAGAGTTAATCCTTGAGCCAGGTCGACAGGATGAAAATAAATATTTGCTGAAGGATTTAATAATAAAAAAACAGTGATCAAGAAAAACCATAGAATTTTCCATTGATACTTTAATATTTTGGGAATATATTTACTTTTTGGCATTTATGATTCTGATTCCTAATTCATCAAGTTGCTGAGGACTTGCAGAACTTGGAGCTTCCATAACGGATGTTATACCGGATGCAGATGTGGGAAAAGCCATAACTTCCCGGACGCTTGGCTCACTAAGAACTGCCATCATAAACCGGTCGATACCGGGCGCTATACCTCCATGAGGCGGTGCTCCGTACGTGAATGCAGTCTGCATATGAGAAAACTGTTTCTTTTGCTCCGTAGTAAAGCCTATTAGATCAAAAACTTTATCCTGAATTTCGTTTTGGTGAATCCTGATACTGCCTCCACCCACTTCATAACCGTTTAAAACCAAATCATGCTGTAAACCTCTGACTTTTAAAGGATCGCTGTCTAAATATTTAATATCATCAGGATGAGGCGCGGTAAACATGTGATGGGAAGGCGCAAACTTAGCACTGCCTGACCCGTGAAAAAAATCTTCCTGAGATTGTTTAGCGAAAAGCGGAAAATCCAAAATCCAGGCAAATGCCAGCTCATCGGGATCTTTTTTGTTTTGCCGTAAATCCGGCTTGTCTGAACCGTATTTTTGTACAACATCTTTATGAGCCAGTCTTGGCCAGGGTGATTGAGTGATATGCTTATCGGGAAAAACTTCGGCAATTAGAGTAGTAAATAATTCTTCAGTGAGTATTAATATATCTTCCTGTGTTACGAAAGACATCTCAAGGTCAAGTTGCGTAAACTCACCATATGCCCTATCGGCTCTGGGATCCTCATCACGAAAACATCTGACAATTTGAAAATATCTCTCCACTCCGGCTACCATCAAAAGCTGTTTATATTGCTGGGGAGATTGAGGCAGAGCATAAAATTTTCCTTTCTGCAGACGGGATGGGACGATAAAATCACGTGCGCCTTCGGGTGTAGTTTTGGTAAGCATGGGAGTTTCAATCTCTAAAAAATCCTTCTTGGTGAGAAAATTCCGTATAAAACTAGTTACCTGTGAACGCAATTGAAGATTTTTAAACATTCTACTCCTCCTTATATCCAAATAGCGGTATTTCATGCGCAACTCTTCTTCAATATCATACCCGTCATTATCAATAGGAAAAGGCAATTCTATGGATTTAGAAATTATGGTCAGCTTTAAGACTTCTATTTCCACATTTCCTGTAGCAATTTTAGGATTTACCAGTTTGGGAGGTCTAGCTTTTACCGCTCCTTCAACTTCAATTACATCCTCTAGACTTAACCGCGGAATTTCACCAGTTAAGACAAGCTGAATGATACCGCTCCGGTCTCTAAGATCGATAAAAACAATCTTGCCGTGATCACGTCTTTTGTCAACCCAGCCTAAAAGTAGCACCTTATCTCCAACTTTTGCCGGCGTTTCTATTGTAAGCGTCCTTTGCATATTATTTCTTGCGATTATACTTTTCTAATGCCATTCCTAAAAGCCTGATAGCTCTTTGCAGTTTCTCTTCGCTTAGAACATAAGCTATTCTAATTTTATCTTTACCTTTTTGGGGATTTTTATAAAAACCGGTTGCAGGCGCAATCATGACAGTTTCTCTGTGATCGGAAAAATCATTCAGTAAAAATTCGGCAAATTTATCACTGTCGTCTACCGGAATTCTGGGCATAATATAAAATGCTCCCTCGGGAACAACGAAAGAAACCCCTTTAATCTTACGAAGTTCAGAAACTACCATATCTCTTCTTTTTTTGTAATTTTTTTTGACCTGCTCGGTATATTGGCGGGAGTTGATAAGTACAGGAATAAGAGCCAGTTGGTCAACTGTGGCTACTGACAGTCTTGCTTGAGCGAAACGCATAATTGCCGCCATCACCTCTTTATTTTTACTGGCCACACAGCCGATCCGGGCTCCGCAGGAATTAAATCTTTTGGAAACACTGTCGGCAACGATAAGTTGGTTGTGAAGTTTTGTAAAAGACATGAAAGGCAGTACTTTTTTATCGTCAAAAACTATTTCCTGATATGTCTCATCTGAAATTATGAAGAGATTATGCTTCAATGCAATATCGGCGATCATCCTGACCTCTTGAGATGTATACATGGTGCCTGTCGGGTTATTAGGATTGCAGAGCACTATACCGCGGGTTTTACGGCTGATGGCTTTTTCAATCATCACTTTCGGCGGAAAATGGTATCCGGTTTCAACTTCAGTTGGAAGAGCTTTTAGAACTATATTGCCCATGGCTGCCATGATGGCATAACTTGTATAAAAAGGTTCAAAAACTATCAATTCGTCACCCGGATCAGTTACAGTTAAGAAAGCTAAAATAAGTCCTTCTGATCCCCCGCTGGTAACAATAATTTCACTTTGGTCAAATTTTACTGATTTATCATGGTAAAATTTTTGCCAGGCTGCGATGGTTTCGTGAATCCCTTCAGAAGGGGCATATTCCAGAGTGTCGCGGGAAAATTTTTTTATTGCGTTAATAATCGGTTTGGGGGTTGCCATGTCCGGTTGACCGATATTTAAATGGTAAACTTTAATGCCTTTTTTCTTGGCTTTATCAGCTAATGGAACAAGTTTCCTAATGGCTGAAGCCGGACTCTTAAAAGCTCTTTCTGAAATGTTAATTTTCATAACTGCCTCCTTGAAATATTTTTAATTAACCTAAACTTTTTCTTAGACTGCCTGCCAGAGAAATAAGATTGGTCGGATTGGCTTTACTTTTTAACCTATTATAAATAGTCTCAGATAATTTGCAATGTTCTTTTTGAATATCGTCTTGGGGACCAAGTGTCACCTTTAATAGCTTTTCTATCTCAAAAACGTCCTCAATAACCTGCTTAAAAGCGGGTATATCCGAGGCAAGACGAGCCAGATTTTTTTTATTTAAAAAATAACCTGCCTTGATGATATCTTTTTTAAAGTTGACATAATATCGGAATATCTCTTCTGTGAGTCCCATACCCTTAGCTTTTTTTAAACCTCTTCCTGTGGCAATAAGTTCAGGAGGGATTCCCAGAGAATAAAGTGAGGCCGTGAAAGAAATAGCCCGTGGTAAATGCACTTTTCCTACACCCCGCGAGTAACCGAAAAGCCCGATATGTAGAACTCTTTCCCTTCTTTTTGCGACGTACAAGCTCAGTGAATTTATCAGCGGAGCTAATTTTTCCACGGTTTCCCGGTAAGGAATCTCAAAATAAGGAATTATTTTAAGAAGTTTCTTTTTTGTGCATGTGTCAATTTGAGCCGCAATTCCTTCCGGCAGTCTTTGTTTTAAGATGTTTATGGCTGTCTTTACTTTCTTTTTGGGAAAATCATATCTGAATGCACTTTGTAAAATCATGGTTTTCACACCCCTGTATTCATTCAGCACGTCTTGAATGTTAGTAGGGGTTACCGATCCCCTGAAAGGCAGAGTCCCTGTGCCAACCATAGGATAAAGCCTTATGCCTGATTCTTGCTCTAAGTTCCTAAATTGTGATAAGGCTATTTTTAATGCCAGCATGGTGGGTACTAGTGATGAATTGAGAGCCGGATCGCTCCGGGCACAGTAAGGTCTGAGATAGGCGGGATATTTACCGAATCTGGCTTTATGAAGTTTGAAATACTCCCGTAAAATTTCTGAAGATCTGATAATCACATTCACTTGCTCAAAAAGGGGAATAATTTCGATGGATCTGATGGAATCATTCATCTTAAGTAATCTGTGATCAATATCGACAATCTCCCTGAACGCTTCCTGAATATCAATTATTTCTTCAGCTGTTTCCGTCAAGGGGAGTATTGTTTCAAAAATTGGAGGATGGTTAAAACCCAAACTCTCTGCCAATTGACTACTGGTAATCATTACCATGAAGGCTCTGGCCAGCCTGAATTGTTTTTCCACCCGCGGATTGGGAATGCGGAAAGTAAGAAATTTTTCTTTACCCAAAGGATTTTTTTTGAAATAGGTGTAATATTTGCTGAGAAGTCTGTCGACCACCGCCTCATCAACGAATTTTCCTTCCCAGTCCCAGTTATACTCATCCATCGCGAGATCCGAAAAACATAAATAACACTCCTTCAATTCCGCGAGTGTTGAGATGAAAGCCTTGTCGTGCCAATAAGGCTTGCCCGCATTATCCGGATGCTGGGTTGCCATGGTAGCGGGTATTTTTCTCATAAAAAACCTCAGAGATCCTAACATCTTTAAGGTGCAATTGCAAGCTTGTTTTAGAATTCCATTTATTTTCATCCAAACTATAAACAGTATCGATTTTACAGTCAGATTTAAACGTACCCGCAATTTCTCCCAGTTTAAATCCGATAGCTTCAATTAAATCATTTTTTTCTTCGCTGATTTTCAACTTCATTTTTAAGTGGTTTCTCTCACGGCCGACCAAGGTAAAACCTGCAATTGTAATATTTTTACTTAAAAAAACAGGTTCGGAATTAGCAACTCCAAAGGGCTGTAACTGCAACATTTTTGCATATAAAGATTCTGTTATATCAGACAGGTTCAAAGTCATATCAATCAGGATATTTTTATCCGTTCGTCTGAACAGGTTTTCATTTTGAAAAAAGGCGGCAAGTCTTGACTCAAGAAGCCCTATTTTAGAAGTTTCAACAGTAAAACCTGCTGCTTGAGGATGACCTCCAACATCAATCAAGATATCTTCAAAATTTCTGAGAATGGCGATAATATCGATGCTCTTTACAGATCGGGCTGAGGCTTTGGAAATTTTTTCGCCTTTGGCTATCACAATCGAAGGAAGATTGTAATCCTGGGTCAATCTTCCGGCAATAAGCCCGATAATCCCCGATTGAAAACTCTCATGACTGATGAATAATAATCCGCTTTTAACATCGGCCATATCCTTCGCTATGATAACTGACTCTTCTGTCATTACCTGTCTTTTTTTATTCAAAGTGTATAATTTTTCTGATAATGCCAGAGCCCTGATTTTGTCTTTGGTGCAGAGAAGGCGCAGTGCATCAATAGCATGAGTCAACCGTCCGATGGCGTTTATTCTTGGTCCGATGATATGGCCTAAATCATAGGCGTCAATATCTTCTTTATTAATTCCGGCATGTTTTATTAATGTGTTTAAACCAACCCGCGTACTTTTCCTGAGTTGTACAAGTCCCAACTTGACGAAAATTCTGTTTACTCCAATCAGTGGAATCAAATCACAAACTGTAGCCAAAGCCACCAAATCCAAATTTTCTTTATGGGAAAATTTACCTTTTTGCAGATCCGTTGATTTTTTCAGGTAGTTCGTCAACTCCTCACAAAAATACCAGACTAAGGCAGTAGCACAAACCATGGTTGTATGTACCAGAGTATCAAGATCCGGAGTTTTATCCGGTTTTACATGGTGGTCTATAACAATTACATCGATTCCTTGTTTTTTGGCAAAAGCGATCTTAGAGCCTGCGGAAATTCCGTGGTCAACAGTAATGATTAAAGAGGTTTTATATTTTTTCTTAACCTCCAGTATTCCTTTTTCCGACAGTCCATAACCTTCTTCAAACCTATTTGGCACATACGGCATAACCTTCGCTCCAAAAGAAAATAGGCATTCCCAAAGCAGCGCGCCGCTGCTTAACCCGTCCACGTCATAATCAGTATAAACCACAATCGATTCCGAATTTCTCAATGCAGTTTCTATTCTTTCCAGAGCTTTTAATAGGCCGTTATTATTTATTCCCAATATTTTGCGGTTTATGCGGGAAAGATCGGGATGGAGAAATTCCTCTATCTGTTTCTTTGTTTTAATGCCGCGGTTTTTCAGTATTATGGAAATTATTTCATCATCTCCGGAATTATTTGATGTACTACGGCTTTCATCTAGTATTTTCCACTTATTCATGATCTTATATCTTTAGGTTATAATATTAGTCAGAAAATTAATACTATCATGAAATACCGGATTCCCAAAGAAGTTTTAGAAGTGTTTAAAAAATTCAGTAAAAAAGGATTTGAAATCTTTGCTGTGGGAGGAGCAGTCAGAAATCTTCTTCTGAATATGGCGACAAAGGATTGGGATTTCACTACCAATGCCCAACCTGAAGAGATAACCGGTCTTTTTAAAGACAGTTATTATGATAATAAATTCGGTACCGTCGGTGTTCCTGTAAAAAGTCTGTCTTCAGTTTTTGAAATTACCACATATCGCAGTGAGTATGGTTACACCAATCACCGGCATCCGGATAAAATAATCTGGGGCAAAACTCTCAAAGAAGATCTGAAAAGAAGAGATTTTACCATTAACACTCTGGTTTTCGATGGGGTTAAAATCAGAGATTTATTTGGAGGCGTAACCGATTTAAATAATCATCTGGTCCGGGCGGTTGGAGACGCTTCAGAAAGATTTCAGGAAGATGCGCTCAGGATGTTGAGATCAGTACGCCTTGCCACACAATTGCAATTTATTATCGAAGCGGATACCTTTGCGGCCATCCAAAAAAACAGCCGGCTCTTAAATAAGATTTCTCAGGAAAGAATCAGAGATGAACTGATAAAAATTCTATCCTCCGATTATCCCGCGGACGGTATTTTACTTCTTAAAAACTGCGGGGTCCTTACGGTAATCCTGCCGGAATTGGACAAATGTTTCGGGGTTGAACAAAAAAGTCCCCGCCGGCATCACAAATATGATGTTGGGACACATCTCATCGAATCACTTCGCCAGTGTCCATCCAAAGATCCATATGTTCGTTTGGCTACACTTCTACATGATATAGGAAAACCTGCGGTATTTAATAAGACTGATGAGGGGGTAATCACTTTTTACAATCACGAAATTGTCGGGGCCGCGATGGTGAAAAAAATTATTTCCCGGCTTCATCTTTCCAAAAAAGAAAGTGAAAAAGTATGGCGTCTGGTCAGATACCATCAATTTACCGTCGATGAAAGACAAACTGATAAAGCTCTAAGACGCTTCATCAAAAATACAGGCATAGACAACCTGAAAGATATTTTAGATCTGCGCATTGGTGACCGCCTGGGAGGCGGAGCCACAGAAACCTCGTGGCGGCTGGATCTTTTCAAAAAAAGGCTGATTGAAGTGCAAAAACAAGCCTTTACCGTAGCAGATTTAAAAATTAATGGGTTTGACGTGATGACAATACTGCAATTGACTCCGGGACCAAAAGTTGGAGAAGTTCTGGCCTCGCTTTTTGCAAAAGTTGAAGAGGGAAAAATAAAAAATGACCGGGAACTTCTTCTTGCCGAAATTAAAGCTTTCTTTTCTTCCTCGACCGTTCTTCCCAAATAACGAGAAGTGGTGCGGCGTTAAATATCGAAGAATAGGTACCGGAGATAATACCAATCAGAAGTGCAGCTATAAACCACCTTGTAGATTCACCGCCAAAGAGTAATAAAGCTACCAGAGTCAAAATTACCGTCATCGAGGTAGACAAAGATCGGGCAAGAGTTTGTACAATTGATTCATTGACGATCTGGGAAAATTCTTTGCCGGTTAGATGTATCAGATTCTCCCTAATTCTGTCAAAAACAACGATTGAATCATGCACCGAAAATCCCATGACCGTCAAAAGGGCAGTGATAAATAAACTATCTATCTCGACCTTATAAAAATGTCCAAGAATGGAAAATATTCCTACTACCACTAAAATATCATGTATTAAAGCGAACACAGCACAAATTCCAAACCTCCATGATGAGTAAGGTTTTGGAATATGCCTGAATGCTAAAGCTACATAAATAATAATGGCGATTGAGGCAACAACAATAGCTTTCAGGGAATTTTGAGCGGTTTCTTGGCCAATAAGTGGACCTACCGTCTCGCTGCGGATTTGTTTTATTTCGCCATAGGTTGCAGAGAAACCTGAAAATAATTTCAGGCTTTTATCTTTTTCCAAAGATTTCAGCCTGACTAAAAAAGTATTTTCTCCGGATTGTTGAATACTCCCAATCTCTAATTCTTCTTTTTCCAGTTCCCTTCGCAAATCACTGTTCTCAATTTTGGTTTCTTTATTTAGAAATTGAAACTCAAGAAGGGTTCCTCCCGTAAAATCTATCGCAGGCCTTATTCCCCAGAGTATTAACGAAATCAATCCTGGTATGATGATAACTGCTGAAAAAATCAGAAACCACCATTTTTTTCCGATAATATCGATCATATTATTCCTTATAAATCAGATTGAGTAAATTACGGGTAATAGTTATTGCACTAAACAGAGATACCACAATTCCTATTGCCAGGGTCAAAGCAAAACCCCTCACTATGCCCGTACCGAACCAGTATAAAATTCCACAAGTGATGAGTGATGAAATATTGGAATCACGAATTGAGGGAAAAGCCCTGTCAAAACCAAGTTTCAAGGCCACCAGATAATCTTTACCCCATCTTATTTCTTCCTTCATCCTTTCAAAAATAAGAATATTTGCGTCAACTGCCATACCAATCGACAGTATAAATCCGGCAATACCGGCTAGAGTCAAAGTTACAGGAACAAGCTTAAAAATAGCAAAAACGATCAAAGCATAAATAATCAGGGCTGTATCGGCAATGACGCCTAATAAACCGTAATTAACGATCATAAAAACCGCAATAATCAGAAAACCTACCATACCAGCCAAAACACTCCTCTCTATCGACTGCTGACCGAGAGTTGCGCCGACATTACGCTGTTCTATTACCTTTAATGGAACAGGTAAAGCGCCCGCGTTCAGGGATATGGCTAATCTTTTTGCTTCATCAAGGGAAAATTTACCCGTGATCGACGCTTTTCCTCCTGTGATAGATTCATTAACTTTTGGAGCTGATAAGAGTTGGTTATCTAAAAATATTGCTACGGTCTTACCTACATTGCGGGTTGTAATATCTTCAAACATTTTAGCTCCGTCGCTGTCAAATTCCAAAGATACTTGCGGCTCTCCTGTATTGGGTTCAAAAGTCACCTCAGCCTTTTTCAAATTTTTTCCGGTCAAAGAGGTGAGAATCGGCCAGATTTCCGCAAGCGAGGAAGGAGTCGCCTCATTGGCCGACTTTGTTGCTTCTTCAAAAAAAGATAATTGGGCTGTTTTGCCTATCAACTCAATCGCCTGATCAATATTTGACACTCCCGGAATTTCTACCAGTATTCTGTATGAATCGCCCACTTTTGACTGTTGAATTACCGGCTCACTTAACCCGTATAAATTAATTCTTCGTTCGACTATATTTTTAGCAGAATCATAAGCTTTAACACGGTCTGCCTTCTCTACTTTGCTCATATCTGCCTCCAGAACCAGATGAGTCCCTCCGGCAAGATCAAGACCAAATTGAACGTCTATATCTTTATTTACAGCAAAATTGCCGATATTTATGTTAATTTTGGGAGAACTGATGGTTCTGTCGAAATTAATTTGGCCAAGACGAAATTTCAATGGGTAATCTTTTGGTAAATCTACTATTGCTACCATGATCGTTAGGGCAATAATAAACCAAAATATTTTTCTTTTGCCAAACATATGTTTTTTTATTTATTAGAAGAGGACGGGAGTTTTAATTGTACTGCCCCGGAGAAAAAGACAGACATGAATCCTTTATCCAGGGATGTCGTCACCTTGACGCTGTCTCCGGATTTTACTCCTAAAGAATGAGCAAAATCAGCGGGTATTATCACCGCCAGACTGTGTTTACCTGCCCGGATTATCTTTTTCATGATAAGTGACATTTAACCGATTAATTCTTCTTCGTCCCCAATAATCATAATCCTTGATCCTTTAAGAATATCCATTACGAAGGGATCTCTTCTTTTTTTCCGAAACTCAAACTCTTCCTCGCTCATGACTGTATAATTTATTTCCCTTTCGCGTCTTACTTCCTCAGCCCGGATTAGTTGACTTAATTCTGGTATGACGACTTTACCTACCATTAATAAATCCACATCATTAACAGCTCTATTTTTATTTCTGGCATATTTTCCGGATATCATCACATACTTAACTTTTCCAAGCTTTACCTTATTTTTTAATATATCCCCTCCGAGCGCTGAAGTTTTTACAATTAAATCCATCAGATCATAATACAAAGGGTAATCTTTACGAAGACCGTAATAGAGTCTGTTGGCCCTTCTTTCCTTGGATAAAAGACCTGATTTTTCTAAATGAGCCAGCTCACGGCGGACAGCGTTAATTTCTTCTCCCACAAGCCGAACAATAGCCCTAACGTGGTGAATTTTGGCAGAATTCAGAAAAAAAAGCTGTAATATTTTTACCCGGACGCGGGAAATAATTAAATCATGCAACATATTTATCCCTCCTCTTAATTATTGCAATCCGGGACAAGGTAATATCTTTATTATATTTGTCCCCATATCCGTCTTTATGGATTGGGGCAGGTTAAATCATAAAATTTTTTAATACGTCAGCTGCTGTTCCCTTGGTATTAATTCTATCCAAATTAAACCTCTGGTGAATTTTATTTCTTTACCCAGAGAATCGAAATAGGCTGTCCGGCCAATTCTGCTTTTTTTACTCCAGGTCCCAACCATCGTCTTGCCGTCCTGAAAGATAATAGCCTTCCCTGAACCTATGGTGGCATATAAAAAGTGACCATGCTCATCAACGGGACCGGTGAGTTTAGTAAGTTGTACTACCACATTTTTGACTGCGAGTTGTTCCTGTGTTTCCAGATCTATTTGCGCTACGCCTCCATTTTTACGTTTATAGGTATTTGATACCTGATCGTAATCCCATTCCACGTCATATCTGTCATACCCTTCCGCAAAAACAATTTTTATATTTTGAGTATTCCCCTGTTCTATTTTATCGGCATCATCTTTAAACGACCACTGCTTGAAATTTTTGTCCCAGGATATCCCGTTTTCATCCGGATTAGCCCAGCCTCTTTTGTCTGCTATTTTAAAAAGATTGTCCGAAAAACAAACCATGGTATGTTCTGTTGCTACCGGATGATCTAACCTGTCAGGATTTCTGTAACAATCCGGAAAACCAATACCAAACTGGTCTAAATCTTTTATGCCGTATCTGTAAATCTGACACAGCGCTTTCGCACGGTCATCAACAGTATCATCCGCACATCTTCCTGCTCCTCCTACATGATTATATAAAGCATCATATTCTGATACCCAATCGACATAATATGTTCGGGCCGATCTGACCGGAGCAAACGTTATATTTTCGAGTGGAGTATTGCAATAGAAAACTCCCATTAGTCTTGTAATCCAACCCTCGGCCAGTGCTTCATAGACAATATCTGCTCTGGATAAACCTGATTGAGGTCTTGCCTCCTCACTGTTTTCTATCATGACTGCTAAAGGCCTGCGCGTTTCCCAGATATCTTTTTCTTTCCTGGTATACATGACACCATTCAAAGGACAGACTTCATCCCGAGGTATAGATGGATCAACTTTGTTTTTTACTTTTTCAGCCGGAGAAATTTTTCCCAGAGGAGAGGTTATTTCATTATTTGATGGTTTCAAGGATAGATTATTAAAAACTGCATATGACATTCCCGTAGATAGAAAATATAACCCTAGTCCGGCAAGAATTGGAATAAGCTTATTTTTCATAAATAAATTTTAATGTTTTAGTTATCAGTTTTTTTATATTTAATTCCAACTGTTTTTCTGATTGCCTTCAACTCATCCTCTGATAATTCATGGTCCACTCCTTTTCCTGATCTGACGTTTTTAGCATACCACCGGGTTGTGCCCCGACTATGAAGTGATGTAAGAACTATTCCGCTGTCATTCCCATCAAGTATAGCCAAAATAAAACTCTGATCTCCTCCTGTATCTGCAAAGGGATTAAACCTGAGAATCCCTACGTTTTGAATATGACTTATGACGTCTTCAGAAAATCCTGCAACACTTTCCTTTAACTGTTCAATATTTTTACGATCCAACGTTACTTCTTTTGTTATCTGATTTAGAACCTGAGTCAAATTACCATTACTATGACCTTTCATCAATCCCTGATAATGAGAGTTTAACTTTATCAGATATACCGTCAATCCGATCGTCCATATGAATAAAATAATATCAAGTATGATATAAAAATTATTCATTATTATATATCAATAGTTATTAGTTGAAATGAGTAAACTATGTATTCGAGATTGTACTCACTTTACAAGAAACTGTCAATATGTTAAGCTCACTCACGCTTGAATACCTATGCCAAAAAAAACTAAAAGGCAAAAATTACTGGCGGAAAAACACCGGCAAAAACTTCTAGGTTTTCAACCTGTCAAGCATCAAAATCATCTACCTCAGATTGATTCAAAAACTAACGGATTATTGAAATATACATTTAATCAACAGAGCGTTCCGTCAGTCAAATCAGTATCAGACAACAGCGAATATAGTTATGTTAAAAAAGATCTAAAAAGAATAAGTTTATTTACTTTCCTTGCAATCAGCCTGCAGGGTGTGATATATTTTGTTCTTAAAGGAAGCTAAAGAGACACTTCTAAATAATATGTCCATATTATTTAGATTGTGCTCCTTTGTGCAGCGTCACACTGTTCAAGTTAGTAATGAACGCTGCCTAAAAAATAATTTTATTGAAGGGAGGTGACAATAAAAATGGCAGAAATGTATTGTGTAAAATGTCGCGCCAAGAGAGACGACCCAAATGCAGTGAAAGTAACAATGAAAAACGGTAAACCGGCCTTGAAAGGAAAGTGTCCGACTTGCGGTACCGGAATGTATAAAATCGGAGGATAATGTTCGTTTAAGAATTTTTTAACGAAGAAACCCCGCCTCTGGCGGGGTTTTTCTTGGGGATTACTCCCCCAGTTCCTCATTAACCCAATCTGTAATTCTTTTGGATCTGATTTCTGCCGATAAGATCAATATTTCCGGAGTTTCGTATGAATGAGTTTGTTTAATCCTGTTAACAGCTTTATTAACCAGATTATTTTTTGTTTTAGCGATAAATAACGTTTCATCGGATTTTTCGATTTTTTTCTTCCAAAGATAGAGACTGCGAACCTGAGGAAAGATGTTGACGCAGATAACCAGTTTCTTTTCGAGTAAATCGAGAGAAATCTTCTCCGCTTCACTTAGATCTTTGCAGGGAACATAAATGCACTTCATTTGACAGCTACGATTTTATTGACGATGTTGAAGGGACCAAAATCTGTTCTTTTTACCTCAAAACCGGCTGAGTGAAAATACTGCATGTTATTTCTTTGGAGATGTAAAGTAGTATGCGGGGAAACTAACCGAAAGAGAATTCTTGCGATCAGATTATTGTCCTGCGGAATACCCCCTGCAATAATGATAACTTTGCCGTTTGTTTTCAGCACTCTTTTCATCTCCAAAATTGCTTTTTCAAGATGAGTTATTTCTGCCAGTACGAAAGTCAGAACTATACAGTCAAATATTTCATTGTCAAAAGGGAGTTTTTCTATATTCTGCTGTAAGATTTGTGAGAGATAACCGGCTCTTTTTAATCTTCGCCTAGCCTCAAAGGCCATGCCTCGACGAAGCTCTATACCTGTAATGTCATACCCTTTTTGAACCAGTTTTAATAATAATTTGCCGGGTCCTACTCCTATTTCCAGTATTTTATGTCCTGAAATATCATCAAAAACCCGTTGCTGCCACTGCTCCCATTGGCCAAAAGATAAAAGCTGAATAAGATTTGAATAAATAAGAGGCCACGCGTGGTATGCTTTATAAAAATAATCGAATAATTTTATTTTGGAGAGTCGCATAGAAAGCGGCTACAAGACATTGTAACACAAGATTGACAAAAAATTCAATAAAAGATAAAATCATCATAACTATGAGAAGGTACTCTTTTTTAAATCTCGCCCTTCTCCTCCTTGGGGAGGAGTTAGCGTGGTTTGAGAGAGTATCAAGAACAGCCCAATAGACCAATAATCCAATTAACAAATTAACCAATAATCTCTCTTGAACCAAGAGAGATTTTTTTATGCAGCTCTAACCGATCCTGAGGAGCAAAGCGACGAAGGAAAGGCGTAGAGATGCATAATCCGCCGAAGCGAAATTTCGTCTGCGTGGATGTAAACCACGAGATGAATTTGAGCGAAGGAGGATCAAGTCAATATGTCTAAAAAAAGAATACACATCTTTGATACCACTTTGCGGGATGGTGAACAATCACCCGGAGCAAAACTAAATACTGATCAGAAAGTAGAATTGGCCAAACAACTGGAAAAACTTGGCGTGGATGTTATAGAAGCCGGTTTCCCGATTTCATCACCGGGAGATTTTAAATCAGTCGAAAAAGTGGCAAGCACAGTAAAAAACTGTATTGTTTGCGGACTTACCCGCGCTCTAAAACGGGATATTGATTGCGCATATGAGGCTATAAAACACGCTAAATACCCTAGAATTCATACAGGAATCGGAGCATCGGACATACACATAAAATATAAATTTAATTCCACCCGGGAAAAAATCTTAAAAAGGGCAGTAAACGCAGTAAAATACGCCAAGAAATATGTTGACGATGTTGAATTTTATGCCGAAGATGCAGGACGAGCCGATAAGCAATTTCTGGTCTTAATGATTACAGAAGCGATAAAAGCAGGTGCGACTGTGGTAAATATACCGGATACCACCGGTTACTGTTTACCGGAAGACTGGGGCGTAAAAATAAAGTATTTATTTGAGAATGTCCCCAACATCCACAAAGCACGTGTCTCTGTACATTGTCATAACGATCTTGGTTTGGCAACAGCAAATACCATTCAAGGAATCATGAACGGAGCTCAACAGGTCGAGGTCACCATTAATGGAATCGGTGAAAGAGCCGGCAACACTTCTCTGGAAGAAGTTGTTATGGCCATCCATACCTATGCCAATTCTTTGCCCTTTTATACTCAAGTAAACACGCTTGAAATTTATAAAACCAGCCGGATGGTCTCAGAAATCATGGGAATTCCGGTGCAGCCGAATAAAGCAATTGTCGGAGGGAACGCCTTCGCTCATTCTTCAGGAATTCATCAGGACGGTGTGATCAAAAGACGGGAAAATTACGAAATAATTGACCCTAAAGTCATCGGACTGGATACATCTAAAATTGTTTTGACAGCCAGAAGCGGAAGAGCAGCGCTAAAACACAGGTTAAATAATTTGGGGGTTGATTTGACAAAAAACAAACTGGACATTTTTTATAAAGAATTTTTAAATTTTGCAGACCTGAAAAAAGAAGTTAACGATGATGATTTGAAAGTTCTGATTGGATTTAATAATGATCATACCTTAATAAATAAAATTTCTTCCTTATGAAAGCCAAAACACTTTTTGAAAAAATTTGGGGTAACCATATGGTCTTCCGGAGAAAAAATTCTCCTTCCTTATTATATTTAGATGTCCATTATGTTCATGAAGTGACATCGCCTCAGGCTTTTTATAATTTGCGGAAGAAAAAATTAAAGGTTCGCTGTCCTGAGAGAACTTTTGCCGCTTGCGATCACAATGTTTCTACAATTAATCAAAATGAAATTAGAGATAAATTATCGGGTATGCAAATCGATACTCTGGTAAAAAATTGCCGTGATTTTGGGATTAGACTTTACGGTTTGGATAGTTCCTATCAGGGAATCGTTCATGTAATCGGACCGGAACTCGGTATTACACAACCGGGTATGACCATCGTCTGCGGTGACTCCCATACTTCAACTCATGGTGCATTTGGCTGTCTTGCTTTTGGTATCGGGACAACTGAAATTGAACATGTACTTGCTTCCCAATGCTTACTGCAAAATCCCATGAAAACTATGGAAATTAATATAGATGGAAAATTAGGAAAAGGGGTAACCACCAAAGACGTAATTCTAACAGTCTTAACAAAAATAGGGACCAAGGGTGGCACCGGATTTGCCATAGAATATTCCGGATCGTTAATAAGAAAAATGAATATGGAAGAAAGAATGACAATTTGTAATATGAGTATTGAAGCGGGAGCCAGATGTGGAATGGTCGCCCCTGACCGGACAACTTTTGCATATTTGAAAGGCAGACAATTTACTCCAAAGGGAAATAAGTGGAACGAAGCAATTAATTATTGGCAGACTTTGAAAACCGACGAAAATGCTCAGTTTGATAAATCAGTAATAATTAACGGAAATAATATTGAACCATTAGTTACTTGGGGTACTGATCCGTCGACCGGTATTAAAATTTCGGAAAAAATTCCTTCTCCTGAAACGGCACAAACTCCGGAGGAAAAAATGTCACGGGAAAAAGCGTTAGCTTATATGAATTTGAAACCCGGCAGGACTCTGGAAGGGTTTTCCGTAGATTATATTTTTATCGGCAGCTGTACTAATGCCAGAATCTCAGATCTGCGTCAAGCCGCCGCAATTGTGAAAGGAAAAAAGGTATCCGGAAATGTTGTGGCAATAGTTGTCCCCGGATCAAGACAGGTGAAATTTCAGGCAGAAAAAGAAGGTCTGAACAAAATTTTTATTGAAGCCGGATTTCAGTGGCGTTGGTCTGGTTGTTCGGCATGCATTGCCATGAATGAAGACAAAATTCCGTCTGGAAAATACTGCATCTCAACAAGCAATCGAAACTATGAAGGCAGACAGGGACCCGGTGCACGAACATTTCTTGCCAGTCCCATCACGGCTGCAGCTTGTGCAATTGAGGGAAAAATTGCCGATGTCAGAAAGTTTTTATAATTATTAAACTCCTTCTAAAATCATGCTGGAGCTGAATTTTGGAAGGATATCTAATATGAATAAATTTACACGGCTTAATTCAACCTGTTTACTGATAAAATCTGAAAATGTCGATACTGATCAGATAATTCCGGCTCAATTTTTAAAAACCACTAAAAAAAACGGATTGGGTAAATATCTTTTTTATAATTGGCGAAATAATAAAGACAAAAAAAAGAAAAATAGTATCTTTAATTATTCTCAACAAACTCTAGTTCAAATATTAATTGCCGGAAATAATTTCGGTTGCGGATCAAGCCGTGAACACGCAGTGTGGGCTTTGCAAGATTTTGGTTTTAAAGTGATAATTTCTTCTTCTTTTGGTGATATTTTCTATAATAATGCCCTTAAGAATGGATTATTACCAGTAATTATAAAATCCGATGAGTTAGAAATACTTTTAAAAATCATTGAACGGAATCATGATACAAAGATCAGGATTAATTTAGACAGACAAAAGGTATATGTAGCCCAAAAAAAATGCTTTATCTTTTCTATCGATCCATTTAGAAAAATGTGTTTGCTTAAGGGAATTGATGAGTTAAGCTATATTTTTGCTCATAAAGAAAAAATAAAAAAATTTGAAAATCACCATAAGCTATTCATATTTATTAATTCCGAACCCAACAACAATATGCTCGAGCTAAATTCTGTTGGGTTTTAAGACTTTTGCTTTACGACCCAGAATCGTGAAGAGCTCCCCGACCTTACGGTCGGGGCATCAGTCCTTTCGGTCATTCGGAGCGCGAAACCCCGCACCGAATGCCCGCTTGAAAACCATTCATCCCGCGGACTTACGTCCGGGGCATTCTGGTGCTGGGGTAAATATATGAAAAAATCTATAGCAGTTCTTCCAGGTGACGGAATTGGGCCGGAAGTAATCGAACAAGCTGTCAATGTACTTAATAAAATTGCCGAAAAATTCCATCATGTTTTTACATTAAAATATGGACTTATCGGCGCAACAGCCATTGATAAAACCGGAAGTCCTCTGCCGGATGAAACTTTGAAACTTTGTCAGAGTGCCGATGCGATTCTCTTTGGAGCAATTGGCGATTCGAGATACGATTTAGACCCAAAAGCAAAAATCAGACCGGAGCAGGGCTTGCTTAAACTGCGTCAATCATTAAAACTTTTTACAAATCTTCGCCCAGTCAAAATTTACAAGGATTTAATAAACATTTCTCCGCTGAAGAAAGAAAGATTAGTAAATGTTGATTTAATAATCGTTAGGGAATTAACCGGAGGAATTTATTTTGGCAAACCAAGACTGAGATATAATAAAGGAAACACTGCTGTCGATACTTCCATTTACTCCAAAGATGAAATCACCAGAGTTGCCAAGGTTGCCTTTGAGATGGCTTTAACAAGAAGAGGTAAAGTTACCTCTGTTGATAAAGCCAATGTTCTGGAAACCTCACGGCTCTGGCGTGAAACTGTCACGGAAATATCCCGGAAATATCCATCTATCGAATTAAATCATCTGTTTGTCGATAATGCTGCAATGCAGATTATCAAAAACCCATCTCAATTTGATGTCATTCTGACTGAAAATATGTTTGGCGATATTTTGACCGATGAGGCCTCGGTTTTAGTAGGATCATTAGGAATGTTACCTTCCGCATCGATCGGCTCAGGCGTTGCGCTATACGAACCGATCCATGGTTCATATCCAAAAGCAGCAGGAAAAAATATTGCAAACCCCATTGCCGCTATTCTTTCAGTGGAAATGATGCTCAAGTATAGTTTCCATCTCTCAAAAGAATGGGTTAGTATTTGCAACGCGGTGACAGACACGCTTAATGAGGGATGGAGAACCAGAGATATTGCGACAATCTTAACGGAAAAGAAAAATATATTAGGGACAAAGGAAATGGGTGAAGTTATTCTTTCGAATTGCAAGTAGTTAATATTACAAGAAATTCATTTCTAAGCGAAATATATTATTCTTTATTCTACCATCAGCCCGGGAATAAAAATTAAAATTACTTAATTTCATCGGGTGGTTTAACAAAGTGCATAGTTTCATCAGTTATTCTCATTGATTCTATAGGTTCTACTCCCCATAAAAGAGTTCGCGCTGCATCTATGTTTGGTAAAACTGTAATTCTTCTGGAATCAATTGTAACTATCATTTCAACAGTTTTAGATTTTTGAAAAGGTGTGCCTCCCTGAACTATTATAGGTACAATTGGCGGTAATCTCGCGCCTCCGGCTGCACGGAGTATATTATCATACTCCCGCACGTCGTAAGTTGAAGTTGCATGCGGAAGACATCTGATTCTTGGATGTTTGTCTAAAAGATCTCTCACTTCACCCGCATCTACAAGATCCGCAGTTTCCATGACAAAGTTATGAGTATAATACCTTAGAGAAGGAACTTGGCTTATGTTTCCTACGGTAAGATCTAAAATAGGAAACAAGTGTTGTAAATGTTCTTGGGTAGGTTTTCCGGAAACAAAATATGTTGATATTACCGGTTCATCTCTGAGCCTTCCGTGAAAAAATCTTCCGTGCTGCATTAATATATTTACCCCGACTCTTGTTAAAATCCCACTTAATGCACTTCCAACCACACTAATTGCATTGACGTTGCAGTCTCCTGCCTCAAAAATTATCCCCTCGCCTCCGGCTATGAGAGGAGGTGAAACTAATCTGCCAAAACCTCTTTCGCCTGACTGCACGATAATTGGTTTATTATTTTCTCTTGACCGATAGGCAAAATCAGCTCCTTTTCCGGGCGGTGTGGTGTCAATCATTAAATCAACATCCCTAAAGTGATCATTTGTCCATAAACCAACATTGAAACCTAAATCTTTTAATGCTCCCAATTCGCTTTCATCGGTGGTAAATAATTGTAAATCCGGATGTCCTTCGACTGCGGCAAATCCTCTCAGTTCCACTGTAGGATCTCTTCTTACCAGTCCAATCGTAGCTTCAAGATCCAGTTGTTTTCCCAAGGCTCCAATTAGTCTGGTTCCCAGTTGCCCGAATGCGCCACGAATTGCAATTCGAGCTTTTCGGTCTAATTTATTTTTGTCTAGTATTGGTTTAGGCCATCCTTGTTCAATTAAATTGGACATAAATTTTTATCCTTCCAAACTTGTTGAGTTAATATTAAAAACTTGAATTATCCTCTCAGTCTTATGAGATAAGGATTTTAAATAACATAAATAACCATACCCGGTTATGGGATCATAATATACAAAAAGTTTATCTCTTGGCGGTATATCTGCAATCGATGGTAATTGAGTGAGTAAATTATCTACTTGTTCCTCAGGCATTAACCATAATTCATCATCCTGGCGTCGTCTGTCAAACTCCCCGGCGTCTGTTATCACCCTTCTTTGCTCGATATGATCGGCTATCGATTCATCGGCATAAACTTGTGCAATAACCCTCCTTGTTGACGGATCCACATTCCGCAAGACTCCTCTTTGTATTTGGTTTTTAATTTCAGTGGAACTGAAGTTTGTGGGTACTCCAATTACTTTTATTCTATGAAAACGGGCTATTTTTGCCATAAAATCAGGTTTTGTCTGTAAATACGTAAGTAAATTGTCATCTACCTCCCCGACAATTATGCCGTCTCTAAATTCTAACTGACAGGATGGAAAATTTGCTTCCCTAATTGTCACAACATGTGGTACTAGATATACATAATTCTTGAAATCCTCGTAGAATGAACTTTGTCTCAATCTATCCTCGCCGACCTGCAACCATACTGTCCTATCTTTAAAAACTCTTCTTAGTTCAGCATATTCTTCAGGTTTGCGGTAAACAAAAGGGTGCGGCTCGTTCCACAAATATACCCCCGGCTGGTCAGCGATGGCTTTGGTAATTATTTGATTTCTTATTTCTCTTGCTTTTGGATTTTTGCTTGGATTACCATCGTCTGCCTGCATAAATACATCTCCGACCAACTGAGAGACTACTTCCGCCGCCACCTCTGAACCATTATGTACTGGGTCAAAAGTACCAGAAAATACCACCACATCGGTCGATTTTCCTGCCGGCAGCACCATGCTGGAATGTAAATTATCATATGTTATATATCTTGAAGTCATATCACCCTGAACTGAAGACATATATTTTCTGACCATACTCCCTGCTATTCTTTTAGCCTTTTGCTCTGTGGTTAAACGGGAAGTTCTGGATACTCTGGTTACGTACTTTTGAAATACTAATTCAAACAATTGCGGGGAAATATTTTGAGTTTGCAGTATTCCCTGCTGAGCAAATCTTATTCTTTCATCGTTATCATCATCTATGGCTCCAACCAAACCTATAAATACTCTTGCAGCCTCGTATTGAAATTGCCTATCCGGATGATTTTCATTACTGACAATTTCCATTAGATTACTCAAATCTTTACCCATGTGAGGTAAATCTTTTCTACTGGCGTATATTCCTGCAATAAAATACGGCATCACTTTCCGGGCTTGCTGATTAAAATAGAATATCCTCCATAAGCTGTCCAAAACCTTAGATGCCTGCTCCACGCTTAAATATCTAGTAAGTCCATCTCTTCCCAGCGCAATTAAAGCTTGTAATTTTACGTCGTTATCCATATCTTCATCTAATATTTTTAGCAAAGTATCGGCCGCAGACTGTAATAATTCAGAGTGTTCTCCGTATGAAATTTTTCCAATCACCTGACATAAAGCAATTTTTTCCAAAGGGTCTTCACATACTTTTAAAGCTGCCAAAACCTCTCTATGATGTTCTACACTGTGAACACGATTTAAATCAATTAAACCTTCTATATATAGTTTTAAAGATAAATTTGATGTTCTCTGATGTAAGTTAACCAGACCGGATATAGCCTCAACTCGTATCCTAATATCTGAGGCATGCAAAAGAGGAATTAGTAACTGGGCATACCGGATTGATTCTCGGGCATTTGTTAATACATCATCTCCCCGACTTCTTGAGGCGACCTCTTTTACTAAATCCACATCGCCTATTTTTAATAACGTTTGGGAAAAAAGACTAACTGCCCGCGAACCCATAGTATGAAGCAAATCGGTAGACATCCTTCTATATAATTCTTTTGCGTGGTCTTCACGTCGTTTTGCCAATTGCTCAAGAGCTGTTGGAGCATAAGAACATTCCTTGTCTAGGTTATATTCTTCCCACAATTGTTCTAAATATGAAGATCGATCCTCATCTTTCATATCTCCTACCATTTCTCCATAGGCTTTAGCAGCGTGAAATGCTACATCATCTTCCTGAATCTCATTTCCCATGAATAATGAGCTTATTGCCGATAATATTCTTTTTCTGAAATCAGGTTCTTCTGAAAGGAAAAATACCTCTCTTAGCACTCGTATATGATTCACGCGTGCGGCATGTAATACCTTAGGATTTGAAATTAGTGAAAAATTTTGATCTGGATGCTCTGTTGTCTCTTTTAATATTCTATTTTGGTTTTTTATGCGTAATAAATTTATCCACTGTGGAATACGTGATGGATCGATTAAAGCCAGTCTCGTTGAAGCTTTTTCATCCCCAGAAATAATTCCCTTAATGGTTGATCTTATAAAATTAGATTTTGCACATACTTCATCTGATAAGGTAAGAATGTCTAATTGGTGCAAGTCTGCCAGAAATTGATCGGACTCTTCTTTGCTTGTCTTATAAATAGGTACTGAGGATGAAGCAGGTGATGGATTATAATATTGTCTAGTATTAGGAGTAAGCCCGTCCGGTATTTCCGATAAATCATCGATATTTATATTGTTCTTACGTAGTATGGCTTCAAATTCAACCAGTCTTTTATTTCCTTTTAAAATATCATCTTTAGTATATTTACCGCTTTCACGCAATTTTTCAGCTATTTCGGGTAATGAATTTTCTAAAGTTTTATAGCGACGGCAGACAACGCCTTCAACTGTCTCACTTCGTGCCCGAATATCGGCATAAATTATAATCATTTGTTCCAAAAGAAGCGGGTCATCGCGAAGAAGCGCCCCAAAATTATGACGTCCGGCTATTGATCCTATAGCTGGAAAGCCTGCCAAAGCAGTATCTAGTTGCGTTCTGATGTAATGTGAATAAGGTCTATTGATCGTGGGTTGATGTTTTAATTTTCCCCAATCATGAATTACAGCAGATGAGGCCACTAAATCAGAGTCTACCATATGAGGAAATCTTTCATTTATCCTGATAGATACCGCGTTGGCTAAGTTACGAACATGTAGAGAATGTGATAATAGATCATGAACTGGCTCGGAAAGTACTAACTGCTCGCTTATGACTTGCCGAAGCAACAGAATCACTGTAGGTTGTTCATTATGCCATAATGAGCCAATAGATGCAGCTACTTCAAATCTACTCATGATGGAGGATATTATAACAAAATAATATTATTTTACAACCTATAGTAATTATTAAGTGATAAATTGTAGATAATATATCGTGGAGATTTATAGGAAATTGAGTGGTATCAAATAAAGTCTTCAGTTTGTTATTAACTGTAGTTAGTAGATTTAGGGAAAAAACTTATAATACTTTTATCTATCTATATCCTCGTCAGCCAACCGGAGTATTTTTTCTCTTTTTCCCGTACGATATCAAAAAATAATTTCTTGATTTTTTCGGTTATCGTACCTATTTTTGAACTGATCACCCTGCCGTCAACCTCAGCAATCCAAGCGACCTGAGCTCCGGTTCCGGTTAAAAATGCTTCATCTGCGATAT
>MFJN01000008.1:6485-10618 GCA_001779235.1 Candidatus Gottesmanbacteria bacterium RIFCSPHIGHO2_02_FULL_40_13 | reverse complement strand
GATTTAGAAGATAACAATAGATTAAATGACCGTTTTTACCAACACTTTTTGCTAATTAGACCTAGTTTTTGAACAGTATCAGTCAATCCTAAATCAAGCGCAAATTGTCTTAACTCAATAACATTTTCATCTGATAATCTTGCCAATTTTCCCATATAATCTTTTCCGATTGCCGTTGTTAAGACTCGTAGTGATTGCATTTGCCCCAATAACTTTCCTCTTTGCAATGTTTTTAAAACATCCAGATAGCCAACCCTTTGTTGTTCAGCAACCTTTTTTATTAGCCCATCTACAATTACAAGAGTTTTAATATAACCGACAGAATCATGCCCCGACCAATCTAGACCAGAAAGTTTATCGTTTTTTAACCAATAATTTGTAACAAGTTGAATATTGGTAATTTCTGTAATTGCTTCATCAAGTGATAATAGAGCATCGTTTTCATAATTGTGAAAACCCTGATGAGAAATGCTGGTTTTTATTGCAGCAGAATCTTTAGGATCAACTCGCGAATAGATATTTGTTGCGGATACAACATGAATTAATTCATGACCAGTATTTTGAAGAGTTAGTCTAAGATCAGGGTCTTCTTCTACATAAATTTTTCCCGATGCGATGTTCATTGCCGGATTATCCCTCGTCATACCTTCCTGTTTACAAAAAATCTTCCATTGCTTTGGGTCGAAAAAATGAATATCAGATTCGTTGGGCAATCTTTCTCTCAAATCAATCCCTAATTCATTCATTGCATACTCTTGTAAAGCACTTAAAATGCCTTTGACCTGTGATTCTCTTTCATTGGTAACTGGACTTTCCCGTGGTGTTTGTCTAGTCTCTGAAAGATAAAATGATCTCGCATTAGTTATCACCCCTGTGTCCTGTATCCCAGTAAATCGCCACTTTGGCGGAGTAACAACTTCTCGATTTTCATCCATATGAAGTAATTATACATTTTTTGGAGTGATTTTTCGTGATCGGCAGCTCAACTGATACTATTTTCCTTGTATTTCCTCCATAATTTTTGTATATTTTTATTGGAGTCAACTTTTGGGAATTGTGTTTTTTAATGGGGCAATCGGGCAACAGAACACAATTCTTGTTGACTCCACCGGTTGCGCCATTTAAGTTTTGGTTCTTTTCCGCCTAAACTTACCTCAAGTCTTTTCAGTTCTATTCCCTCCAGAGGCGGGCAGGCGAACACGGCTTGAGGAGCGTTTTTGAGCGGATCAGTCCTTTGGCTGAAAAATTTTTGTGTTTTTCTATCAGGAGTGATAAACTTTATTTATGAGAAAGAATAAAATAAAAAAAGTGACTATGGATTTAGTTTTAAATGATCCTCGTTATCGTGGATATCATGTGATAGTGGCGGCGGGAAAAGTATTTAAAGCTAAAACAGGTGAAGGCGCTTCTAAAATTTTAGATGAAGTAGGGAAAAAATATCCTCAAGAAATACCGGCAATTACTTATATTCCTGATGCAGATACTCTTATTCTATGGTTTTGAAATTTCCTTTCAAGGTAGAAAAATCCGCAATATTAGGAACAATTCATCGCCCTATGGCTCAAGTGCTCTTTTGGTCAAAACAAACCAGGCAATGGATAGAAATTTGGATGATCGTGGACACTGCTGCAGATTACACACTCCTTCCGCGCTTTATGGCAGACAAATTAGGAGTTAACTTAGAAAAAGACTGTAAAGTCTTTCATACCTATGGAGTTGGTGGTGGAGAAAGAGTATATTTCCTTTCAAAGACTAAGGTGAAACTAGGCGAATGGGAACGAATAATTCCTATCGGATTTTTAGAGCGAAATGAAATACCGCCTCTTTTTGGACGACATCTTTTTTTAGAGACTTTTGAGACAGTGTTTTCCTCAAACCACGTCGTTTCTTTTTCCGTAAAATAATCCGACGATCCAAATTCTTCAAAACTGTGGACTCTTTACGAAAAAATACGGACTGATTTTCAAGGGATGTTTCGCGGCAAGTCAAACTTGCCAGCCACGTATGACGTGGCGCGCGCAATTTTCTCGGCCTTCGGGCGAGTAATTTTATAACATATCTTATTATGTAATGAGTATACTTAACACATTAAGGAAGCGATAAATAAAATCAAAAGAGCCTTACCAATAAATAATTCGTGTTTATTCTAGGGGTTTAAGATCATCCGGATTTGCTTCATATTTAAAAATACGGTCAGATCCTACAAATGTTAACGACTTGGATACTTGCGATTTTCCATGGTCATCTAATCGAGATCTAATGATGAGATAAACTCCCGCTGTTGAAGTTCTCTTAACGTTAACTGATACACCGCCCTCCTCCTGCCCAGTTTTTACTAAGTCAGTTTCTATTATTCTTAAACCAGTATTGTCAGGGTCTGTTTCAATTTCTGGAGGGTAAGTCATATGCTCTCCATATTGGGGGTTATTTTTAAGATTTTCCAACTCCAAATCTAATCTCTTTTTAAATGCTACGGGGATCGGATTCTGTTCAAACATAGGTTCCACAACATTACTCACAAAAGAACGCGTCACGATCGGTGCAGTATTTGCTTCTGACATATTACCTATATTCTATCAATCTCCCCTTGTAAATGCAAACAAAAATGGATATCCTTAAATTGTGCTCGATAATTTTGCGGATTTTTAATGCCCTCATTGGACGAGTCCGCAAAGATTCGAGCACAACCAGTGAGGGCATTTGAGTTTTGTTCTTTTAAATTTTTGTGTTTTTCCAGGTACAAGACTGCACCTGACTTCGCTTTTTTGTCCGAGCCGACCCGTTCGACGGAGTTTATCCCGAGCGAAATCGAGGGACTCAGGTCGAGTTTTTTACGAGGCCGGAATTTGACTTCGTCTTAAGGTTCTTGTTAAGATTAGTTTGTTATGAAAAGAGTAAATACTTCTACCAAAAATATGGGCCAATATGCTGGGAAGTGGGTGGCGATTGATACCACCAAAAACCGGATCATTGCTGTTGGCGAAACACTCAAGGAAATAGAACAATTCACAACTCGATCAGTCAAAGATAAGACACCTGATGAAGAAATTGCTGCCGCTTTTAAGGTACCACGAAAAGATGAAGGACCATATGTCTTATGTATAAGAAATATACGTCGCTGACTGCCTTCCCCTATTACTTCAATGGTTCCGTTTATTTTCCCGTCATCCCACTGGTATTTATAGCTGGCGAGAAAAGAATTCGATCTCAAGCATTAGTCGATTCTGGAGCAACAATTTCTATATTCGGCGAGGAAACAGCAAATTCTTTGGGAATTGACATTATATTGGGTAAAAAAACCATCCTTGGTGGTGTCGGAGGAAGAATTGTAGGTTACATTCACAATGTAAAGGTCAGAATTGCTGGTAAAGAATTCTTTTGTCCCATTGTTTTTTCCCACGAATATCTGGTTTCCTTTAATTTACTAGGGAGAGAAGCCGTTTTTAGGCAATTCAAGATTATCTTTGAAGAAAAGAAAAATCTCTTAAAATTGGAGTGATCTCAAAAAAATTTAAACTGTGGACCTGGATGGAGTCGAACCATCTGCATCGATTTTATAAGAATCGCGTTCTGACCGTTGAACTACAGGTCCAATAAATACCGCTGAACATTATATCAAATTTTTAAATTATTGGTACTTATTGGATTTTTGGTTTATTGGGATATTGAATTCTTCTTACAACTTCGATCTCTGGGAGATTTCCGCTTCAACCAGCTCTCTGGGTCGTCCGTATTTCAACCGTGAAAGCTGGACTATGGCTTTAGCGATTTTGGGATTTTCCGATCTTTTGAAGGCTGACATATCTTTTCTCATGTCAACTGAAAAAGGAGGCATGGGTTTGTTGCCTACTATAGTATTGATGTAAGCATTATATACATCAACATTGATAAGATCTCCTTCGTTGAAAACAGGAGTAAACCAGTGTTGGAGGTAGTTGGCATCAGTTACGCCAATTCTGAAGGAAACCAGAGTCCCGACGTTGCCGAAAACCGCATTTTTTACTTCCTCCTCCATCTGCCCGATAAACTGGTTGGCGACGGTCAGATTTAGCTTAAATTTACGGGCTTCAGACAAAATTTGGGCAAAGTCGGGTGTGGCGAAATTCTGGAACTCGTCAACATATAAAAAGAAA
>MFJN01000008.1:0-6479 GCA_001779235.1 Candidatus Gottesmanbacteria bacterium RIFCSPHIGHO2_02_FULL_40_13 | reverse complement strand
CTCTGATCTTCCGGTATATCTGACCGGCTCATGGCTGCAATCAATATTTTAGGCACCATCAGAAGGCCCAGAAAACTCGAGTTTTCCTCTCCCAATGTCCCTTTGGCTAAATTCACCAGAAGTATTTTTCCCTCATCCATGACTTTTCTGAAATTGAAGGCAGACTGTGACTGGCCGATAATATTGCGGATAAGCTTATTAGTGACAAACCGTCCGAATTTGGAGACGATGTAGTCCAAAACTTCCGACTTGTGAAAATCCGAAGTTTGGGCAATCTGGTCAGTCCAGTAGCGCTTGACTATCGGGTCGGTAAGTCTGGGAAGAAGCTGCTGGACAAAGTTAGCATCAGTCAGCACCCGTACTACCTCTACAAATGAGGCCCCCGGATCTACCATAACCGTCAACATGGCATTTCTGATAGCATGCTCGAAGCGTGGACCAATTATTCCTGTTTTCATAGGATCATACAGCTTGTACATCAGTCCGATGATTGAATTACAAACGAAATGTTTCTGTTCCTCCGTATGAGCTTCGAGCATATTGAGTCCCATCGGCCTTTCACCGTCGGAGGGATCAAAATATATTACATCTTCTGCCCGTTCTGGAGGTATAAGAGGCAGAATTCCTTCGATCAGATCTCCATGCGGATCAATGACAGCCACTCCCTGACCTGATCTTATATCCTGAATTATCATATCTTTTAAAAGCACTGATTTGCCAACCCCTGTTTTTCCGATGATGTATACATGACGCCTGCGGTCATCCATATCCATATATACTCCCTTATTGACTCCGCGGTAGATACTTTTACCCAGATACAGACCGGACTGGGGAATATCAGCCGGCGCCGGTGCTCTTTTGGAAGTCAGCCAATGAATGTTTGGAGTTTCTATTGATTTATTGGGAAAGTGAAAAATAGTCGCCAGCTCCTCACTCGAAAGCACGCTGTATTGCCTATGAGGCCAGTTCAGAATTGGAAAATAACGATAGATAAAATCAGTGACAAAAGTGCTTTTGACCAGGTGTTTGGCTTTGATAAAGTGGTTTTGGTCGGAAGAAAACTGCGCCAGGACTGAATCGATATTATGAAGGTGCATAGCAGCTGACTCTGTGCTGGTTGAGGAAACTACGACACGGATGACAGCTTTAAATCCGGGCTTTGAGGTTTTGCTTTCAATGGATTCTAAAACCTTGGGATCCACGTTGTAATGCGCTTTTTCCGGATTAGCTTCATTTTTTTTCACTGATGAGATATAACTTTTACCAACCTTTTTCCATTTATCATCCGAAGGGGTGACTAAAATCTGAATTGCCGCTCCCTCCCCTTCCTGCATTTTACCCAAAAAGGAGGTAATGCCAGACAGCGGATCAACAGGCAAATCCTTATAGGTTTTCATCGGCAGGTGATCTTTATGTTTGAGAATATATGAGGCAAAAGCAACTTTTCCTTTGTCATCAAAAATGTTATATTCATCAACTTCTTTTATTTCAGCTCCTCCAAACATGCCGTAAATTTGTTTTTCCACCAAATCTCTGATATGGTGATGGACGGAAACATAAATCCTCAGGTCTCCGGGTTTACCGACTATCTCGAGCGAAAAATGTTCCGGAGTTTTCAGAAACGACCAGAATCCTCCGTGAGAAAGGGAAGCAAGTGTTGAAAAAAACTGTTCGGCTGCATCTATTTTCACTTCATTATCTTTGGGTACGGCTACCTGTAAAAGTACAAATTCCAAACTTAACTTTTCCCTGTTTCTGTGTTTCCACCACAAAAACAGAAAATAAAATAGTACTAGCAGACTGCCGGTAAGTATCATGAGAAGGAGAAAGGTGATGCCAAAATCTTCAAGCCGGAGTAATATTTGTTGGTAATTAGCGATTTCCATGTTTTTTTAGAGGCAGAATTATTTTAATCTCACCCTGATAATTTTTCCATGCACTTTCTTCAGCGCCAGATGAGCTGTCTTTAGTTTTTTCATGCACCAGACAGCTAACCATTTTACGGCATTAGTAAAATCCGCATGCAGTCCCTGATAGACAATCTGATCTGATACCGGCAATGTTACTTGAGGCGTCTGACTGACAACCGGCACATTTGCGCCTGTTGGCGTCAAACCCATCTTCCTGACGTCAGGCGGAATTTCTATTGTCTCTTTATAATGAATTACCCCTGCTTTTTCGACCTCTGAGGGAATCTCCACTTGTTTACCGACTTCCTGCACGATTTCGGAAGCCGATGATCTTGGCGCTTCCTTTTCCTTATCTCCTGTTGAAGTACTATTTATTGGTGACTGAACCGGTGGGGATGAAGAAGTATTACCGGCAGACGAGGCAGAGTTGTCATTTTGAGCAGTTGTATTCATATATTTCAGTTTGTGTTTCTAATTTTTTGGTGAATTAGCAACGAGGCGGCTAAATCTTTTACAAGGTAATAAACTGTGAACGAAACCGGCACTAGTACCAGATTGCCATAAAGATTGTATTTGAAAAACGGAATGGCGTAAATATAAGCATCAAGAAGTCCCTGCAAAGATCTCGGATACATCCCAAAACTGTCAAGAAGCCAAACCCCGAAATTAGTCCACAGATAAAACCATAGACTTGCGGCTACACCCAAACCGGTTGCTTGCAGTATTCTTTCGCCTCTTCTTAAGTTACTTAAGTGACTTAAGTAGCCTAAGTTACCTATTATTAAGAATCCGCTCCAGGTAAAAATAAAAATATTGGTATTGCCGATTAACATGTCGCTTATTGCCATGACGGATATGATTACAAACAGAGTCCATTTCCGGCTCAAAAAACTGGAGCTGATCAGGGCAATGCTTGTCACCAGTTCCACATTTGGCCAAACATGCCAAATAGTTCTTGAAGCAACTCCTAAAACTATCAGTAAAATAGCAGTAAACAAGTTTTTATTTTTCATTTTATCTTTTCATACTTCCAGTCCACTACATCCTGCGGATGGATGATGAATTTTTCCGCGGAAAACTGTCCTGTTTTACCGTTGACATAATAAATCCAGGCAAAGCTGCTGTTGTTTTCCTTATCACCGATTTTGGTGACCAGTGAACCGAATTTATATTCTTTACGCTCTATTTGTAAATTATTGATCTTTGCCGCTTTTAGAAGAGCTTCATAAGCGTTGGTCGATTCCACCTGGGTGGTAATTATTTTCCCTCCGCCAAAATCAATATTTACTTTTTCCCGGGCTGCTGTGACGGGAGTAGAAGAGGGATTATTTATAGCTTTATTAAGATCTAAAGATCTTTCGGTAGGCAAAGTTTTGTCTAAAGTGACGCGGTTAATTCCCTGGTATTCCCGCCATGAAAATCCCAAAACTCCTATAATTAAAACCACTCCCAGAATAGTAAATAAAACCTTAATTTGTTTTTTCATGAATAACTCCTCTCAAATCATATTATAACTCACTTGGTACTACTTGATACAAGTATTGGTAAATAATGCCTGTTGGAGGAAACCAAGTGAATGTCTTTTTAGGATTTATATTTTGCAGGTCAGGCAGACGTTCAATAGTAAATTGTTTAGCTTTTATAAATTCCAACAGCTTAATAATGTCAAAATTGCGAAATCCGTCATCGATTAGCAATTCCGGACAAAACAATTTCTCTATATTAAGGATAAATTTATCATAACGCCTCCTGAAAATCGGGTCCTGGAACATCATTTCAAATTTAGCAAATATTACAGATAATTCAGAGTACTTATCATTTAATTCTTTATTTTCGTAAATCTCCACCAACTCGTGGTAGAGAAAAAGTATCACCAGTTCTTTCATCTCCCTCGTCGTCTCTTCATCCCGGCATGCTTCCAGAAGAATTTTAATATTATTCAATGACCCTCTGCTGATAAAGGAAGTTTCAGAAACTTGCTCATCAGTAGTAAAATACTCAAGAAGATCATCTGCTGTGGTCACCACAGCCTCTTGGTATTCATCATTAGCTTCATTTTCACCATCAATCTTCCATGTAAGGCAAATCAGCTTTAATATTTCCTGAACGTCTGCGATTCTTCTTTCTTTATTTTCCACCAGCTTGTAATCAGGCTTTATTCGCAATACATATCGGGAGTTCACCGTCTCACCAATGTGTAATGCCCTATCTCTCAATGCGTAATTATCCTGAGTCCCATCCGAAAGGTTTGAAAAATACGGAATCATGGAATCTTCGGTGCCCAAGGTATCACTTGATTCACTAATCCCGAAGTTTTCAGTCAGGCTCACAATCTCTTCCGGTGGAGTTAATACCAATATAATTAATCCGGTAATAAATTCTTCTGTTTTTTCTGGTAAGGCTGGATGGATAATTATGGCTTCATCCCTATCAAAATCCTGATCAGCCAACTGTAATAAAATTCCTTCAATCATCGGTACAACCGGCATCATTACAGCGGTCAGCAAATCATCACGCTGTTCTTCATCCTTTATCCCCTCTTGAGAATATTCAATAATCTGCGCATCATTGTGTCCCCCATCATCTGTTACAACCCCGATTAACGCGGCAACTACCGGCTTAATAATATCTTCCTGAAACATCTTTATCATAAATGCTTTTTCTTCCCCTGAAAGGTCGTTTATAGCTTTAGTATCATCGTTATCACTTCTCCTGACCTCATCAGAAAACGATCGTGATAACATGGCTTTATTTGACGCCACTAATTCTGCGGTAGATTCATTTGATTCCACCACAACCTCTCGCGCTAATCCAAGAAACCCGGAAGAAATCGCCTCGATGGCTTCTTGGATGTCTCCTTTATAAACCTCTCTTAGTTTTTCTTCATACAGTTTTTTACTCTTCTCAAGACTTGACCAGCGTTTAACATCCGGCAGTTCAGAATCTTTCTTAAACCTCTCAAGAAAGCCTATAATTGCAGATGCCTCTTTCTCCGATAAGGATGAACGGTAGGTGTTAAATATTCTTTGATGTGAAACAGCATCCTGATTTGTTGTCCAAAGCAAGGTCTGCGGATCAATAAAAGAAGCATTAGAAGCAAGTCTGCCTAATGTATTTTCCAGCGCTTGGTTTGAACCTGTAAGTTGATAAGAAAAAGCAGTAACTTCACCCCTGTCATTCTTCTTCCACAGATAAGCCCGGTGTTCCGGCAAATCACTCCGTTTTTCTCTTTTTGCGGGGCTTATCCAAAACATAGCGGCTGATCCGGAAGTTTCTGCAAATATTCTTGCCCTGTCAAGAATTGCTCTATATTCTCTTTTCGAACCGGTACCATTTTCCCCCGCATCTGTCCAAACTCCAATCGCTTCACCGTCAAAATCTGGCGAGATTAAAGTTTTTTCCGTCACAACTGTACCGCTTGATTTATCAGTAAATGTGGCTTCTCCTACAAGTAATTTGTAAATACCGATAGGATCCACTCTGTTTAATTCACTATCTGCCGTTGCCAAATTAAGAGCTTCTGTCCTAAATGTCTTATCGCTACCCATCCTGTTCAGAACGTTGACAGCAAGACTGCTGCGGAAGTCACAACTTCCTCCCGTCACAGCTCCTGGACCAGATACCGGCATGGCTATTGCTGCTTCAATCATAAAAAAATCCCTCCGACCGGGAGGGCTTCATCCTGGGTTACTTAAGTAACCTAAGTCACCTTAGTGACTTTTGATTTTTTCCTGCTCGGGAAATTTACTAGAACTGAGTTCCCGGCTGCGTCCGCCGAAGCTTTCACAAAGGCGGAACTTACGGTTGCGGCACAGCGCCTGATTTACACAAGCTTCCTCAGTTTTTTAATTATAATTTAACTGGTTTTCCAGACTGTCTCTGTCACTCCTGATTTAAAATTTAGGTATCTGGCCAGAACAAAAAGAAAGTCGGAAAGCCTGTTGAGATAAATACGAACTTTTGAGTCAACTTCTTCCTGTAAAGAAAGTTCAATTAGCTCCCGTTCAGCTCTGCGGGCCACGGCTCTGGCAAAGTACAAATAAGTTGATTTTTCTGTTCCTTCAGGAAGAATAAAATTTTTAAGAGGAGGCAGCTCTCCATCCAAATTATCTATCACCTTTTCCATCTCTTTGGTACGTTCCGTAAGCGGATCAATCGTAATTAATGAGCCGGCCAGATGGCTTCCGATAATAAACAGGTCTTTTTGGATCTGGTTGATAAATGCTTCAGCCCGCCCGTCTTGGAGTTTGGAGAGTACAATCCCCAGAAGGCTGTTTAGTTCATCAATGGATCCGTAGGCTTTGATGCGGAGGTGATTTTTGGGCACCCGTTTACCGCCAAAAAGCGATGTCTCTCCCAAATCTCCTTTTTTAGTGTATATCTTCATAAGTTACTTAAGCGACTTAAGTCACTTAAGATCAGCACTCGGAGTATCCGCAGCTATAACACTTCTTACAGCCTTCCTCATAAGCAAGGGAGGCCACTCCGCAGGAAGGGCACAAATCAAATTCTGACTGTTCTACCGGTAAAGCTTGCTGGGTCAAAACTGCAGCTTTATTTAGAGAGGCG
>MFJN01000007.1:23775-24408 GCA_001779235.1 Candidatus Gottesmanbacteria bacterium RIFCSPHIGHO2_02_FULL_40_13 | reverse complement strand
TACTTCCGGTTGGGCCAATATATCCGGTATCGCCAGTAGATCCTGTCGGTCCGGTGAAGCCTGTAGTTCCTGTTGATCCGGTTGCCCCTGTTGGCCCCGAGAAGCCTGTTGCACCGGTTGCTCCTGTACTTCCGGTCGGACCTGAATAACCAGTTATTCCGGTTGCTCCCGTACTTCCGGAAGGTCCGGAATAACCTGTAGAACCAGTTGCTCCCGTAGACCCGGTCGGACCGGAAAATCCGGTTGCTCCTGTACTTCCGGTCGGTCCTGATAATCCTGTCGCTCCTGTAGAACCGGTAGATCCTGTTGGTCCTTGTACTCCCGAAGCTCCCGTACTTCCGGTCGGTCCTGAGAGGCCTGTAGCTCCGGTTGAGCCTGTTGGACCTGATTCTCCGGTTGTTCCTATTGATCCGGTTGTTCCTGTAGCTCCGGTTGGTCCGCTAAATCCGGTCGCCCCTATACTTCCGGTTGGTCCGCTAAATCCGGTCGCCCCTGTACTTCCAGTTGGTCCGCTGTATCCTGTTGCCCCCGTCGTTCCCGTAGACCCGGTACTTCCGGTGGGACCGGAAGCTCCTGCTTGTCCTGTGGCTCCCGTAGACCCGGTACTTCCGGTTGGCCCGGTAATACCCGATG
>MFJN01000007.1:0-23726 GCA_001779235.1 Candidatus Gottesmanbacteria bacterium RIFCSPHIGHO2_02_FULL_40_13 | reverse complement strand
TAAACTTTTTTATCGCTGGTATTATAATAAAGCGCTCCGGTACCAATTGCTGAAGGAGGAGATGCAAAATTACCCAGTCTGATTTGTCCGTCAGTGGTAATATCTGAATCGATATTTAAAGTTCCGCTGATTTGGGTATTTCCATCTGAATCAACAAAAAATTTGACAACTGAAGGAGAACCTGATCTTAACTCGATTAAATTATATCCGGTCGTGATAGGGGATCCTTCGGCATATATTAAAGTTCCGGATGAGATATTTTCGTTGATCATGCTGACAAAGCCTTTGCCGTTAGCAGGATATATACCGCTGAATTGCATATTGACCGTCCCGATACTGTCAGGCTTTAGATTGATCGAACCCTCGGATCCTATATTGTTTTGCAAAGTGATGTCTTCACCCTGAATTATGAAATTACCGGAAGTCGATTGGATTTTGGGTGAAACCGCACTAATGACAAGCGAACCGTTCGGATCGATGTAGGGGATAGTCATTGGTCCCGCAGGACTTGCAGGAGGAATTCCCTGCAAAGTTTCAGAATTGATGGCGTATCCGACAGTCGCTATTTGCTGGCGGGGAGTCATCTCGTTGTCGCTATTGACGGTGATTCCGAGATAGCTAGATGCATTTTCGGTAAAAACAGAATCAGGGATTTCTGATCCGCAGCCTGGAGAGGTGTCAGATTGTGATCCGATAAGAGTAGATAAAATACCATTTTGATCTGGTATGATGTTGCAAAGATCAGAATTATATAGAACATTGCCGCCGGTGGGAGAATCCCAAATCCTGAACTGTATTTTTTGTGTTTCCGTGATGGGGTTACCCGCAGAATCAGTCAGGCGTCCCTGAAAATTTATTATTCTGCCGGCTCTGACAGGTGTTGTGGGATAGGCGAGAGGTTGAGGAGTTTTTAAGAAAAATTGCTGATAAAATCCAATCCCGAAAAGTGAAAACATCAGCATCCCGACCAGCCAGGAAATATACCATGGGAGTGTGATTTTTCTGGAGATTCCCTGCATCTTGGAGAAAAAACTGTCTCCGGAAGATTTTTCTGTCACATCTTCTAATCCGGCCGGTATCACTTCGAGATCTGTATCAGCAGTAGTCTTTTCTTTTTCGAAATATCCGTTATCTATACCCCAATTTAAAAAAGAGTTCACGGATGATTTTTTTCTTTTTATGGAAGACTCTAAAAGTTTTAGATTGTCACGAAGGTACAACTCAAATTGCTTGAGGACTGATTTTTCGGCAAGCCTGGTATAATTATCGATTGGGAAAAAGCTGATAAATTTCAGGAATTGTTTCAGATCAACTTTGTAGTTTCGTAAAGTAGTGTCAGGAGTTTTTTTATCGGCCAGATAGCGGAAATACTCCAAAATTATATTTTTCAGAGAAGTATTTTCAGCTTGGACTGATTGAAAAGACGGTGTATTCACCTTCGCAAAAGTTCTGAATTTCTTCAAAATATCAAGGCTGACTAATATTTTTGAGGAGGGTGTATTTTTTTCATTTAGACAATTTTTGTAGCTTGAAATAATATTTTCCGTGACAGCATCCTGTGCTTTGTTGGAGGAGAGTGCCTGAGGAAATTTGGTTTGGAGAAAGTGTAAGTAGTTTTTAAATTCGGTTTTAACTCTTTTTAGTCCGGTGCGGGAAATCCTCAATGATTTAAGGAATAGGACATAAATAGCCTCAAAATTATATTTATACACCTAAAACTATCTCCCTCATATATAAAATATTATAATATACGATCTATAGTAATAACCTTGTCAAGGGGCAAATGATGTATTTAAGTAATAGTCAGGTTGAAATATGTGCATATTTAATACCCTAATAAAATCCGATTTTACATATCTTTTCACGATTTCCCGCATGATTGAATTATCTACTTAAATATATCAATCTATTTCATCAGTAAATTGAGTTGAAAATCATAATTTTGAGACTTTTTAGGCCAAAAAATTAAAATTCCGCAGAACTATGAAAATGAAGACAGGGGAGAAATCTTTTAATAATTAGAGATATCAAACATTATTGATAAAATCTTCAATGGCCATAAAAGATAGGAAATGATATTATGTTGTCAGAATAAGATAAGATTATAGGTTTGAAGAATTCCGCAGGAAGTTCAAACAGATGAATATAAGTTTTTTTTAAATGAAGCAGTCGGTTTAGAGGCGATAAATAAGTCTCTTAAATCAAATGATAATTAGCAATCTTATACTATCGAGCGCTAGACAGGCATCAATTATACTTTAGATTATTATAACAGCATTATTCCCAATATTATAGAGGTCTTTTTCAGTATTAATATGGTTTTTTTTCGGTCTGTTTCTGACCTGTGATTTCTGATTTTACCGCGTACCCCGATTGAAAAAATATTGCTTTATTAAAAGCATTAAAACTTACTTTATATACTCGGGCTTAATTGATAACTATAGGGTCGGAAATTTATATATAACCTGCAAGTTCAATTTTCCTTTAGTAGGCTATTATAACCTAAATTATCGTTTTCGGCAAGGGAATGCCTATCCCTTGACTCCGCAGTTAAAAGATAGGACAATAAAAACAACATGGATACCAGCCAAAAACCGGTCCCGCAGCCAATACCCTCCAAACTGCCGATACAGCCTGTTCAGCCAGCGTCCCCTGCGCCGGCAGTACAGCCTGCGTCTCCTGTTCAACCCATATCTCCGTTGCCTCAGGCCGGACAACCTGCCGCCCCCTCCACAGGGCCGGTACAACCCGCCTCAGCAACACAGGCGCCTGCACAGCCGTTAAAGTCAGGTCCTCCGGCACAACCCGTACCGAAATTACTGCCCGGACATAAGTTCTTACCGCTCTATAAACCTGCTACTCCCTTTAAAAGCAGGCACAATTTACTTATCGCTCTGGGCATTGGTTTATCCCTCATCACAGTTTTAATAGCTTTTTTTCTGGCAAGCCGGAGATTGTCATTTTTTAGCAGTGCACGAACCCCATCCTCCCAGGGTATGGTTTCCGGGGAAAATTCCTATATATTTGTTTCACCTATTTCAGCCTTTGCTGATGGGATTTCGATCATCAGAGTGACGGTATTTATGCTCAACAACCAGGGTTTAGGGGTAGCAAAACAAACAGTGAAGTTAAATACTTCAGGGCCGCTTACAGTGAAATCGGTCGAGCCAATTACTGATGATTACGGCAGGGCTATTTTCGACGTGATCTCAAGTACTCCTGGAAACTATACATTAAGCGCCGGTATCGCAGGTTTAACCTTATCACATACGGTTTCCATCTCGTTTCTATAAATTTACCCATCACCTTACGTATCCTGTGCGTTTTCACATCATAAGCATAAGTTGTTGAGGCAAGCATGAGGAGTGTCATGATCAGGATAAACCACGGCAGAATATAGATCATGAAAAAACTGAAATTCGAGCCAATCGAATAGGTTAAAGTCTGGCTTTTTAAAGTAGGTTTGTCTTTGTAAGCGGCTTTAATAAAAACTCTGTAAGCGATCGCCCGTGAAGTAGGCAGATTGAAGCTGAATGAGCCGTTTCTTTGTGAAGTGGTAGACAGTATGGGCAGTTCAGCAGCGATAGCCTGATTATTAAATAGTATTGCTATATAGTTTGATATCTTTTGGGAGAGAGTTTTTGGGGAAATCTCAAAAAAAGATACTTCCACAGGCTGGTTGGGAATAGTTTTTCCTTCGGCATGAACTTTCTGGTTTTGCCAGATTTTAGTTGAAGAAAGGGATACGGTTGGGGATAAAAGCAGAGGTCCGACTTCAATCACATTAAAATTATCAGGCAGTCTGAAGCAAAAAGGAAAACCGGTTCGTTTGTCAGAATCAATAGTGTTGACGCAGATTTCCAAAGCCTCCGCAGATATGGCCACCTCCCGAAACTCAAAGTAGCCGGTTTTATCGGAATTGGTCTGGCCGAAGACTCTGACAGCGTTTACCTGTACTGTAGAATCCGGTGAAGTGTATCCGA
Organism: Candidatus Gottesmanbacteria bacterium RIFCSPHIGHO2_02_FULL_40_13; assembly: GCA_001779235.1. GTDB lineage: Bacteria > Patescibacteriota > Microgenomatia > 2-02-FULL-39-11 > 2-02-FULL-39-11 > 2-02-FULL-40-13. The sequence goes on along the minus strand of MFJN01000007.1, from coordinate 19,743 downwards.
ATATTTTGATGCTTGTTTTTGCGGGAATTGCCGCGTTGATTTTAGATTGGCCTCCGGACTGGACGGCAAGAACACCGTGAAAAGGAATAAATGATATACTAAGTAATAGTAATATGATAATAAGATATAGATAAAGTGTCTTACGCATGCTCCCTTTTTTTAATTTTCCAGTATTGATAAGCCGCAAACAGCAAAATTATCAGAACTACAAATATTTTCCAGGGCAGCGCATAAAAAGTTTTGCTTTGTTCTATTTTGATCTTGCCCTCATCCAGCGTGAAGGCAATATTTACCTGATGTTTACCAAGATAAAAGCCCGGCAGGTAAAGGGAATGCAATTCCTGTCCGTCAGTTTTACTGTTATCGGTGACAAGTCTTTTAATCTGGTTTGGCAGTACTATTTTAGGCAGAATTTTAAAACTTGCCTGACCGTCTAATTTGATTTCGCCAATTGGCCTGATATATATTTTTCCGGTATTTTGCAGATCAAAATCCACGATTAAAGGATCAAACGAGTCCATAAGGGCCGGAATGGCGAATTTAGTGAGTTGCGCGGCTTTCAGTTTTTCGCCTGTTCTGGTGACGCTGACTAAAATTACGGATCCCAGGTTTTGGCTGATGCTTGACTGTGAAAACTGTGAAGCCGGATTTGGGGAGGTCGAAAACATTAAGATGCGATAGTATTCCTCCTCGGGAGTATTTACGGGAGGGTTGATTTTGAGAATGACCTGTTTTTCCTGATTGGAATTAAGCAGAAACGGGGTGTTAAAAGATAAGTCGTTATTGATGATCTGTATCCAGTTTTCCGGTATATAGTCAGGACTTGCCTGTAAGTCTCCCGCCTTGTACTCCACCAGAGAAATCTTCACTATCGCAGGTTCGCCGTCGTTACGAATTTTGTATGCTTGTGTTACTGTTTTACCCGGTTTGATCATTATTTCGACAAGAGGAGGTGAGATGGTTAAAGAAAGACTTTGTGCCTCAACAGGTTTGATTTTAAGCATGATCAAACCTGTAATCATCACAAAACCACAAAAAAATATCAAGACCCTCGAAGTAAAACGATCAGCGAATAGTATTTTATGGTATTTTTTATTTTTTATATTTAATCGAATAATTCTTCGAAGCTCTGCTTCGGGGGATACCATGTAGTCATTCCGACCGACCCCGACGTTACGTCGGGAGAGTGGAGGAATCTTCCCCAGTTGGAAGATTCCTCGACCCCGATTCAATCGGGGCTCGGGATGACATAAGATCCCTCGCAGCTCTGCTGCGGGGTAGTTCATTATTTTATCTTTTTTCATATTCCCGCCACAGCCGTAAAACTTAAAGTATTGCGGTATTGTCCGACAGCCTGTTCCGGTGATATGTTTAACTTTAAAGTCATAATGGCTTGATCAATGACCCTTTTTTGCTGGGAGACCATGATTTGAGCAGGGGATTCCTTTAGATTCAGATTGGCAAAGGGGCGGTAAAAAGATTTATCGGTAAAATCCCGGGCGACAGAATTGCCGGCTAAATTGAAGCCGAAGCCGTATATTCCACCGGCATCATCCCAACGCAGAGCTTTATTGATGGTACAGGGCTGGTTTGTGAGGTTGCAGGAGGTGTTGGCAATTGTAGCCTGGGCTAAGGTGGACAATTCATGGTCCTCGGCCACTGATATACTGTAGCCCGGTACGTCACCGTTTGATATAGTTATTTGCAGAGTTTTTTCCACCGGAGAGTTGGGGATAAGGGTACCAAAATCTACAACCGCCGGGTAGATCGATAATGAAAATAAAGAGCCGGCAACTGAATTTAAAAACCCGGACTGGATGAGATAACCTTTGGAACTAAATAGCGACGAAGCAGTTTGGCCAACCACATCAGATAAATTGAAGTTTTGCGAAGCTTTATTGCCGGAGGTCATATTCAGATTTCCTCCCTGTATGCGGAAATTCGGTGATGACATTTCCTGGGCGAAGGCAATAGTAGGTAGAAAGTAGAAAGTAGAAAGTAGAAAGCAGCAAGTAGCAAGTAGCAGGTAGCTAGAAGAAAGTAGAAAGTAGATGGTAGCAGGTAGCAAGTAGTAAGTAGTAAGTAATAAATGGCAAGAACTTATCCTGAATACTTTTAATCGTTTAATCATATTATTATTTCAATCCATATTTTTAATGCATAATACATGATACTTAATACATAATACTTACTACATACTACTTACTACTAATATTCTACATACTACATACTACTTACTACTTACTAATATTCAACTCCTCCTCCACAATCTCTTCTTCCAGATTTTCAATTTTATCTGATAGGTTGTGTATCTCTTTTTTCTGGTTTTGTACCTTCTGACTAAGCTGAGTTTGGTTTATTTTCTGGTTTTGTACCTTCTGACTAAGCTGAGCTTGGTTTATATATATTTGCCCGGTAAAAATTGCCAGCGGCGTCATTAGAGGAAAAGCAAGCAGTTCCAGCCAGGCCAGATAATTTTGGGAAGAAGAAAGCAGCAGATAAAAGACAAGTAAAATTCCGGACAGGAAGAGGGGAATGAGAGGTTCAAGAAGCAGAGACAGCTCGAAAAGCAGCAGGAAATTGAGGAAAAAAAGAGGAGAGTTCACTCCGCCGGTTGAGGAGGTGATGAGAAGTACAGCCATGGTGGAGATAGTGCTTTCCACCAGTTTAAAAGACTTGGGTTTTAAGAGGTGATGGCTGACTATCAGAGTGAGCAGTAAGACTCCGGAAAGTTGCAGGGAATAATACGACAGGGTAGTATTTTCCTGCCAGAAAAAAATTACCGCGATCGCCAAAAGAAGAATGAGGCTGTGCTGGACAGTTTTTTTGAGCATTATATTTAGTATAGCATGAGAGCAAGATGAATTTTCAAGCATGACCCGATGATAAAAACAGCCTCAATTGATTTCTCTCGCACAAAACTATATAATCCCATAGTATTAATAGCAGAATATGATGACAGGTCATTTTCAAAATATGTCTGTTGAATTAGCTCTAAAATCAGCTCCAATTCTACCTAAAGAGCTAGATTTATTATCCCGGCCTGATTGGATCCCTCTCACAAAGGATAGTTTTCCTGCCGGATCATTTGGTCATGCTTATTTTCCTCCCGAGTTGGAAGGTCGCAGAAGGCCCTCAACAATACTGGAGTTTCCTCTGGTCAAACTTTTTAAACATAATAAATCTGCGGCTCTAGCGGAATTATCTGATGTAGGGATACATACCTGTGCGGATGCTCTAAATCAACCCTCTGCCAAGCTTCAATCTAAGCTGACTACAGATAATCTGACAAGATTTCTTCATGATTTGATAGTGACTCCGCAGGGAAGGCTGTTGGCAGAAGTTACAGGAAAACCGGCAATTCCGGTACGTTTTGACAGGGAAATGGAATTTGTGTTGGCCGTCAATGATGCGGTGGACGCGACTCTTATCCAGCCGGAAAATTATAAACTAAGTCGTCATCACGCAGTAGGAGTTCTGAAGCGAAAATCTCCGGTTGACCAGAGATTTGAACTCTGGTTGTTGATGGTGCGTCTATTTGGCCTGATTGACGGTATTGCGCATACCCCGACGGAAGTAGGACGAATGAATGAATTTAATGTAGACGGTTCTACTCTTAAAGTAAAGAAAGATAGGGCATTTGGCCGACTAATTCATAGTAAGATAGATGGTCAGGATCCTCTGGCCGCAGCCCGAAAAATATTAGCCTTACAGGGTTGAACCCTGCAAGAGTTTTTTTTCAGCCAGGTGGAAATATCTTCAAAATGGAAATTCTTTTTTTGGATGTTCAGGGTAAAATCAACTATTTCTTTGTGGGACGCGGCTATTTTATAGCCGTTAATATGTAAAAAACGCACAGTTGTCGCAAGAGCTGTTCTTTTGTTTCCATCATTAAATAGGTGGTTTCGGACGAGAGACTGTATAATTGCTGCTGCCTTTAACCAAATAGATGGGTAAAGATCCTTTTGAGCAAAAGTGGCTTTGGGGCGCTCGATAGCAGAATGAATAAGGGTAAAATCTCTGATTCCTTGCCTGCCTCCGCCTATATTCAGCATTCTTTCATGAATGGCAAATACCTCATCAATCACCACATAATTGACTTTCATGTATTGGCCAGTTCTTTAATGACGGTTTTATATTTTTTGCTTATTTTATTGAGCCAGGAATAAAATTCCGGCGTTAAACTCATTCCTCCGGAATTCTTTTTAGTTTTAGCCAGAAACATTTATGTTGCAGTGTTGGTTTCTATGATCATTTCATCGCCGATTCGAATACCCGTTTCCAATAAAAATTCCTTTGGTATTGTCACTGCAGCGCTATTGCCGACTTTTATTATTTTCTGAATCATATTAGTTCCGCCTAAAATCGCTCCGTGAGCCGCGCTACGGATAGTAGGTAAGGCGAACGGTAAGATCAGGAGGATTAACTTCGTTATAACACGATTATAACAGAGGTTCATGGGATGTCAATCTTACGCAATGAATTATCACAATGAATTATCAGAAATGTAATTAAAAGCGAATCGTTAAATCATGAGAAAATATACTCCAATTATTTCTTCCAGAAAGAGGAATATATATGTTAAATATGTATCAAAAACGTGTGCTTTCCTACACAATTAGAATCACATCCGCTATTGCCGAAGCCATACTACTTCTGTAAAATAAAGATATGGATGAACAAACCGTTATTTCTGATCATATTCCAGAAAAAAGAGGTACAGGATATGGGTTTTCCTATGATGCAGATATCGTCAGAATAATTGCACAACCTATTTCTGATATTGATGACGTATTAGATGATGAACGTCGTGCATTCTTCACACAGACGATAGAAACTACAGAACGGCTTCTCACAGGGTTATCCGCTTCAGAACATTCCTATAATGGCAGCTGGTGTTACCAAGGTGGAGAACCTACTTGTTTGCCTTGGGCTGTGGCGAATGCAATACATACGCTTGGGGTATCTGCAGATCATAGCTACATTGCAGATTTGCTGAATTATGCGATTGATGCAGAAGAATCAGCAAGAGAGGGAATGAACTATCCGGTCGCAATTGACATGCTTGAAAAATATCCACGAATCGGTGTTAGTATTAAGCGCATTCCTTACGAACGTGAATTACAGCTTATTCATGAACCTCCAAGGGAAGACCTTGGTAAAATGCTGTACATTATCGACGATTCCCGCACTCCCGAAGAGATTGCAATTGATTCGGCCAAAATGTATCAAGCAGCAAATACTCAAGCAGTGCAAAGAAACGGGACGTTAGTGAAGGAAATAGTTGATTCAGGAGATGTGCTTTTGACTTCTGTGATGACAAAAAAATATGCAAAAGATAAAAAGAGTGGGCTTCATGCGATTTGTGTCGCAGGCTATAAAGTATCCAAGCAGGGAAATATGGATGTACAGGTTATAGATGCGGCCAGAGGAAAACTATGGATGTCGTTAGAACATTTGTCTTCTGCTATTGTTCCATTTGATACATTTCGAATGACCAAAAAGTGAAGCGCTCCCCGACCTTACGGTCGGGGCATCAGTCCTTTCGGTCATTCGCAGCGCGAAACCCCGCACCGAATGCCCGCTTGAAAACCATTCATCCCGCGGACTTACGTCCGGGGCATTCTGGTGCTGGGGTAAAACATTTATATCAAAACAGTCCTCGTTCATTTAAGAGTAATTCAGTAATTCAGTAATTCAGGGACGGGGGCAGAATAGCCTGTCACATCGCTATTTATACAGCCATTTTTCAAGGATACGATCCAATAAGACAAGTCTGCATTAATTAATCTCGTCGCGTTGGTGCATAAAGCGAAACACCTGTATAATAAAATCAACCGAAAACCCATACCGAAAAGATTCATTTCATCGGGCTTAAGTAACTTTTCGTGTTGATAAAAACGATTTTTTGGGACTTTCTTTTCCTCTAAAACCTCTTGTATAATTTTCCAATGAAAAAATACCAAGCATTTCTGCCAGAACTATCAGATGTCCATTTTGTCATGGAAAGGGGGGTAAAGTTTGGGGATAACCAGTACGTCAAATCTCTTACCTCAAAGCCGGATCTTGAGCGGAAAATAAAACCTACTATCAGGCCGCATTTTGGCGTTCAAAATCCTGCAGCTTCTCAATAATCCACATCCTGGAAAGAGTGGAGAAATTTATACCTTTGATCCGGGCTATTTTTGCCAACTTCTCTTTAACCGACTTTTGCAGCCGGACCGTTATCACCTCATGTTTTTCTGTTTCAATTGGAGAAAGCTGGTGAAGAGATATTTTAGGATTGCGCAAAAGCTCAGATACATCGTGTGTATCCCAGAATCGCGTCTCTTCCTCGAGTGTTTTAAATGGTCTTATCGGTTTGGGTTTGTTCATAATAGTACCTCCTTTCTTTCTGACTTGTATCTCTTGCTGAAACCACGTATGGATCCGTCTGCTTTTCTTTTGAAATTACTACCGTTAATAACCTCCCGTTTTGAGTTTTTCCAATCAACAATTTTCGATTTTGATATGAAAGTCTTGTTATTTTTTTTGATACAAACACCTCTTCAACTTCCGCTGCCGACACGCTATGCTTTTTGAGATGTTCCTTATTCCACTCATCCCATACTAATCGCGGTTTCCTCCTCATACTTACAATGTAATACAAAGTAATATACTTGTCAAGCTATTTCAGGGACGGGGGCAGAATAACCTATTATATCGCTATTTATACAGCCATTTTTTAATTGTTCTATTCATTAAGACAATTACAAGTTTAGCAGGATGATCCTCATTTCAAAGCGATGACGCATTGATTTCCATCTGCCTCTCATCCCAAAACACTTCATTACTATATATTAATGTAGTGAAAAATTTAGAATTAACACCCCTGTAAAACTGACTTTATCTATTTTATCTATGATACCCGTTTCTGATGTACTTTTCTTACGGTCTCTATAATACTAATAATATTTAGTATATAATACTTGGTTAATTAAAGTTAAGTATAGAGCGTACTGATAAACTAACCTAGTACATTCTCCAATATTATTTTTAGGTTATGATTTAAATAGGAATATTTATTCTATTGAAATTATGATTGAATATAGTTTAAGAGATAGTACAGAGACAGACATTGCCATGGACTTCCGAGAAAACGGGATTGATGATATTCCTTTTTCTCATTTACTTATTGCCATCAAGGGTTTTGATTTGGGTTTCTTAGAAGAAAAGTTTCATAGATCAAAAACAGGCGTATCCTTGGGTATGCCAGAGGAGATACCAAGAAGTATAGGCAGGATTTCGTGTTTACCCTTGTTAGAGGGAATGGATCATATTAACGCCAGATACCTGAATCAAACTTCGCTGATTGATTTTATTTCTCAAGAACCACGAGATTTTACGAAATATCAAGATGGATATTATGTTTTAGTGGACGGCTTCTTATTACAAACAGATAGAAAGGGAGATGTTACGAACAAATATCCCCATCCGTATTTGCATGAACCTCATTCAATTTTCCCGGATAAAACAGGCAGATATTTTGTAATAACTGCTTCAGGGTGTGATTCTTTAGTAGTTTTTGATGCAGAAGAGAAAAATTTTCAAGTGAAATGGACAGGTTATGATAACGGCTATAATTATAGTATCGGATCTGATCATAAGGTATTATTTTCGGATGGGGTTAGCGTCGATGGCAGTCAGTTGGGTGACGGACTACCTAATATTAATATGGAACGGGATAATCCCAGACCTCTGACAACCGGACAGCAAACCACTCATATCAATAGTGCATGTTTTGCGGCTGATAACCAAACCATTTACGCGACATTATTTGCTACTCATGTTGAAAATACCGATAGCGGCGGAATTATAGGGCATAGCGGCGGCAAACTTCTGGCGATTAGTCCAGACGGATCGACTAAAGAGATATTAAAGGAATTATCAAATCCACATAGTATAACTCCACTTGGAAATGATACATATGCATTAGCAAATACGAGTGAAGGTAAAATATATTTTTATGAGGCAAATCCGGTTAATCATGACTTTAAGCGTGTTAATGTATTATCATTCAGAAACCTTCCGGGTAATTTACGAGGAGGTAAGGAGTGGATACAATCGTTTAAGATATCCTACGATGATCCGGGTAAGATGTGGATGACCGTAGCTGATGGGGCGCGTCACTGTATACATATTTTAAATCTGAACGACAGAACTCGTTATCGATTACATCATCCTGATCAATGGGCGGTTCAGAATGTGCAGGTTATCACTAATACACCCCAGGGGTGATGTAGCTTTACACCTCCGGGATTATGCGAGTTACGCCAAAATGACCACCTTCATGCTACGCCTTCGCTGGTCTCACGTGCCCGCTTACAAGCGTCGCGAAGAAGCATCAGCACCTCATCTTTGAGAGTTCTGCGGACCGCCTGGAATTTCACCGGCGGCAGGAGGTAATTGAGATCTTCTGCAATCACCCGATCCGTCACCCGCTTTTCAATAAAAGTAATAAGATCTGACAGGTATGCATGAGCTCCTTTATTTCTTCGCTCCTCAATGACTTCGGTACGATAGGGGAATCCGTGAGACAGGAAAAAGTGGATGTCGTAGATATCCCGCCCGGCGATAGTTCCATATTTTTCATTCCTGTCCAGGGGTGCGACAAGCTTGTTGGCAACCATCGTATCTTTCGTCTGGCAAATAGCATATCTGTTGATGTCGAAAAGATATTGCGGCCTATACCGGTTTGCTGCGATGACCTTGGTTACCACGCTCACTTTTATACTGTTACGCTTTCCTTTCTCTACTCCATACTGGAGGATGTAAAACAAATCCCGCTTTTCTTTCACACTAAAGCCAAGGCTTTTATATAGCTCAAGCAACCTGCTGTTGATATCTCTCTTATCTGCCTTCACAGCAAGGTCAAAGTCCAAATCCAGTGAAAACCGGTCCAACCATCCTGCAAGCACAGCGCAAGTACCGCCTTTGAAATATAGAGCATGCGAAAGCTTCCGGTCGTTCATGATACCTAAAAGGAGCCTATAAAGATGGGTTTTATGGATGGCATCGTCAGATCCGGGTAATATCATTTAAATCCAACCTCCTTTTGGAGCGCGTGCACCGCTTTCCAGTCGATTGATTTTGGATTGTCAAAATAAGCAGTCGGATGAAAGTAGAGCATATCGGTAACTGCCCGCAGGAGGGATGCCGTCAATACGCCGTCCAGGCGCTGTACCCCTGCATCGTTATACAAAAACCGGTCGGTCATTTTGCGTACGATGTACGTGTGTCCTGCAAGAGAAAACCTTTTGGAAACCGAGGAAACCAGTGTAGTTGCTTCTCCTGATTGAAAGTTGATTCCCGAATTCGTTAGGACTGTCTCACAACTTACATAAGCATAGGTGTGGAGGGTAATCACGCCCAAAACAATTGGGTCAAGTTGATCAAGTGGTATCACGGAATACAATCCTTTATGCACGGGGATGAGTATACCGCGCTCTATATACCGTTTGATCGTTGTGTAGAGGGTATTTAGATTATCTGTACCCCAGAGAATTGAGAGGTCAGAGGTGTGAAAAAGTTTCCGATTCTGCTTGAGAAGTACATCTATCTTGTACATATTAGTACAGGATAACAAAACGCAAGACGTGTGTCAAGGTATCAATTCAACCCTCGAGGTTACGAAAATTTAGAAGTTTAGGGACGGGGGCAGAATAACCTATTATATCGCTATATATACAGCCATTTTTTAATTGTTCATTTCATTAAGACAATGATTTCCATCTGCCTCTCACCACAAAATACTTCATTACTATATATTAATGTAGTGAAAAATTGAGAGTTAACTACTTGTAAAACTGGCTTTATTTAGGGTACCCATATCTGATATACCCACGTAACTCAGATTTGCAACTGAGTTACTCAGTATATACCCCTCTACTCCGCTTTGCTGCCCCTTCGGGTTGCAAACCGGAGTAAGATGGGTATAAACTAATTTTAGGGCGCTCACTTAAATAACCTGTTCGCGCCACAAATGGCCGGCAATCCTAAATAATTGGATATGTTATTTAGGAGCGTGCCCTTAGTATGATTAAACTGAAAAAATCCTGGCTGATTATACTACTTTCTTTTTTTCTTCTCTCGCTCATCTTAAATTTAGTTTTTATTTATGACAGCTGGCACAGAAATATAGTAGTAAAAGTAGTAGACGGGGATAGTCTTGATCTGGCTGATGGCAGGAGAATAAGGCTTCTGGGAATTGATACTCCCGAGAAGGAAAATTGTATGTATGACCAGGCCCGCGCCTTTCTTCAAAAACTCGCTTCGGGAAAGCACGTCAGGCTAAAAAATAGTGTTAAAGACAGCTATGGAAGGCTGCTTGCCAACGTGATCGTTGAAGATTTTCCCGTTTGGATTAACTATCTTAATTGGAGGTATTTTTCTAATAAATCATTACATCCCTATCCCGATCCGGACCCCTATCTCAATAGGGGATTAATTGTAGCGGGACTGGCCCGGGATACAGGATCCAAGATCTTAAAACAGGCGGAAATTTTCTCCAAAGACCGCCAGCTTGGTATCTGGTCCGGCGAATGCATTCAGTTAGCGCCAGCAAACTCAGACTGCCAAATCAAGGGCAACATCAGGCAGGATGTCAAAAGCTACTACTTGCCCGATTGCCCGAATTATCAGCAGGTTATTGTCAACACCGCCTACGGCGACAATTGGTTTTGCTCCGTTGATGAGGCCACAAAAGCAGGATTTAGCAAAAGTCCGGGATGCAGGTAGATTTCATTTACCTTCCATGTTAAACACGTTCGAACGTCTTCTTTTTAGTAATTCAGGGACGGGGGCAGAATAGCCTGTCACATCGCTATTAGGAAGCAGGTTTTTAAATTTCCCTAAATCCAATTGATTTCTTTTTCAATTTCCTGTATAAATACATCCAGGATGAATATCTTTTTCCTACTCCTTCTTAGAACCGCGTAATAGCGAGGGGAGAAAAGTGGAAAAATACCTCTCGCAAGAGAGGTTTTTTTTATAAAATCCTTTCCCGTTTAAATCAGGGAGGCAAATTTGAGTGAAGGAAGATGATATAATAAATTTTATGCAAGTTGAAAACCTGACCAATAAATTTGTGGCAGTATTAAATGAGAAAATACCCGTTGGTAATCTCATGAATGCTTTGGCGCACATGGCCGCGGGATTGGTTGGTGCTTATCCAAATATTTCCGGGATGCGTTTTGACTCTTATTTTGATAAAGATGGGGGAGACCACAGGAGCATTTCTGATCATCCTTTTATCATTTTGAAAGCGGAAAATTCCAACCAAATCAGGAATTTGCGTCTGGAGTTGATAGCCAATAATATTCATTTTGTCGATTTCACAAACACTATGACAGTAGGTACTTCTCAGGAACAAAAAGACGGAACGAAGCAAACTCCTGAGCTGGAATTGGAATATTATGGCATCTCTATGTTTGGCGACAAAGTACTATTATCAACTCTTACGAAGAAGTTTTCCCTATGGAGATAAAATGCAGGTAGATGAAAAAAAACTAAATCCACAGGACTTCGAATCTAAATGGCAAAAAATCTGGGAAGAAAGGCGTATTTATCAGCCTGATTTGTCTAACGCCAAAAAACCGTATTACAACCTGATGATGTTTCCCTATCCTTCAGCAGAAGGGCTTCATGTTGGTAATATGTATGCTTTTACGGGCGTGGATATTCACGGCCGGTTTAAGAGGATGCAGGGATATGACGTTTTTGAGCCGATAGGCCTTGACGGATTTGGCATACACAGTGAAAATTACGCCATCAAAATAGGCAAACACCCCAAAGAGCAGGCTAAAATATCCGAGAAAAACTTCTACCGCCAGCTTAAAGCCATCGGCAACGGGTTTGCCTGGGAGAATAGATTGGAGACCTATGATCCGGATTATTACAGATGGACCCAGTGGATTTTCGTCCGGATGTTTAAGGCGGGTTTGGCTTACCGCAAAAAGTCTCCGGTCAATTTTTGCCCTTCCTGCAAAACTGTCCTTTCGGATGAACAGGTTATAGACGGGGCCTGTGAACGGTGTAAGTCTGTTGTTGAAAAAAGAGATATGGAACAGTGGTATTTTAGAATTACAAAATATGCTGATAAATTACTGAAGAACATTAAGAAGCTGGAATGGACGAATAAAGTAAAAATCGGCCAAAGGAATTGGATTGGGAAGAAAACTGGAATTAATATCAGGTATCAGGTGTCAGGTGTCAGGTATCAGATTGAATGTTTTACCACCAGACCTGATACCAATTTTGGGGCGACATTCGTAGTGGTGGGACCTGAGAATCCGTTCGTTTCTTATCTCTTAAGCTTACCTAAGTTACCTGAGTCACTTAAGCAACTTATTTCCGCTTACGTCGCCAAAGCCAAAAAAACTTCGGAAGCAGACCGTATTACCGCAGGACATAAAAAAACAGGAGTCTTCACCGGATTTTACGCTGTCAATCAGTTAAATGGTTACAAAATGCCGATATATATCTCGGATTTTGTCCTGGGGAACGTCGGGACAGGTGCAGTTGTTGGAGTTCCCGGCCATGATTTGCGGGACTTTGAATTTGCCAAAGAATTTGATATTCCGATTATCAGGGTGGTGGTTGGTAAAGACGGTGATAAATCACCAATAACCCGACCCGAACAGGTGCAGGAAGAAGAGGGGACGATGATAAATTCTGAATTTTTAAACGGGTTGGACATACATCTGGCGACAGTAAAAATGATGGATCATCTGGCAGAAAAAGGTTGGGGCAAAAGAGTGGTTGAATACAAACTCCGCGACTGGTGCATTTCCCGCCAGAGGTACTGGGGAGCGCCTATCCCTATGATTTTTTGTTCGACTTGCGCGGAGAAGGGCGTCGGCTGGTTTCCTGTTCCAGAGGATCAACTTCCTGTACAATTGCCGGATCTTGATGACTGGAAGCCTGAAGGCACCGGGAAAGGCCCTTTGGCAAAAATAGAATCTTTTGTAAAAACAAAATGTCCTCAGTGTGGTGGTAAAGCTGTTAGAGAAACAGATGTTTGTGATACATTTCTTGATAGTTCGTGGTATTTTTTAAGGTATCCTTCGGTTAAAACAAATACGATCCAGGATCGTAAAGCTAATCCGATCCTGGATCGGAAACAACTTCCCTGGGATCCACAGATCACCCGAAAGTGGTTGCCGGTGACCCAGTATATCGGTGGAGCAGAGCATACCGTGCTTCATTTATTATACTCGAGATTTATCTGGATGTGTTTCTATGATTGGGGATTGTTTGATTTTTCCGCCAAAAGCAAGCATTTAGGCGGACCAGCCACAATGCCTAGAGCTTTGGGCTGGGAGGAACCTTTCCGACGTTTTTATGCTCATGGTTTGATAATTGCCGAGGGCGCTAAGATGAGCAAAAGCCGGGGTAACGTGGTAATTCCCGATGAATACATCAGAAAGTACGGCGCTGATACACTTCGCACGTATTTGATGTTTTTAGGTCCTTTTGACATGGGAGGGGATTTTAAAGATACGGGAATTGCCGGTATGTACCGATTCCTGAGTAGAGTTTGGAGACTTGTCATAGATTCTCTTTCTCCTAGGTCACCTAAGTCGCTTAAAGAGAATGACAAATTAGAAAAAATCATGCACCACACCATCAAAGTAGTCACAGAAGACTTGGAGAAACTCCGCTACAACACAGCCATCGCCCACATTATGGAATACGTCAATCAGATAACAGATAACAGAGAACCCTCCTTCGCCCCGACGTGCGTCGGGGCTACGGCGGGCAAGCAAATAACAATAAATAATATCAGAACACTTCTTTTGTTGCTTGCGCCTTTTGCACCCCACATGACAGAGGAACTTTGGCAGAAATTAAGTAGCAAGTATCAAGTAGAAAGTAGTAAGGATGAGAAACTAAATAATAAGCATGCTACATACTACTTACTACATACTACTGAGTCAATCCACCTCCATCCCTGGCCCAAATATGATCCGAAATATCTCGTAGAAGATGAAGTAACGATTGTGGTTCAGATCAATGGAAAAACCCGCGAGGTAATCAAAATCGCCTTAAAACACCTCGGGGGTAGCCGTATGGATTCCCCCGAGGTGGAGGAATCAGTAGTAACAATAGCCAAAAATTCAGAGAAGGTGAAAAAACATCTGGAAGGAAAAACTGTCAGGAAAGTGATTTTTGTACCGGGTAAATTGATAAACTTCGTGGTAATATAATCATTAAAATATCATTCCCGGGTACTTCGGAAATAGTTTCAGGGACGGGGGTAGAATAGCTTGTCATATCGCTATTTATCTAGTCATTTTTCTATGAGTTGATTACTTCCGTCTCTTCTAATTTCGTGCCCTAACCTAAATATCAGCGACTATTTTCTTTAAACTAAACATTATGATAAAATAAATAGGAAAGCAGGTCGAAGTATTATGGATAATGAAACAACCAAATCACCATTTAGTGCCTTGAGAAGTGGGGCAACAGATAGAGGAGTACAAGATTTGGCTCGGTTAATGCATGAACCAGATGCAGATCCTTATAGATTGGTATTGAACTTGTATAATTTTGAACAAGAGCGACCAGATCTATTATCTGGACTTACCAGCGCGCGTTTGGAAGAGTTGAGGTTGATTAAAATGAAGCTTGACCGGCACATTGAAGATGATTTAAAAAAGCGGGGAATAGTTCTTGATTATCCACCTCACCCGGAAGATGGAGAAGATGTGAGCCATCGAGATCATTTAGATTCATTATGGAGAGTATTAGAAAGAGTTCCTAAGGCAGTCATTGCAGCCGGATTAAAAGAAGCAGTCATCGTCTTGCCTTATGGTAAACGACCTTTACCTCACGCTAGAGAGGGTTTTTCAGAAGAATATAGTGGTGCCTGTATAACGGTGAAAGGAGAAAATGTAATAGGTGACGCAGGTAACTCATTGAGTGGGGAAAGGGGATTTTCAATCAACGCACTTCCTATAGATTTGACTCAGGGAGCTGAGATAATTTTACAAAGAGGTAGAAGAAACCAGCAGTCATGCGATAATTCTCCAACTCAACCTGAACCTACAATATTTGATCCTATTCCTTTGGTAGAAAAGAAAGAAGACGGTCTCTTTCATGTAGACGTAGGACGAATTGTTTTTGATGCAAGTTTTGATGAAGGTATTTTCGTTCCTCTGCCTCTAATTATTGATCCTCTCCAAGTTCTTCCCACGCCGGTATCAGGAAATAAATTTTTCGATTTGGTATCAAAAATAAGACAACAGCAAAGATTGGTGGATTAGGAGCTGTCACATCAGCGGGATCCGTATAGTCAAAGACGTGAATTTTATTATCCGACTCCATAATAAACACTCATATTTCTGCGATTTTCTATCCCAATTAATTTCGCGGCCTAATCCAAGCATCTTATCCATCTACCAGTTGACAATTCAACCCCGATAAACTATAAAGACAGTTGACAAAAGTCCGGGCCAAAAATTGTCGGCTGCAAACAGAGACAATCCTAGGGCAATCTCTCAGGATTGTATATATGAAAAAAGTTTCCCTTATCTCCATCATTTCCTTACTGGCAATTTACGCAGCCTTTTTTACCTCACAAGCACGGGCGGTAGTGCCCGAGCTGAGCTCGGGTATGACCACGCTGAGCGTGCCCATCGGAAATTATCTGGTTTTAAACGGCGGCTATGCTAAATTAGAGAGGCAAAATATCCTTTCTCCGTCAGGTTTCAGCTTTGAAACCTGGGTAAATCCTGATTCCACCAATGACAGACAGATTATTTTATCAGTTGGCGATAAGAATCAGGATCATTTTAATTATGAAATCGGTGTCAACGGCGGATCTTTTTTCATCCACTATTATTATGGTGAGGGTTCCCAAAGACTGGTGAACGCCGGTCAAATCCTGAAAAATGTCTGGAATCATGTCGCTGTCAGCATCTCCGGCTCTTCGACAGTTCTTTTTGTCAATGGAAAGGCCATTTATACCGCTCTAGGCACAGAATCTCTTAAACCAGTTTCAGGTAATATAATTCTGGGAACTTCATACAGCGAAAACACCCCGACAGCCAATTATTTTAAAGGATTGATCGATGAGGTGAGAATCTCTTTGGTAAGCCGTAATATAGCTGATCTGTGGAATAATGGAGTTTATGAATCGAGTTTAAATCCCGATCCTGATACATTACTTCTATGGCATTTTGACCAGACGCGGGGCGAGACCACAATAATTGATTCCTCGCCAAATCCACAAAACGCCAGTCTTATTGGGGGAGACGGTAAGATACACTTCTTTGGTGTTTTACCCAGTCCGACACCTTTTAACTATAATCTCAGGGTTCTTCCAACATTAGATTTGCGAAGAGTAAGGTTTATAGGGCCTCCCATACCGGCGATTTCACCAACCCCTGTGATTGATCCGGAAAATCCGACCCCGACCCCTGCAGATTCTATCCGCTTTCTCCCGAGAGGTCAGAGAAGAATTTAGGATTTAATTTTCACAGGTAACAATATACCTTGACTTCGATTTGGAAAATAGTATACTTCGTGCATTATGGGTAATGAAGTAGAAACATCCCGAAAACTCAACAGAATTATTTTCATCCTTTCCATCTTCGGCCTGATTTTGGCAATTTACGTCCTGCAGAGTTTTTTGCGCCAGTCGTCCATCGTTTGCCTCAATTCCGGCTGTGAAACAGTCCGCAAGAGTAGTTTTAGCTACATTTTTGGTATTCCCGTGCCTGCCTTTGGACTCGTCGGGTATGCCATGCTGGCTATTTTGACTTTTCTTAGAACCACATCAAAAGACATCAGACTATTACAGTGGATCCGGAGGATTGCCATCTTCGGAGTAATATTCGTCAGTTGGTTTACTTTCACTGAAATATTCGTGATTAAAGCTGTGTGCACCTGGTGTGCTGTTTCTACAGTCAATATGTTTGCCATCTTTTATTTATCATTAAAAAGTTATAATATAGAAAACTATGCAACTCACGGGTGAAACAAAATTTTTTATAGGATTGATTATCGCCACATTTTTGATTATAGGAATCGGAGTAGCGGTATATTCACGTCCTGAACCGGTCTTGAAGAGAGAAGAACTGATTACTTTCGCCTCTCATACCCGCGGAAACATTGAAGCCCAAAATTACTTAGTCGAATTTTCCGACTATCAGTGTCCTGCCTGCGGAACTTTCAAACCCTTAGTCGATCAAATAGTTGAGAAATATAAAGATAAACTGCTTTTTGCCTACCGCAATTTTCCCCTCGCTCAGCATGAATTTGCGGAGAAAGCTGCTGAGACAGCCGAAGCGGCAGGGGAACAGGGGAAGTACTGGGAAATGCATGACTATCTTTTCGCCAATCAGGCCAATTTTTCAGATGAAGTTTTTCAGGAGGGTGCCAAAAAAATCGGGCTGGATATGGACAAATTCAACGAAAGCTTAAAATCCGGCAAATTCAAATCTCTTATTCAGGATGATATTTCCTATGGCACCACTCACGGCGTCAACTCCACCCCGACTTTTTTCCTCAACGGCAAAAAGCTTTCACTTTTCAACCAGTCAGATCTGGAAACTGAAGTCGCCAAAGCTATCGGTGAATAATTAAGTCATCACTTAATTGACCTAAATTACTTAAGTTACCTGACACCTGATACCTGACACCTGACACCTGATACCTGATACCTGATACCTGATACCTGATACCTGATACCTGACTCCTGACACCTGACACCTGACACCTGACACCTGACACCTGATACCTGATACCTGCATCCCACTTGCTACTTGCTATTAATTCCCGCTATACTTTTGCCAATGGCAGAGTATCTTGAGTCTGACAATCTCCCGGGTAATTCTTTTGCTGATATTCCTCGCGTGATTTCCCTTTATAAAATTCCATTAATCCTGACGGCGGTTGGAATTATACTGTTTATAGCAGTTATCGTTCTGCAAATTAAGGCAAACAGCAATACTCCGGATGTCGTTTTTGAAACCGCCACCGGCTCGACGAGGCTTAAAATTGCCTTTGATATTGAGGGAGCGGTAGAAAAACCCGGGCTTTACCAGCTGGATGAGGGAACGCGGGTGGATGATATTTTGATACTGGCTGGAGGATTTTCTGCAAATGCCGATAGAGAATGGGCGGAAAAATCCTTAAACCGCGCCGCAAAATTGATTGACGGAGGCAAAATCTATATCCCTTCAGTGGATGAGATTTCTTCTGGCAAAGTTTTAAGTAACTTAAGAAACCCAAGTAACTTACTCGGTATTACGACTGGCAATATCAACATCAATACCGCATCCCAATCAGAACTAGAATCCTTGCCCGGAGTAGGGCCTGCTACAGCCCTCAAAATCATCTCCGGCCGGCCATATATGAGTCTTGACGAGCTGAAATCCAAAAAGATAGCAGGAAATGCTTTATACGAAAAGATTAAAGAGATGATTTCTATATGATTAGAGTTTCACGCGATATGTCATCCTGAACTATGTGTCATGCTGAATTTATTTCAGCATTTCATGGGACCCTGAAACAAGTTCAGGGTGACAAAGGAGCGATGTTGTATAATAAAGTCATGATTTCAGGCATACTGCTGATTACGCTTGTCGGATTTATCACGATCATTGCTTACCGCAGGCCGAAACTGGCTGAAAAAGTATTCAAAGAGGTACCGCTGATCGATTGGCTTATCATCCTGATTGTGCCTTTGATTATCTATCTGGGGATTGTGATGGTTGTCGAGCAGATACTTGCCAGAACCAAAGTGGAATATCTGGATTATGACAATCTGCACCTTTTGCCCTTAGGCACGCTCTTTCTGATATACGGATTTGTCGGCAACAGCATCCATTTTGTCAGTAAAGTTTTATCCCGCTACATCAAACCCAATAAAAAAGATCTGGTCTACAGGGTAAATGAACTGTTTCACGGGAAACTTAGCCACTACATTACATATTTCTGCACTCTGGTCGTGCTTTTCATCATCATGATTCTGGAGATAAATTATCCTTTGGATTTAAAGCTTGGCAGCAATCAGGAAATTCTGATTATTATTTCCGGAGTAATCTTCGGTGTCTCCTGCAGCAAGGTCATCTTTTATACCAATGAATGGTTCGGAGGGCACAACAAACCATTATTCATTATCGTGAGTTTCATGACTTTTATTACCTTTATTCTCTTTACTTCATTAAAACTCTCATTCCTGCATTATCCTTTTGCCTATTTTGTAGCTGCAGTATTTACAAGCATCATGCTGACTTTCATCTTCAGACAATTTTTGATATTTTCAAAGCTTGGAGGCAAGAGAAGGTTAAAGTTTTTAGTGCGCCTTTTGCATATATGAGCGCGGGTTTTACAAACCCGCTGACTCAAGTCATCAATTCACTGCTTCATGAACCTTATGCGTCACTTCTGAACGGCATCATCTTCGGGACCAAAGCCAATATGCCCCGCGTATTTTATCAGGCATTGATTGATACCGGTACTTTGCATGTGATAGCTTTATCAGGAGTAAATATTTCAATACTGATAAACCTGATGGGAAAAGCGACCATAGTCTCGGGGAAAAAAGCCTCTAGTATTTTGACCATATGTCTTATAGTATTATTTGTCCTCTTGGTGGGTCCGTCACCATCGGTAATCAGAGCGTCACTAATGGGTTCTTTATCACTTATAGCTATCTTTTTTGGCAGAAGAGAGTGGGGACTGCTAGGTTTGATT
>MFJN01000006.1 GCA_001779235.1 Candidatus Gottesmanbacteria bacterium RIFCSPHIGHO2_02_FULL_40_13 | reverse complement strand
TTTATCACTTATAGCTATCTTTTTTGGCAGAAGAGAGTGGGGACTGCTAGGTTTGATTCTCAGTGCCGCAATAATGCTTTTGTTCAAATTCAGCCTCATAAAAGACATATCTTTCCAACTTTCTTTTATGGCAACTTTAGGCATCATTTTAGCAAACAATAAGAGAGAGCGCCAACCTGGAAAAGTCTTTCCAGACAGGCTCATATACCTGTTAAAAGAAAACTTGAAGATGACTCTTAGCGCTCAGATCTTTACACTGCCAATAATATTTTATAATTTCCACAGAATTTCTCTTATTGCTCCTTTGGCAAACCTCCTGACCGGGTGGGTAATACAGCCGATTATGGTTTTTGGTCTTTTAACCTCTGTTATAGGGTGGGTATATTTACCGCTTGCGATTATTCCATCTTGGGTGGTTTGGATTCCGCTGGCGTATTTTATTTTAATTATTGAATGGCTGGCAAAAGTACCGGGAGGAAGCATCATGCTTTAATATAAAATCCAAAATCCCTGCCTCGCCGGCAGGCAGGCAAATTTCAAATCAATACCAAAATCCTAATGACTAATTTTAGACATTTAGATTTTGAACTTCATTTGACATTTGAACTTTGAACTTTGGATTTATTTATATGATTTGGTTTTACATTCTAAATCAATGAAACTATCTCTCAAACATCTTCTATCGGGAGTCGCGGTCGGTCTGATTTTGATTTTTTCCTTCCTTATTTCCTTTCCCGACGGCAAGGTTCACATCTTTTTCTGTAATGTCGGTCAGGGAGATGCGGCCTATATCAGGACGCCCGGTAATCAGGATATGCTGATTGACGGAGGGCCTGACACAAAAGTCCTGAATTGTCTCGGCCGCCACATGCCGTTTTATGACCGTACTATTGATGTAGTTATGCTGACCCATCCGCAGAAGGATCATCTGCAGGGACTCCTGTCTGTTCTGCAAAGATATCAGGTGAAATATATTGTCTTAGGAGTGGAGGAGAATCAGACAGACGGGTATCAAAGGTTGGTTCAGGAAATTAAAAATAGAAATATTCCCGTAAAACACCTCTACACCGGAGATAAATTTTCGTTGGGAAAGGTGAAGTTCGAAATTTTATGGCCGGAAAGAAAGTGGGTGGTAGAGAATGTTTTTCCTTCAAATTCTGTCCTAAGTGACTTAGGTAACTTAAGCAACCCAAACACTCTTGGTCTTCTGACAACACAAAGAAACATTAACGACTTTTCTATCTATCTCCATCTTGCCTTTGGCTCGTTTTCCTCACTTTTCACCGGAGACGGGGATACCAGAATCCAAGGTGAAATCATGAAGGAAGTTTCACTGCCAAGGGTAAATATCCTCAAATATCCGCATCATGGCTCCAAATACGGCGCCGGAGAGGATTTTTTAAAGCTGGTAAGTCCCGACCTGACCGTGATATCTGTTGGTAAAAATCCCTGGGGACATCCGACACCTGAAACTTTGGATCTGCTTGCGAAATTATCTATTCCTTTCAAAAGGACGGATCAAAATGGGGATGTGGAGATAGTTTCCGACGGCCAAGGTTGGGTGGTGAAATCTGAGAAGGGATCCAAATAAAAATTTAATTAAACAGGCTAATCCTCTAAAAATCCGTTGAACTTCCTCAAATATCCCGCTATCGGGCGTTTCCTGGGTGAGCCGGTATTGTAGGCTGCAGCCAGCTGATTGGTAGACAGATCCCCGTGCCTATCAAGCATTGTTCGATGGTATTTACCGATAAGGTCAATACAAATTTCAGGCTTATACAACTCTTTAGCTTCGCCTCTGAAACCAAGCAGTCTGGCAGTACTTGTCAAAATTTGGCCAAGACACAAACTGGCGTCTTTCAGGCGCGGTTCGAAGCGATAAGCTTTGGGATTGCCACGGGACTCGGTCATGATGGTGGCATAGATTAACTGTGGATCAAGGTCATATTTTGAGGCTGTTTCAGCTATTAATTTACTAAATTCAGATTTGGTCCAGCTGCGTCTGTCTTTGGGGGCTTTTTCCTCTTCTTGAGGACTGGGGGTAGGTACAGGTAAAAGCTTAGATGAGGCTAAATCTTCAGTTTTGACTTGGGCTAATTCTTTAATCTCACTAAGTTCAATAGTCTTATAATCTGAAGCCCATGATTTCGCTACAGGCAAAATCATGCTGAAAGCAAGCATGATTAGAGATATAAAGATAGAATAGATTATTTTTATCATATTGTTTTGTGCCTTCGTTAACTCCCCATAAATGGATTCGTCTCCTTCGTCGCTCTGCTCCTCAGGATTCCTCACCATATGTGGCAGTAGAACTCGTTTCACTCGTGAACTGCTACCATCCTCCTTCGCCCGTATGAGCGGGGCTTCGGCGGATTTGTGAGAGTAAGACTCTCCCGATGTTTCATCGGAATCGTCAACTCTCACAAAAAAATCTTAAGCTTTATAGGCTTAAGATTAAATTACGGACTGCTATATGTTATCTGACTTTGAAGCGGAATTATATCATACTATAGGACTTTAATCAAGTGATGCGGCATCTTTAAAAAAAGATTTCAACCTGTCGGGTTGTCAGATATTACCTCATCTTCAAATATCAGGAGACGACCCAGAAATGTTTTTTTTACTCCTGACCCCTCAGACAATTCATTAAGGCGTAGTATATGTTTATCAATCAATTGAGGGGTTGTGCTTCTTTTTGTTTCATAGTATTTGACAGACATAGGCATAGATAGAAGTTTATGAAGATTATTTACCTTCATTTCCCCGGGTAAAAAATACAGCTTGCCTTTATAAAAAACCGGATATACTTCGCTGCCTGCCTGTATTGGCAGATTTGGCTCGTATAAAAAGCCCAGCAGTGCGTTTCTGTGGAAGCTCCAATAGTCAGTACCATAAAGATCATGGTGAAATAAAGCGTACTCCGGGGCTTGATCAATTGACATCTCCGATGATTGCTTAAACGCATCAAGAATATATGGCAGAGAGCCGTCTTCAATTCTGAGAATAAAACTAAGTTTATTGTCGATTTTCACACTGTAATCAACCCTATTTCGTCCAAACATAGTCACGCAATCTCCTATTCCAAGGTCCAAAGGCTCAAGGGAGGCTATTTTAGTTTTGTCTTTTTGAGACCTGACATTGAAATGGTCAGGATGAAACTCTTTGAGTTCAACTAACTCTGTCATTCGCTCTTTATCCAGTAATACAACCACCTCAGGCAGAGGCAAGGTCAGTTTAAACTCCTCATAGGTGAGGTTTGGTAATTTATGACCAGACGTGATGTAAGGATATCCGGTAAATATTTTAAGTTCTTTAAGATCTAAACCTTCTAAAAATTGAAATTCTTCATAGCATTCTGATAATGATTTTATGACGTCTTCTGCCGGTTGCCGCAGGTGACCTGTTTCTCTATCAGATTCTCTTGGGTAATACATCCATTTATCCTCAGTACCAGGAAGATAGGGAGTATTCGTGTCAGTAATACCGGCGGTTTGAAAGATAAGTTCATTGCGCATGCTGTACCAGCCCAGCCATTCAGATAAAGCTGCAAACATTCTTCCACGCAGTATTTTCACCTCGCGGATGTGTTCGGGCGATTGAAAGTTATGCCATCCGTCAACGATTTTTAAAGTAATAGCAGCTACATATTCAGGCAAGCTGAGCGCTGCGTCCATGGTATGTTGAAATGCATACACTACGTCGTATAGTTTCTCCTTATCCGTCTCCGTTATTGGATTTGGTTTCCGGCTTCTAGAACGTGATCCTTTCAACCCTCCTTTTTCAAGATGCGCCAAAATCATTTTGTACAACGGGTTTTCTTTTATCTCAAGTTTTAAATCTATCCAGTTACTCCACTTTTTTGGTCTTTCAGGGTTGGTGACCGCTCTGACTACATTTGCGATTGCTTTCCCCTTTGAGGTGTTGTCAAAACTTTCTTCGATGATACGGAACCAGTCTGCCTTCGTTTTACGCCCGTTTCCAAGATCGACATCTTCAGGTACGTCATGGAGAAGTGCAGCAGTGACTATCCACCAGGCAAAAGGAATTTTACTTTTATCTTTTTCATCAATAAGGCGTTCTGCCATTTCCATGCTGTGATAAATATAAGGGATAGGTTTTTTTGTCCTGGGGTCTTTTTCTTTTCTGTATCTTTTATCGGTAGTTAAGTTGTACTGATGGGCCACCGTAGCCAGCATCAATCCGCGGAGGATATACAAGCTTTCTTCTTTGGGGTAATTGGCGATTACTTTCTTGGTAAAATCTCTGTATTTCTCACGTACTTCAGGATGGGTGGAGAAGAAATTATAATGGAGCTCCAGTAAATTATAGGTTTCTTGAGGGGTAGTAAAGAATAGGGGATCGTGTTTGTCAAATAACGATCTACTGAAGGTAAGGTCCGGCAATGGTTTGTAATCATGAATAACCTCCCGCAACATTTCATTAGTTGGCATAATAGCCCCGTATTATACACTGAATGGTAAGAGCTCTGATTAAGTGACACGATTTTGTCGTTCTGTTGTACGAGGTTGCACCTCGTTTTGGGGCTTAATGGAGCTTAAAATCTATTCTAATATTAATCCTCCCAATACCTTACCAGACTCTCCTTGATATTTTTCCACATAATTCTTATAAGACGAAAAACTACCTATATTGGTCAGGCGTTATATTCTCTTTCTGTGAAGGCGGATGTAATATTAACGTGCGTTTAGCGAAATTCCCTCTTGGCGCATATTGGGAAAGAGTACTCCTGAAGGATATAAAAAGATATTACTCCCGTTTCTTCTCCAGTTTATCTCCCGAAGCGCAGCCAGCGGATGCATGAATTGTTCGAATAGATAATCTTGAAAAGCCTTTCTGGTGGCTTTTAATCCGTTATCAAGTAGAGACGCTGCCACACTGCCCATAAGTTTACCTACCTTTATGACATGTATCTTCTGAGCCACGTCTTGAGGATATTTATTTTCAAAATCATGCGGTCTGCTGTCGGTGACTACCACTGCGTCAATGAGTCCGTCTTGAATTGCATTTACCAGTCTATCTTTTGCCCCCTTTGAGTGTACCGCATGGGTATATATAAGTATAATGCTTTTAGCGCCCCTCTTTTTAAGCTCTTTAATTACATTCACGTTAGTACGAAGTGAATCTCCCTCATCATCGCGTATAATCACCCGCTTTCCGGCAACATCTACGTTCCGCAAAATACCCTGAAATTGACTCTGATTCACTTCTTGCAAATTCCTTGTTTTATTAAGGATGAGAAGGCTCAAAGGTTTTGGGAGTTTGACTAGTTTACTGCACTTTATTGCAAAATCATCCGCGAGCCGTGCAGCTCCTATGTCCGGAGAGGCGATGATGGTATTTTCATCGATCAAACCTAACTCACATGCCTTTTTTGCCATAAACTGATTTCCTGATATACTCACGTGTTTTATTCCGTTTCTTGCAAGATGTGTATGGAGCCTGTGGCTGTGATCTCCTAAAGTGACGATAAAATTTACTTTTCTTCGTGCGCCTGCCAGTCCATCGGTGAGCGTTTCGACCTCTACGCCTTCTCCAGGTACCGCATCCCTGTCTGATCTGGACTCGAAGTGGGGGAGAACCAGGCATGTTTTTTGCACCCAGGGCGGGTTGTGATGGAGAAGCGAGTTCAGATGAAGTTGGATCTGATGCATTCTCTCTGCCATAGAAACAGGATGCGCTATCGGGTCACCTGGAAAAATAACCTCGCCGAGAGTTTCTCCATTTTCATCAAGCTTTGGACCTGTGACAAATCCGACTATGATAGCTTTTTGGATGTTTCGTTCCGGATATGAAGAAACGCCGGGAAGTATTGAACGGGTAGTTAAATCTCCCATTCTATCAAGTCTGCTAACTTCGAATTCTGTGTAGCCGGATCCGTTCATAATATCCTCAAGTAGGTTTGGATGATATAGTTGGGTAATAGAATCTGTGATTAAGATTGTTTTGGGTGGGCCCGGTCTTTCAATGGAGAGGAGAGCTTCAACATTCATAATAAATAATAATAAAAAAAATATTGAGCAGGAGAATAGAGCAGTAGTATAACTAAATAAGCCAAAAATGCAAGAAGTTTCTTATTTCCTAGTTGGGATTTACCGCAGGCGAGGTCGGAATATTCAGACATCCCGAGAAAAGCTGCTTCTTCTCCTCGTCTGATTTGCCTTCGGCCTGCGCCCGGGCGCTGTCGCACTCGGCAGGGGAGCGGAAGAAGCATTTTTGGGTAGGCACTTTATCGGCGGTAAAGTACTCAGTTTTTTCCATTGGACAGTTGGGACAGGTCAGAAGTCCGTTCACTGCGCAGATTTTGACCGGAATAAGCCCTTCCGGTACGGGAAAGTCCTTGGGATCCTGATTGCCGATCAGGGAATCCATAATGTCATGCCAGATCGGTGCAGCGCCGGTGATACCTGAAACCAGATTGCTGTTCATGAAAGTGCCGTCGTTGTTGCCGACCCAGGCGGCGACCAGATAATCAGGAGAGTAGCCGATGGTCCAGTTATCGCGGAAATTATTTGAGGTGCCGGTTTTGACCGCAACTTTTTGATTGGTTATTTCCAGCTTGGAATAGTTGCCGAAAGCTGAACGCCTGGCGTTGTTGTCAGACAGAATGTCAGTCAGCCAGTAAGATGCCAGAGGAGAAATGACCTGTTCGTTGTCTTCGGCTTCAACGCTTTTGATGAGAGACTGATCCGTGGACTTGTCTTTTTTGAAATAAAGGTAAGTCAGATCATCATTTTGACTGTTTTTGATAGCTTTAATAGCAATAAGATCTTTTTTGATACCCATATTGGCGATGACTCCGTATGCTCTGGCCATGTCCAGCATGGTGACTTCGGCGCCTCCAAGAGTTAAAGAAAGCCCGATTGGAGGCATGCTGTCCCAGCTTCTGATACCCATTTTTCTTCCCAAATCAAGCATATTAGCTACCCCGATCGTATTCAGAGTCTTTACTGCCGGTATGTTATAAGAGTTGGCCAGAGCGTTTCTGAGAGTGACCACACCGTGGTATTTCCGGTCATAATTGACAGGTGCATAAACCTCAGCCGAGCCCTTTGCCGTGTAAACCACAGGTGCGTCAACAACGGTCGAATTGGGAGTAAAACCATGATCGAAAGCATAGGCATAATTGACCGGCTTGATAGATGAACCAGGCTGGCGTTTGCTGTTGGTTGCATTGACAAAGCCTTTATTTCCGAGATCAAAATAGTCGACCGAGCCGACCATGGCCAGAATCTCACCATTATGGGGATCAGTGACCAGAGAAGCAGCGTTATGGATATTATAGGAATTTCCCAGGGCGGCAATTTGGTTTTTGATCACCTCTTCAGCTTTGGCTTGAATTGAGTAATCAAGCGTAGTCGTGATATCAAGACCGCCTTCTTCCATAGCTTTGGCGCCCAGTTTCGCGGTCAAAAGATCTTTGACAAACATGACAAAATGAGGCGCCAGTATGTCGGTTTTTTGGGGAGCGAATGCAAGTTTTTCATTTTTAGCTTCGTTATACTGATTTTGATTGATCATTTTTAAAGCAAGCATGCGGTCAAGTACCAGATGCTGGCGGACGATGGCTAGGTCAGGGTTTAAGCCAAAAGGAGAAAAAGTGGTAGGGGAGGCAGGAAGTCCGGAGAGGAGCGCAGCTTCAGCCAGCGACAATTCATTGACAGGCTTATTAAAATACATTTCCGAGGCTGCTTCAATTCCGTAAGCCGGACCCCCGTAACCTACTTCATTCAAATACATCGTAAGAATCTCATTTTTGCGGTATTTGCGTTCGGTAAGGAGCGCCAGAAACATTTCTTTGGCTTTACGGGAATAAGTTTTCCGGCTGTTCAAAAAACGGTTTTTGATAAGCTGTTGGGTGATGGTGGAAGCGCCCTGGTAGCCTTGGATATTTTTTTGGGAGAGATTATACACGAGAGCCCTGAAAATGGCTCTGGGAGAAACTCCCGGATGATGATAAAAGCCGGAGTCTTCGATGGCGATGGTGGCATTTTTGACGACTGTGGGAATTTCATCCCAGTCCAGATTTATTCTGTTGGCATCTTTATAAACCTTGTACAGGACTATTCCGTTGCGGTCGCGTATTATAGTGGTTTGGGCAGAAGGTTTTGTTTTGAGAGCCAGAGGGTCAGGCAGGTCTTTTAAAATTAATTCGTAGAAAATTGCAAAAATGATCAGCAGCACGATGAGGGAGCTGCCCGTAATTCTGACAAATTTCCTGTTATGGCGAAGAGCTATAAAATTTTTGATACCCACCGAAAGTAAAAGCAGACTTTTTTTTACCCTTACTCTTTTCGTGTGAACCGATGTTTTCGTTCTTTTTTTGAGGTGTTTATCCAAAGTTTTAGAGCGTCTTTTTGCTCTTATCTTTGATTTAGACTTTAGGTTTAAGCCGGACCTTCTTTTCACGGCTTTAATTTTCCTGATTTTTTTTCTTTTGACCATATCTTATTCTAAGCAAAACATATCAAAGATTTAGTTGTCAAGATGGAAACGAATACCGAGGCTATTTTTCTGCGGTTGAAAAACGGACTTTTGCGGGAGGAAAATGTAAAATGATCGACTAGTAAATAGTAAGATATATTAGTTTATAGAAAATCATGTGTTGACACGCAGTGAAAAATAGTACAAATTAATAATAGACATGAAAAAAATTTCCTCATATCTGCGTATTTTTCTTTTGATTTTATTTCTTACCTCTTTATCTGCTTTTACACCTAAAAAAATTATAGCTGCAAACGGAGGATTGACTCCCCCCGCCCCTCAAAAAGTTTGGGCCAAATCAGGCCCGATGACAGGTGAAGTGACGATTTACTGGTCAGAAGCTTCCTATGCCAACAGATATGCCGCAGCTTACGGAACAGCTTCAAATAAATATCTATATGGAGCTGATAATATCGGAAATGAAAGCTCAAGATCATATGTCGTGAAAGGTCTGACGCCGGGCATGAGGTATTACTTTCGAATTGCAGGAGCTCATAATCGTTCTTCCAGTCCTTTTTCAGCTGAATTTTCAGGGGTCGCCATGGGTGCAAGTAAAAAAGCCGCCGTCGTATCTCCAAAAATAGTAAGCAAAACACCACAGACAGTTTTGCAGAAGACCTCTACGCCAATTGAAATGCAACCCGCGAAAGTATCAGGTAAATATGATTTATGGTCTAAGTCCGGCCCGAAAGACGGGGAAGTGACCTTATACTGGAAACAGGCGGAAAATGCGGATAATTACCATATCGTTTATGGCACGATGATGGGTAATTATCAGTACGGAGTTTTAAATGTGGGAGCCACCAATCACTATACCATAGGCAAGCTAGTACCGGGCAAGACTTATTACTTTGCTCTCGTTCCGGTAATGCACAATCAGGCACAATATACGACAGCGGGGGTCGCAGGAAGAGCCAAGTCGTCAGTCACGATGGTGGTCACTACCAAAGAAGCGTTAATTCAACCCGCCCAACCCATAAGAGTACCGGTTGTCTCTCAGGAAGACACACTGAAAAAGCCTAACACAGCCACTACATCTTCGCCAACAGTTGCCCCAGTCACGGAAGACATCCCCGCCGGACAGTAATTCTTAAATTCTTAACCTTCCAGGTTAAACACGTTTGAACATCTTACTTGTACACTGTTTCATCATCAATCATAAGGTGCTTTATCTTCCCAAGAGTCTTTGCATATTCGATATGATCGATGACAAAATCCATATAGGCTGATGGTTTCTTTATCAAGCCAAGTATAGTTGAAGTTTCATATACAGCATCTTTTCCTGGAGACATATATGCAGGAAACGATGACCATGGATAAGAGAGAAGCTGTTCATCCGGCACGAGAAACGACGTGATAGGATTGAGGTGGATATACCGTGACACATGAAGCAGTTGTTCATCTGTTTCTATTCTTACAGCTTTAAAAGTGCCTTGCAAAAGCGGTCCAACGCGTTTGTGCTTCGTATTAAAGAATTTGGTATAGCTATTCTGGATATTGGCCATAAATTTCTGAATGCCGTAGTTTGTGTGTTGACAAACGAGCAAATGGAAATGATTGGGCATGAGGCACGAAGCAAGGATGGAAACGAGATAATCGGTATCGCGGTTGAGTTTTGTGGACATTACTTCTCTTGCTGCAACTGGGAGCGCGAAGTAGGCAGAAAGCGTCATGGGAAGATGAGCGTGGCGGTAATACCAAAGGGTATCCGTCATGCGCTGGTACTCGCGTTTATTCGTAAAGATAGTTCTGCGCTCTACACCTCGATTGAAAACATGGTAAAACTGATTGTTGGCAAAAACTACGGATCGTTTGGAAGGCATAACTCTATTCTGACAGGTCTTATTTCTTAAATCAAGAGGATGTTCGAAGCTGTTTAACCTGGAAGGTTATTGTATATATGGTCGTCGAGGACACTCACTTGACACCCGTGTTATACTGTTTTTACAATTTAATATGGCGTTGAAGGAGAACGTCGCCAAAGAGGTGACCTCGAGCTCCTGAGGGAGGTACTATACAATACCTCCCCGGATACCGACTGGTATCCGGCCAGAACCGAAGAAATGTCTGTTGAAGCAAAAGGTGGGCAAGCCCTCCTTCGCATAAAGCTTCGGCGGGCAAAGTAGGTTCATAAAATAAGGGAAAAGTTACCTTCCGTCAAGGCTATTACGGAGGGATTTTGTTAGGAATCAGGGATTAGCTATCAGGGATCAGGGAGTAAATAAATAATATAACTTATTCTGACACCTGAAACCTATCACCTGACACCTAAAAACTTTTCCAAATTAAGGTGGCACCGTGTAATTTATTACACCCTTGAGTATCCCGATTCAATCGGGAGAAAGAGGGTTTTTTTGATGGCTGCTTACTGAACGTAGTGAAGTTAGCAGCCGATCAATCCGCCGAAGCGAAATTTCGACTGCGTGGACGTAGACCACGAGGCGAATTTGAGCGAAGGAGGATGATGGCATAAATCTATTTATGGAGAATTTATGAAGAAAATAATCTTAGCTTTCTCAGGAGGCTTGGACACAAGTTACTCCGTTTTGTGGCTGAAAAAGAAGGGATTTACGGTAATTACCATGACTGTGGATACAGGCGGGTTCAGTAATGCAGAAAAAGATTTGATCGCAAAAAAAGCAGAAGAATTAAAAGTATTCAAACACTATTTTCTCGATGCCAAAAAGGAATTCTACCAAAAGATTGTGACTTTTATTATAAAAGGCAATATTCTGCGCGGAGGCGTTTATCCGCTCTGTGCCGGGCCGGAAAGAATTATTATTGCGGAGAAACTTGTCGAGATAGCCCAAAAAGAGCAGGCAGATTATGTTGCGCATGGGTCAACCGGCGCCGGAAACGACCAGGTCAGATTTGATGTGACCATCAATACCCTCGCGCCCAAACTGAGTATTATTGCGCCGATCCGTCAGTTGTCTATCCAGAGAAATGACGAAATTAAATTCTTAAAAAAACAGGGGCTTATGATTTCAAACCAGACCAAGTCTTATTCCGTCAATAAAGGGATGTTAGGCACAACAATCGGCGGAAAAGAAACCAAAAATTCCTGGGAATCTCCGCCTGAGGAGGTTTACGAAGGTATTACACCAATCAGCCAAACTCCTGACCAGGCGGAGATGATTACCATTAAATTTAATAAAGGATTGCCGGTAGCCCTCAACGATAAGAAGTTTAGCGGAGCAAAAATTATGGAAAAATTGACTTTGCTAGGAAGTTATCACGGCATCGGCAAAGGAATCCATCTGGGAACGACGATTTTAGGCATCAAAGGGCGCGTGGCTTTTTTCTCTCCTGCCATTTTAATTCTCATCAAAGCCCATCAGGAGCTGGAGAAACTGGTTTTGACCAAGGACCAGTTATTTTGGAAAAAAACTCTGTCCGAGGTTTACGGAAATTTACTGCATGAAGCTTTATATTTTCATCCGCTCGCCCGCGATATTGAAGCGATGATCGGGAGCAGTCAAAAGTATGTTACCGGCGAGGCGAGAGTGAAATTATACAAGGGAAACCTGACTGTCGAGGGGGTGAGGAGTCCGTACTCGCTTCTGGATCCGTGCGTTGCTGTTTACGGAGAAAAAAATACACTCTGGGACGGACGCGAGGCTGAGGGGTTCTCAAAGATATACGGACTGGAAAGTATTTTAGCAGCAAGATTAAGTCAAAACGAGGTTGCACCTCGTAAAGGAGTGCAGCATTTATGAAAATGCAAATTGAAAAAATACCATCAGTCTTGAAAAACGTACCTTTAGGGAAAACAGTCACTCTTTCCGCTAAAATTCCCGCCAAAGAGGGAACAATTGTTATGGTTGAAGCAGGAGTCGATGAAGGTAAACTGAATGTACTGGATTATGCGGGGGGCAGACTGGGAAAACTATGGCACTACGACAAAATTCCTGCAGTTCTGGGGTACAGAAAAGCTTTGACTGAATTTGCGGGTATTGTCCCGAAAAAAGTGGAAGTAGGGGCGGATCTTTATCTTCTTTGTGAGAGTGGAGTGGTGGGAGAGATTTCCGGGGTTTTTGAATCCTGGGGCAGGCCGA
>MFJN01000005.1 GCA_001779235.1 Candidatus Gottesmanbacteria bacterium RIFCSPHIGHO2_02_FULL_40_13 | reverse complement strand
TGCCTGTTGAGGCTGCCAAACATAAGAACATCCTGAATGTTTTCCCTGCCAGCTGGGAAGGCCGCTGATGACTTCAACTTTATTTTCTACCAGTCCGAAGATAATTGCCATACTGATAGGAACATATCTCATATAAGTTTGAGAAACCATTCCCCTCATTCCGCATTGCGGACATACTAAAGGCAGCTTCACAGTACAAAGATATTGCTGTTCATAAAGAGGCAACAACGAGCGATCTTCAGTTTCCATAACCGAGAATTATAGCATTATTACCGTCTGAACCGCAATTGAGATTAAGATTTTTAGGATCAGCTCTAAATTCGTTGAGTTTCTCTTCGGGGCGGGGAAAAAAGTGATCCTTCCGAAACTCTAAGAGTAATTGCTTCAACTAAAACATTTTCCGGTCCATTTTGTTCAACAAATATTCCTGTACAAGAATCACATAAATTCAGCGTTAATGGTGGTTCCGGACCTCTAAACCATTCTATACCTCCATCCGGCGAGCCGGGAATTGTATACCCACGTAACTCAGTTTTGCAACTGAGTTACTCAGTATATACCCCTCTAATCCGCTTTGCTGCCCCTTCGGGTTGCAAACCGGAGTAAGATGGGAATACATCTTTTTGCTGCCGGTTGAATTTCGCCCGAATGATTATAAGACCATGCGCATTTTATTAACATAAAAATTTTCACCACCCTCCGCTTAAATCTTTGGCGACTGCACTCTGCAAATCTCCGGTGCATACTTTAATAATTTTTTATCCCAGGTAATGAGAGTCGCATCAGTTATCCTTGCAGTTACAGCAATTACTAAATCTGAAGTCTTGAGCGCTAAAACACTTTTGAGAGAAATTTTTAACATTTCCCTTAAAATAGATTCATCAAGAGAAACAATTCCAAAATCGAATAAGTATTGTGTAACGGCCGATAGATTACCGGTTTTTTGTTTAGCTAGAACGCTAACAATTTCAGCTGCCACGAGTGAAGGCATTATAACTTCTCCTCCATCCTCCTCCAGAGTGAGCATAAACTTTTCTGAAGGAGAAGAATATATATCTTTTTTACCCATCAAAGAAATATAGACAGAGGAATCGATAAGAAGTTTCATTTCAGTCCCTTTCTTTTCTGATAAGGTCCACTGCAGAATCAGAAAGTTTTACCCTCCATTTATTAGGGAAGTGGGCAAAAAATTTCAGGGCTCGTTTTTGGGGAGTAAGTTTACCGTATGTTTTTCTGACTACCACATCTACCCCCTCTCTCACTAATTGAGAAAAACTCGTTCCTTTTCGCCTGGCAAGTTTCATTAATAGATGGTGAGTCTCTTCCGGCAGATATACTTGTGTTCTGATCATAACTCAATAGTAATGTATATGTGGTATGTTGTCAAGGTGTTGTTTTTACCACCCTCCGCTTCCGCCTTCTCCGCCTCCACCGCCGAATCCTCCCCAGGTGTGGAAAAAATCAGTCGGCAGGCCTTTCTTTTTTCTGATCTGAAAATTACGCGACAAAATCCAGTCGAAAAAAAGCCCGATTAGCGCTATGAAAACAGCCCCTGTAATCGCTGTAATTTTGTTCAGTTTAATCACCTCCTCTAGAAACTCTTCCCGATTTAATCGGGATTAGAGTTTCTTGAGCCCGCCGCTCAAGCGCTCTTTACGGCGTGTATGAATAATACTAAAAAGCCGTAAAGTAAGCTTAGGCGAGCTACTCTTTCCGATTTAATCTGGATTACAGTTTCTTACGTCCACCAAAACTCACTCTTCGTGCCGCGATACGCCTGTCCGCCTTTGGCGGAAATAGTAGGTAAGGCACGAAGTAAGAGTAGGCGGATCATATTTTATTTTTTAATTTTTGATATGATCTTCTCCCAAATTATTTCTGCCACTTTATTTATCGATTTCGTACTGTCAACAATATAAAATCTGTCTTTAAATTTTTTAGCTATCTCATGGTATCCGGTATACACCCTGTTGTAGAAATCTTCTTTTTGCAGATCAAGGCGGTCTATTTTATCAGTGTGATTCCTCCGCGCAAAACCCACTCCAGGCGTTACATCCAAAAAAAATGTCAGATCGGGCATGATAGAGTCCAGGGCTAATTTATTCAGTTCTTCAATAGCTTTTTCCCCGAGTTCCCTCCC
Organism: Candidatus Gottesmanbacteria bacterium RIFCSPHIGHO2_02_FULL_40_13; assembly: GCA_001779235.1. GTDB lineage: Bacteria > Patescibacteriota > Microgenomatia > 2-02-FULL-39-11 > 2-02-FULL-39-11 > 2-02-FULL-40-13. The sequence goes on along the minus strand of MFJN01000005.1, from coordinate 9,772 downwards.
ATAACCCTGATAGGCAAGAGATGAATCAATAAAACGGTCGCAGATGACAATTTTTCCCGCTTTCAAGGCAGGACTTATGATTTCGCGAACATGCTGGGCGCGGGAGGAGGACATAAGATAAGTTTCTGAGACTGCAGTAAGATCCACATTATCTTTACTGTGGGTGATTTCGCGGATAAGCTCACCAATCCTTGTTCCCCCGGGCTCACGGGTAACGACAATATCATACCCGTCTTCCCTGAGATTACTTGCCAGAAGTCCTACCTGAGTCGATTTTCCGCTACCCTCTACTCCTTCAAATGTGATGAAAAAACCCTGCATAAATTTTTACCTGACGCTGGCCATGAGAATGATGAGGATGAGGAAAATCGTGCCAAACATGAAATACAAACTTCTCTGATCAAGCATTAAATCTCCATGATGGTATCTGCGAGTTGTCTTTGACCTTTTTACTGTTTTTCTTCTTTTTGGCATAAAGTTTTCTCTTCTGCTTAATTAGAACAGAAAATATGCACGCTTGTCAAGTGGTTTTATTTTTTATGATAGCCGTTTACTCAGGACAGGTGTATCCATATGGCCGGCAATATCCCTGCGTATCTCCGGAACAGGTTTTACATGTCAAGCTTACACATTGTGATGATGTCGAACATGGTGTACCGTTTGGCGCTTTGGTGGGAGTCGGCGTCTTGGTTGGAGGAATCGGTGTGGAAGTATTAACCGGATTATTAAGAGGTGTTTCCGTCGGATTAGGAGGATTAATATATACCGACAGATTTTTTGCATAATATGTCCTGGAAGCTTTATTCTTAGTCTCACTAACTTTAACCCAAGCCTTAACATCATTAGTACCATCTGCGGGCCTATTTGTAAATACACATTTATGACTAATCTTCGTTTTGTTAGTAGTTTCAATATACTTATCAGCATTAACGCCGCATTGCACGCTATATTCATATTCTACCCCGATAACGTTCGTGGATAATTCAACTATGAAACGTTCATTTAAATCCACATTATCTTCCCTGTCACGGTGCTCAGATACTCTATCCAAATACAAGACGCCTTCACCGCATCTTTCCACTGGGCTCTCAGTAAAAACACAGCTAAAATCTCCGCATCCCCTATCCTCACCTGCTGAATTACAACAAAGTTCGCCATTGCCGCCACAGCTTGGATTTTTCTCTTCACAATATCCGCTAAACCAGGGATTATCTACAGAAGAAGTAACATCTGTTTCACGGCAGGTTAAAGTATTTCCAGTACAATATGCTGCAAATGAACCCGAACCGTCTTGTGCTGAAGTTAGGCAACATGGCTTTCCTAATACTCCGCAAACCTCACCAAGTTTCTTACAAAAACCGCTATAGCATCCCATCATATTATTATCATCGCAGCCGTCAAAATTACCATCTGTATAATAATCTGAGTTTGGTGTATCTACACCACAGCATATTTGATCGTAAAGGCCACAATTTTGCTGATACAAGAAAATGCGTTGAGCTCCCAACTGACCTTTATCCGGTAATTTGAGTATAGGTGCAGCACTGCCGAAATTTGCAAGCTGTTGGCCTAAAGAATATAGAACCAGAGGGATTAAGGCAATAATTAGGATAAAAAGATAATATTTTTTTAGCAGGTGCTTAAACTCTGTCCTGTCAAAGGCAGCTTTTTTATGGTGTTCTACCACTTCTATCTCCGGTTTGGTACTTTTATCCTGCATGATCGTGAAAATAACCTGTGTCCAGTCAAGTATTAATCGATTATATATTAAGATTAAAGGATTTATAAGAATGATGTCAAGGATGAATATTATTTTTACTCAACCCATCACAGCCCCTTGTGAAGCACTGCCAACCAGACACGCGTATTTGGCTAAAATTCCGCTTGTGTATTTTGATTTTGGCGCGCGCCATTTGGAAAGTCTTTGCTTAATTTCTGCCGGAGAAAGATCAACATCAATGCTTTTTTTATTTAAATCAATAGTAATCCTGTCGCCCTCCTGCAAGATGGCTATCGGCCCGCCGACCTGTGCCTCAGGTGAAATGTGTCCGACCATAATGCCGTGAGTTCCTCCAGAAAAACGCCCGTCAGTAATAAGCGCTACGTCTTTACCCAAATCTGCTCCCATCAATGCGGAAGAGGGGGAAAGCATCTCGCGCATTCCCGGCCCCCCTTTGGGTCCTTCATAGCGGATCACTACTACGTCTCCTTTTTTAATTTTACCTTTCAATATTGCTTCAAGCGCATCCTCTTCTTTTTCAAAAATCCGTGCCGGCCCGGTGTGCTTTTTCACTTCCTTTCCGCTTAATTTTAAAACCGCTCCATCTGTAGCCAGATTTCCGTGAAGAATTATAATGTGCTGCATCGGCCGGGCGAATGGCTTTTCCATACTTGAGATAATATTTTGTCCCGGCGGCCGTGAAGGGACATTTTTCAGATTTTCAGCTACAGAACTCCCTGTAACTGTCAGACAATCACCATGAATTAAACCTGCTTTGAGAAGCATCTTCATCACCATGGGAACTCCTCCTATATTATCAAGATGCTCCATCATATATTCGCCGTATGGGCTGAAGTTTCCGATAAGAGGAATTTTTTGCCCGATTTTATTAAAATCATCAATCGTCAGCTTCACCTCTGCCTCATGCGCCAAAGACAATAAGTGTAAAACAGCGTTGGTTGATCCACCCAAAGCTAGAACGACGGCGATAGCGTTCTCAAAAGATTCCCGGGTCAAAATGTCACGGACTCGTATTCTTTTTTTCAATAAATTAAAAAGTGCTGACGCCGTATCGTGACAATCCTGAATTTTTTTGGCAGCAATGTGGTTTTGCCGGTCGACAGCCGGATGTGAGGCGCTTCCGGGAATACTCATGCCGAGTGCCTCCAAAGCGGAGGCCATTGTATTGGCAGTATACATCCCTCCGCAGGCACCCCGTCCCGGACAGGCATTTTTTTCAACCTCTCCAAATTCTTGCTCCGTTATTTTGCCCGAGGAATATTGACCTACCGCCTCGAAAATGCTGACGATGTTGAGATCCTTATTTTTATATCTGCCCGGTAGAATCGTCCCGCCGTAAAGGGTGATGCCGATATTGTTGTTGCGGGCCAAGGCAATGAGGGATGCAGGTATTGTTTTGTCGCATCCTGATAAAGTAATGGAGCCATCAGCGCTATAGGCTTCATTCATGGTTTCAACGCAGTCGGCAATAAGTTCACGCGATACCAGGGAGTATTTCATCCCCTCCCCGCCCATTGTTTCTCCGTCCGTAACCACAGGAGTGCCAAAAAGAATTGATTTCCCGCCAATTTTCTCAACATCTGCAGAGATAAGGTCGCCAAGTTCACGCAGATGTGCATTGCAGGGAGTAATGTTGGTGAAAGGACAGGCCACGGTAATCAGGGGTTTGGCAAAATCTTTATCTTTAAATCCCACCGCTCTCATCATGGCGCGTGCCGGAGCGCGCTTAATCCAATCATCACATCCTTTAATTCCGGTAAGTTTTCCGCTTCGGATCTTGAGGTCGTTTTGACAGCAGCTGCAATCTTCACTCTCGCAGGAATCTTTTTTATCAGACATAATTCATCACAAGTTTCGTATTATGTGTCATCCTGAACTTGTTTCAGGATCTAGAGATGCTGAAATAAATTCAGCATGACAAAAATGATTAATGATTACTGTTGTCGAGTAATGCGAAACTTGAGTACATACTACCTACTACTTTCTACTTGCTACTTTTCTTCCAATTCTCCGGCCGGAGTTTCCGTACCTCGCTTCCCGCCTGCCACATTTCAGAATTATGCATTATTTCCAGTTCAAGGTCTAATTTCTGCCTGTAGTCTTTTTTGCTGTTTTTTGTCAGTACAATTTTTGCTTCTGTCCCGTCTGCTACCCTTTTATACAAATTATTAAATACCGGCATGACCGCTTTTTTAAACTTTCCCTTCCAATCCAAAGCCCCTCGCTGGGCAGTTGAGGAAATATTGGCATACATCCAGTCCATTCCATTTTCGGAAACAAGTTTAATCAGGCTTTGAGTCAGTTCTTCTATCGTTTCGTTAAAAGCCTCACTCGGGGAATGGCCGTGCCGGCGAAGAATCTCGTACTGGGCCTCCATAATTCCGGTCAAAGCGCCAACGAGCACCCCCCGCTCACCGGTGAGGTCGCTGAAAACTTCTTTTTCAAAAGTAGTCGGGAAAAGAAATCCGGAGCCGACAGCCATCCCCAGTGCCATGACTTTTTCTTTTGCTTTTCCGCTGTAGTCCTGATAGACGGCAAAACTCGCGTTTATTCCGCTTCCATCCAGAAAATTTCGCCGTACTGACAATCCTGATCCTTTGGGAGCAATTAATATCACATCAATATCAAGAGGTGGAATAATTCCTGTCTGTTTGCGATATGTAATTCCAAAGCCGTGGGAGAAATAAAGAGTCTTATCGTGAGTTAATAGCGGCTTAAGCTTTGGCCAAAACGCCTTCTGTCCGGCATCGGATAAAAGATACATTATAATAGTTGCTTTTTTTGCTGCTTCTTCAAGGTCAAACAAGGTTTTACCGGGTATCCAACCGTCTTTTTTAGCCTTTTCCCAAGACGCAGAATTTTTCCTTTGCCCGACAATCACTTTTATGCCGTTATCCTTCAAATTCAGGCTCTGCCCCGGACCCTGTACTCCATAACCCAAAACCGCTACTATATCATTACTTAATACTTTTTTAGCTTTGGAAAGTGGAAATTCCTCACGGGTAATGACCTCTTCAACAACCCCGCCGAAATTTATTTTCGCCATATCGGGCATTATAGCACTTGGGAATATTTTAATTCAATATATTTAAAGACTGTGTTAAAATTACCCTAAGATGACCAAGTACCAACAGTATTATCAGGACATGGTGGATAATAACTGGAAAACCTTCACCGCTTTCAAAAACCTCCACGACCGCTACGTAAAAGAGCCGGAGGTCTGGCATCTGCAGTTTAATTCAGAAGGAGAAAACATCCTGAAGACCATCAGGGAATGGGAACGCCGTCTTTGTAATCAGACAGAAAAAGGGCAGTACAGCAAGTTTTCTTCGAGTCTGGCCGATAAATTCTGGGAACTGGTACGGGCAGATTATCCTAAAATAGATTTCGTGGGAGTGAAGTATTGATAATAATTTCAAAGTTCAAAGTTCAAATCAAATCCAAAATCCTAATGACTAATTTTAAAAATTTAGGTTTTGAACTTCTTTTGACATTTGAACTTTAGATTTTGGATTTCTTTTAATTTTTGGATTTTGGCATTTGGATTTTACGTTTAGGGTTGATAAAACTTTCTTCCCTTTAATTTATCCGGTAAAAATGACTGGCCTGATACAGGTCCCACATAATCATCACTCCATTTATATCCTTTCGCGAATCCCAGGTTTTTCATAAGTTTTGTGGGCGCGTTGCGAAGATGCATGGGAATCGGTTCATTGGGAAATTCGTAAACTGCCTGTTTCGCCCGTCCCAAAGCATTGGGTACCGCTCTGGATTTGGGAGCTTTGGCAAGATAAATTACCACATGAGCTAATATCAGTTGCGCTTCCGGCATGCCGATTTTGGTCACTGCTTCAAATGCTTCGTTAGCCTGAATTAGCGCTCCGCGATCACTCAAACCAATATCTTCGGAGGCAAGAATAATCATTCTTCTCCCGATAAATTTAGGGTCTTCCCCGTTCTCAAGCATCCGGGCAAGATAATATAATGCCGCGTCGACGTCCGACCCTCTGACTGATTTAATAAATGCGGAAATAATGTTGTAATGCTCATCTGCCTTTTTATCATAAAGTCCCGCACTTCTGGTCTGGAAAATTTCTTTGATGGTTTCCTCACTTATTTTTTTATCTTTAAAGGAAACTACCGCCATCTCCAGAGCGTTTAACAAAATACGGGCGTCACCTCCTGAGAGCCTCAGTAAAAGTTCTTTTGCTTCTTTTGAAATAGTTTTTTTATATTTTCCCAGACCCCGGGTTTTATCTTTTAAAGCCTTTTCCAGAAGAATTTCCAGCCTGTCAATATCAAGGCTTTTGAGGACAAACACCCGGCAGCGGGAAAGAAGCGGACCAATAACTTCAAACGACGGATTTTCCGTTGTCGCACCGATCAGGATCAGAAGTCCGCTCTCCACGTGAGGCAGTAGTACGTCCTGCTGAGCTTTGTTCCAGCGGTGGATTTCATCGATAAAAAGAATGGTTTTTTTACCCGTCTCTCTATTGTGTTTGGCTTTTTCAATAAGTTTAAGAAGGTCATCCTTGCCGCTTGTTACCCCTGACAGATGATAAAATTCGCTGTTTGTTCCTTTGGAGATTATATGGGCAAGTGTGGTCTTACCGCTTCCCGGAGGCCCCCAGAAGATCATGGGAAAAACATTATCCGACTCAACCATCAGTCTGATGATTTTGTCTTTGCCGACGATGTCCTCCTGTCCGAGAAATTCATCGAGAGTTTGCGGCCGCATGGAGAGTGCCAGTTTCATGGGGATATTCTCAAAAGTCTCTTTCTAACCCCGAGTAAAACGAGGGATTGAGGCTTTCGGCAGTACCTGTTTTTTTGATATCCATATCCTTATTCTGCCCGCTGTGGCTTTCCGGCATTTTAGGTGCAGGTTTACTTCCTCCCGTAAAAATCACTCCTGATGATTTTGGAATTATTACTTTTTTCTTTTTCGGCTCTTTTGAGATAAAAATCTGAGGCATATTGGTACTAATTATATAATTTTCAGCGGTACATGACAAATCACGGCTTGACTCATTCATTTAAAAGTACTTTAATTAAGTTATGGAAAATATTCCTGCCCAGGAAGGATATCCCTTACCAAACGTACCAGCGAACATAAATCCCCCGCCTTCTGTACCTAATTCGTATGCTTCGTCAAATTTTTCTCCTCCTTCAAGTAAAAGTAAAGTTGGAATAATTCTGGTCTTCACGTTTTTTACTTTATTCATCTTCTTTATAATCGGTGTTCCTGCTGTTTTTCTTTACAGCAACCTGAAAATTCCTTTTATAAGTACCGAGACACGGCAAAATATCTTGATGTCAGCCTATAATATTCCCCTCATTCCCAAAACACCTGAACAAATTCTTCTCATGGCAGCAAATAATAATACCAAATTAACACGCTACAATCCTGATTTTTCTATCGGAGCCAACCTCGGCAATACCGCTGTAAATATAGTCGCGCTCGATTTTAAATTAAATGGTCCTGTAGATTTTTCGTCCGAAAAAATTTCCTTTGACCTGAAATTCGGCCTTGGAGTGAATTTCAGCGGGACTTCATATCAGTCATCTGGCCAGGCTAAAAAAGCCGGGGATAAAGTCTATTTTAAAATCGATAATATCTCTGATTCTATTCTCGAGCTTTACTCCTCATTTTTTTCCTCTTCCTATTTATCCAATTTTTCCGGAACTAAGTCTGCCGGTTTGACAGTCAATTCCGAAATCAAAAAAAATATACAGCGTGTTTTAGATAATTGGGTTTTTTATGATACTAAAGGAATGGAGTCTGAAGCGCGCAAATCCCTGGAAAAAAGCGCCAACAATCAATCTTTAATCGACTCAACCAGAAAAAACATCCAGGAATTTTTATTAAAATCAAAAATATTACCCCAGGTTAAAAAGCTTGGAGATGAAACGATCGATAATACACCGACTTATCATCTCTCTTTTTCCCCAAGCAAAGAACTATTAAAAGAACTTATCACTGAATATTATAAAGCAGGGGAATCTGCCAAAAATAATATTACTGACCTGAATAATCTGACAGATAGTCTGGAAATGATGGAAGTTGACATCTGGTTTGGCCGGAAAGATGCGATACTGCGAAAATTAAGTGTCAAGTCACAGATGAAAATGGATTCCCTTTTGGGACGAGGAAATAGTTTATACGGCGGTATACTGCCAAATTCTCTCCCTGCTCTTGATACTCTCACCAGTCCCAAACTCACCGTCAATACTGTCTTATTGATAAAAGATATTGGCAAAACAGTAACTATCGACTCACCATCATCAAGCATATCACTGACAGATTTTTATACCAAGCTTATGGACGGTGCCAAAACAGAAGAGCAGAAGAAACAGGAACTGCAATCCAAACTTTATAACGATGATTTTTCTATACTGTCAAAAGCCATTTTCAAATATTATGTTGAAAATAAAAAATATCCTGCTGTTCTTAGTGATTTGATTCCCAATTATATCCAGCAGTCAAATACTGTTGTGGGACGGCTGAATAACTACACTTATAAAACAAGCTCCATTGGTAAAAGCTTTGTCCTTTATATAGAATATTCATCTTCTTCGTACACCTCTTCTTATTCCACGCCGTATTATGGAATTAGCTCGACAGGCAACTTTGCTCATCAACTTACAAAGTCTGAATTTGATCTGGTGAATATAGAATAATTTTTTTGAAAATAATCTTTACAATTTAATCTTGCGATATCTTCGACGGAATTGGCTCTTCCTGTCCCAGATATTTGGCGCTTTTCTTTTTATTGTATGGAACATCGGAGGGTGAACTGAGCTCCTCAAAAGTCAAAGCACAAACCCTCATCCCCGCGTAAAGGGCGACCGGCATGCGACCCATATTACCAAGCTCCATGACGACTTTCCCCTTCCATCCGGGCTCGAAAACTGAAGCTGTCGAATGGACCACTATTCCGAGTCTCCCAAGAGATGATCTGCCTTCAAGTCTGGCCAGTAAATGATCCGGAAGCTCAAAACTTTCAATCGTCATCGCCAGTACAAAATCCCCCGGCTGGAGAATAAACGGCTCATTTTCTTTGATTTTCATCTCGCTCGTGACGTCGTTTGTCAATTTAGGATTTCGCGGATCGATATAAGGATATTTACTGTGATCAAAAACCCTGAAACTAAAACCCAGGCGAAGATCTATGGAACAGGAGCCTAGTACCTCTTTCAAGTCAGGCAAAGGCGTAATTTTAATTTTTCCGGCTTTCAGGAATTTCTTGATATCTTTATCAGATAAAACCATTTGGTGTATTTTACCACATACTTGACACCGCCCGCGTATATTATTAATGTATTAATAGATGGAAAAAATAAGCAAAAGCATGAAAAACTTTCTTTCGGACTTTAAAAAATTGCCGAAAAATAATCGGATGTGGATTTTAATCGTTCTCATAATAAGCTTTATTCTCGGCATTATATCGCCAAATCTTATAAAAATAATCAGTAATATCGGAATTAAATGATATTTATAAGTTTACTGTCTTTATCATGTTTATCTTAAGAAAAAAATACCAGCGTGGAGAAATAGCCACACTTCTCACCCTCATTTCGGTAGGACTGATGCTTGCCGGAATAATTGCAGGAACCAAACTTGCCAAGTCTCCCCAAACCACCAAAAGCAATGCGGCCTATCCTACCGGAAACCTCGACGGAACAGTCGATAACGGCAGCGAAAATCCGCCGGCCAAATGTACAGACGGAAGCTGGACATGTGGAGATGTTACAGCAAACCCTGCAATCCGCCAACTATTCTGTAATAACTGGTGCGACGGGCAAAACCAATGGCTTTGGGAAAAAGCAAGATCAGAGCTGGGCGATCCGGATGCCTGCGGGGGCAAGCCGTCAAAACCTAAATCAGATAATTGTCCGCCTCCTCTTTACAACACCCCGACCCCGCACTAAGGCAGTGAAGGGACCCCGCTTTCTTCTGTCAACACGATTTAGAAATGTCCGGTTTCTAACGATTTAGAAATGTCGTCTTTTTCATAATCAACGCTATCT
>MFJN01000004.1 GCA_001779235.1 Candidatus Gottesmanbacteria bacterium RIFCSPHIGHO2_02_FULL_40_13 | reverse complement strand
ACCACTCCCAGCCAGACGATAACCAACAAGATCGGTTCCAAAAGAACAGAGATATTTTTGGCAGTATCTTCAGTTTTTGTTTCATACATCTCCCCAACTTTTATTAAAGTATTAGCCAAATTTCCCGATTGCTCAGCAGTTATGACCAGCTGTTGAATTGGCACAGGAATAAGTCCGTTGGTTTTTTTATACAACTCAAAGCTTTTTTGGAAAGAATTCCCCTCCTTAACCCTTTCATATAAATGAAGATATAGGTTTTTGTACTTGTAAAGCGTAGAGCTTTCTGCCAGAGACTGCAGGGAATCAAGTACCGGCAAACCTGCTTGAAGTAAATTCCCCAGAAGCGAGCCAAACCGTGCCAGCTCAACTTCCCGCAGTAAGCCGGATATGCCGGGTATATGAAATAAAATTGCCTGACCCAGAAAATTGGTTTTTTTGAAAATAAAAACGAAAAATAGCAAAAGCAAGCTTGTAATAATAAAGGCAGGAATGACATAAACACCATATTTACCCAAGAAAGATCCAAGGGTAATAAGCCATACGGTAATTATGGGTAATTTTGCGTGTAGTGAAGCAAAAACACTGGCTAAACGAGGCAGTATAAACCAAGCAATACCTAAACCCACAATAATAGTCAGCGAAAAAACAAATCCCGGATACATCATAGCCGAGGTTATTTTGGAGCGGAATTCCCGTTCTTTTTGCTCTTGCAGCGCCACAACTTTGAGATTTTCTGACAGTCTGCCTGACTCTTCGCCAATTCTGATGAGAGAAATAGTTGACGCTCCGAAAATGCCTGCCTTTTCTAAGGAAGCGGAAATGGTTGAACCAGATTCAATCTCTGCTCCAACTTCGGCGATAATCTTTTTTAACCTGCCTGACTTAATCTCATTTTCTATTGCAGGCAGAGCTGTTACCACTGGCATTCCCGCAGCCAGCAGCATTGAAAGCTGTTCTATAAAGTATTCTTTTTCCTTACCTAAGCCCAAATTTGCAAAAAAAGCTATTTTCATTTTTCGTTTGGAGGAAGGGTGACTCGTAATAACTCTTCAATTGTGGTTATTCCGTTTTTCACTTTTTCCAATCCGTCTTCAAAAAGAGTGTGAGATCCGTTGCTTTTGGCTACATGGGCAATTTCAGCAGTCGAAGGGTGCTTTAACACTAAATCCTGCATGTCTCCCTGTACCTGAATGAATTCAAAGATGGCTGTTCTGCCTTTGAATCCCGTATTCCCACAGTTGGTACAGCCTTTGCCTTTATATAATGATAATTGAGATTGCGGAAAAAAATGATGAGCTCCGGACAAAATTTTCTCCAAATCTTTTGACGAAGTGCTATAACTTACCCTGCATTGGTCACAGATTTTTCTGACCAATCTTTGGGCGATAATCAACTCCAGCGCCGAAGCCATCATAAATGGTTCAACACCCATATCCAAAAGCCTGGGGATGGCGGTTGCAGCGTCATTGGCGTGAAAGGTGGAAAAAAGGAGGTGGCCGGTTAATGCCGCATTGACGGCAATTTCCGCAGTTTCCAAATCTCTAATCTCTCCGACCAAAACAATATCCGGATCTTGTCTGACGATTGAACGCAGGCCTTTGGCAAAGGTTAAATTCGTTTGAATATTGACCTGAATTTGATTAATCCCTACAATCTTATACTCAACAGGGTCCTCAATAGTGGTGATATTGACACTGGGTAGATTGAGCATTTTAATCAGCGCATACAAGGTCGTACTTTTTCCTGAACCAGTTGGGCCGGTGACCAGTATCATGCCAAAAGGCTTTTTCGCAGCTTTCAAAAATATCTCCTGATCTTTTTGGGAAACACCAAGATCCGCAAAGGTAAACCCTTTGACATATTCCGCAAGGAGCCGGATGACGATAGTCTCACCATCAAGAATAGGAATAAGTGAGACCCGCATATCAAGGGATCCGTTATCTATGGGAAAACGGATCGCTCCATCTTGAGCGGAAAAATGTTCGTCAATGCGCATACGGGCTTGTACTTTTATTCTGTTTAGAATGTTTTCATAAATCTTCCGAGAGATTCTACCGGCTTCGTGCAATACTCCGTCAATGCGAAATCTGATCACCACTTCTTTCTCTTGGGGTTCAAAATGGATGTCAGAGGCCTTAAAAGCAAGAGCGTCTGCCACAATTTCATCTATAATCTCCGGGGCGACTCTTGTTTGGCTAGCTACAATCTCGGAAAAACGGGTTTCCAGCGGTTTTCGATAGTGAATAAAGCAAACGTCGATATCTTCGGAGACAGAATAGGCCACAGAAATTTTTTTGTTGGGAAAACGGCTTTGCAGTTGCAACTCAAGTGGTTTTGCTCGCGGTGGGTTATCGGTCGTAATGGTCACCCCAGTATCATTTTCCGAAAAAAGTACAACATGATAAGAAGTGGCTAGGTCTTGGGGTATTTTTAACACCCGTTCGCGGGAAGGAACTTTGGTATTTAAATCAGCATACGGAACTTTGTAAAATTCGGCCATCGCCTGTCCCAAAATATCTTTAGTGATTAAGCCTTGAGTTAAGAGATATTCTTCGACTGAAGACTTATTTATTTTGGCCCAATCCCAAGCTTTTTGGATATCTTCGGCGGAAACATAATTTCCCTTTAAAAGTATTTCTTTGATGTCAAGTGAGCCAACTGGACTAATAACTTTTGTTTCTGATTTTGTGGCAGTTTTTGTGTCAGTCATAGGCAGGAAACTGAGATTTGACATGTGACTTTTGACATTTAACATCTGACAAGATACCAATGGTCGATTGTTAATTGTCAATTGTCAGCTGTTAGTTGTACCCCCAACGCTAGTTTAACCTTTTCCACTATTTCAGCTAAAGTGGTATCTGATTTAATGAAATAATCACTGGCCCCAAGCTCTTTGGCGCGCCTGATATCTTCTTCCTGACTTAAATTAGAAGATACAATAATCGGCACGGCAATCTTCAGTTTTTTAAGTTCTGCTAAAACAAAAAAGCCGTCTTTCTTAGGCATAACCAAATCAAGGATTAATAAATCATATTTGGATTCATTTAGAACCGCGATTGCCGCTTCGCCGTCGTAAACCAGAGTTATTTCATATCCGGCAGAGCCCAGCTTTAAGCTCAAAGCATTGGCCATCGGTTTTTCATCTTCGGCAATAAGAATTCTTTTTTGCGTCATAGATTCATAGTACCATAATTGTTAATCAAAAAAAATGCAGGTCGAGCAGTTTGGTATAATGGCTCAAATATTTATCTTCAAGCAACTAACTATCTAATAATGTTAAAATAAATCATGAAGCTATCATCACATCGACTCCGGCAGGAAGAAAAAAAGTTCACCCGCAAACTTATCACAAGTCTGACAATTGTCGCCGTGAGCGGTATCTTCGTCATCTTCTTCGGGCTTCCGCTGCTTGCTAAAGTAGTCTATTTCACCTCCGGCACCCAGAAACAGACTCAAAATACTTCTGATACCAGCCTTGCGCTTCTTCCCCCTACTTTAGACTCTATATCCACAGCTACCAATTCGGCAAAAATTAACGTCTCCGGTTACAGTATAAGCGATGCCGCAATCATAGTGGTTGTTAACGGCGAAGAAAGCACCAAGATCCCGACCGATAAAGACGGCAAATTTAATTCCAATGAAATTTCTCTCAAGGAAGGTGAAAATAAAATCAATGCCTTTGTCGTCAGAAAAGATCAGGAAAGCAGTCCATCCGCAACATTTATTGTAATTTATAAAAAATCAAATCCTAAAATAGAAATTTCCTCCCCGGAAAACGGGGCACGTATCCGTCAGGACAACCGGGATATAACAATTAGCGGCACAACTGATCCGGGTAACCGAATGACCATCAACGACCGCCTCGTAATAGTACAAAATGACGGGTCATTTAATTTTAAAGTCACGTTAACAGACGGGGACAATGCAATCCAACTTCAAGCAATTGATGAAGCAGGCAATATTACCGGCCAGGAATTGAAAGTCAATTTTTCATCGTAATTCCGATCATAATCCACAACCATACCATCACCCATGGATAAAAAAAAGAATTGACAAAAAAACTGTGGATGGCTATGGCTATAAGGGATGCTTTAATCAGCATTGAGGCGTGTGAATATATTTGGAAAAGTAGCATTAGAAATACAGTCAGCCCGATGATGCCGGATGTTGCCGCCACCAACAAAAAACTGTTATCCAGTCCTGCCCCTGAATGGCTTGCCAACAGATTGTCCTGAGGGTATTGGTATAATACTTTTGCATATCTCACGGTATTAAATCCTACTCCAAGTATTGGGTGATTAACAAAAACTTTCCAGCCGAATTTCCAATTTTCCAGCCTTTCTGTGATGGAAAACAGCCTTTCCAGCCGCACGCCTGCACCGGATGGCCGGGGCAATAATACGGCGGTAATTCCAATCAGTAATATAATAACTAAAATAGAGCGGGTTGTATGAGTTTTAATAAAATAAAATAATATAGAAATAATTAAAGCCAAATAACTGCCGCGTGAGTACGTAAACATCAGGGTGAAAAAAAATAGGGCTCCTAAAATCCATTTTTGATATCGCCTTATTTTGGATAACAAAACCAATAATAAACTTAACACCATAAATAAACCGAGGAAATTCGGATCTAAAAACGAGCTGAAAATCCTTTTATAATGAGGATCCCATCCGAGGTAATACAGATTTCTTAAGTCAGGATACAGAAAATACTCAATCCACCCAAAAAAGGCTATAATACCTGTAGAAATTAAGAACGTTATTTTTAATAATCTTAATGAAATAATGTCTTTTGAGTATAATTTGTGTACGGTAAAAATCACACTTGTATAGGCAATAAAACGCAGTAAATACATCATTGCTGTACCTCTTTCGACTGCAGTCATTTTTAATGGTGAAAAGAAAAGAGAAAGAAAAAATGCGGCGTAAAGAAGAAGTAAATATCTTACCAATTTAATCTGGGAATAATATCTTCGTAATTGTATAATATTTATGGCGTTAGGAATAACTAATAAACCGGCAAGAAAATCACTGGGGTAGATAAAACCGGACAAATTAAATATCGGAATCCGGAAAACTGCTGCCGGAATGAGGGAAAAGATGAATAAAATCAGAAGATACTTAGACAGTTTATCAAGTATTGTCATGTTGATGATACTTCAGCCATAACTTGGAGCGGACCAGAAATGAATGCATGCTCATCATGATAGCCATGACCAATCCGGCCGTACCGTCCAGAAATCCCAGTTTGAAGATGTAGTTGGCGATAAACTTTAATTTCGGATAGATGATAATATCCAGGACGCTTACTTTTTTTCCCGCTTTGTACCACTCACCTGAAAGAATTTCCGTGTAAAAATTGATACTCTCTAGAAACGAGGCTACCTGCTGGTGCGGATGATGGTCCAGAGAATTTTCTAATTCCTCAGTTTTTCCATTTATCTTCCACATCTCATGCACTTTTCCTTCCCACCGACCCGCAATTTTCCGCCCCATGCGAAGAAATGAAATCTTGCCTGTTTCGCCGTAGCGGAGTTTTTTACCGAAGATATAATCATCACGTTTGATCAAGTATCCGTCCGTTTTTACACTTATGTCTGAATCCAGCTTGGTTTGGATCTCTTTTTTCAGTTTATCCGTAACTTTTTCATCGGCATCAATAAATAATACCCAATCATTACCGGTTTTCTCCAACCCGAAATTACGCTGAGCGGAAAAATCCGCGTCCAATGGCCTTCTCAAAAGTGAAATGTGTGAATAGTTTTTTAAAGAGTGGTTTAGAATTTTATCCTTTATTTCAGATTCTGTCTTGGATGATTCTTCCTTACTATTATCGAGCAATAATATAATTTCATCACACCACGCGATCGAATCCAGACACCTTTCGATAGTTGCTATATCTTCATCCGACAACAAAACCACAGCCGAAAGTTTATTTCTCATATATGTTTAACCATCCTGTTATAGATAATTTTCAGAGTTAATAAGAACAAATAAATCAAGCCCGTGACCTGTCTTACTCCTAGATTTTTACGGATAAACTTGAAGTTGCTTATTAGATTATACATTATTGCCCTCTTTGACCACCTGCCTATGCTGCTCCCCAATTTATGACAAATGACTGTGTCTATATCCACCCTGATCTTAAATCCCTTTTTCCCTGCCCGCAGACAAAAATCCACATCTTCGAAATAGAAAAAAAATCTTTCATCCAATAATCCAATTGTCTCCAGAACTTTTCTTTTCACCATCATACAACACCCGCTGACATAATCTAAATCAAAGCTAATTGGATTATTGGTTGATTGGTTTATTGGTTTATTGGCTGATTCCACATGAGTGGTTCTTCCCGTCCACCAATTGATCTTACCTCCATAATCATAAACCCATTCTCCCTTAGCGCTTTTGAATTTTAAAACCGGCGAAACTATATCCGCATCATTAGCAATCAGTTTTATTAATGTGTCACCCGGTAAAACTGTATCGTTGTTTAGTATTAGAAAATAATCTGTTTTTTTATCTTCCAAAGCTTTTTTCAGTCCTAAATTTATCCCTTTGGCAAAGCCTAAGTTATTTGTGGGAGTAAGTATTGTTATTTTTTTTAGCAATTTCTCTAACTCTGAAATATGATCATTTAATGAAGACTTTTCATCATTATCAACCAGTATCACCTCAATATAATCATTATTAAATATCTGCTTTCCTATTGACCGTAAACAGTCAAAGGTATCCTGAACGTTTTTGTAATGCAAAATTATTATTGAGACTTTCATAATTTCGGGTTTCGCACCTCTGTCATTCCGAGCGATCCCGCACAGTGCGGGAGAGCGTGGGAATCTTTCATCAGATTGCCACGTCCCCCGACGTTACGTCGGGGTCCTCGCAATGACAACTGCGAAATTCGTGATCGTGTTTAATCTGAAATAACTTTTTCAAATTCCCTGACTGACTTCTCCCAGCTCCAGTTCTTTTTAATAAATTCAAATTGCATATTTTTTTCCTCATCAGATAGAGGACTGTTTAATGATCTTATTATCGCCTGGCTAAACTTGCCTTCATCTCTGTCTGTGAGATATCCTTTCATTTCACCACCTATCAATTCCCCAATTCCTCCCTCTTTTACTGCTACTACCGGTAATCCGCAGGAGACAGCTTCCAGAATTGTCAGGCCAAAGGGCTCGTTGATTGCCGCATAAAGATAAACCCGAGCCTGTCTGTAAAGATCCAGTAATTCTTTGTCATTAATCTTAAGAAATATTTTTAAAACAACATTACTTTCCCGTGCTAATTTTTTGATGTGTTCGATTTCGCTTCCGCCTTGAGCAGCCAGATAAAAAGTGGGCCGGATTTTTTCAGGAATAAGCGCAAGACTTCTAATAATAAAATCATGTGCTTTATGGGGTGATATTTCACCGATACTCAAGACAAAGTTTTCCGGTTTGCGGTCTGTGGGCCGGTAAAAATCAGTATCTACGCCAAGATAATTTAATGTTGTATTCTTGCCGTAAATTTTCTCAATCCTCTCTTTGGAAAATTTGGAATTGACGACGATTTTATTTGCACGCATCGCATTCTTTAGATCGATATATTTTAACGGCCATCTGAGAGGTAAAGTCAGTTTATAAGTTATATTATTACTTTTCCTCGTGAAGGTTTCATAGAATTCTCTTTTTACTTCAGGGCAAATATAAATCGAACGGGTGTTCAAATATTTTAAGATATATGGAGATTGAGTAAAAAAACAGGGATAAACTAAAACCGCATCATAATTGCCTTTGTCAATTTTTTCCGCTATTTTTTTGTAGACATTTGCTAAAGAAAAGTAAATGGATAAAACCGACATGGGAAATTTTTTCGGCTGGATATACTTCTCCACGAAATAATTTCTTAGGAAAGATTTCACAGGATAAAAGCCTTGATCTGCAGTAGACACCTCATAAAGATCAATCTCGTGATTTTGAGAAAGATATTTCAACTGGTAATATAAAGCCTTCTTCTGCCCCCCGGCAGGTAAATTATGGACAACAGCAAGATTCATAAATTATTAGAATAATAAATCCTTTTCTTAATTATTAAATACACAGCATAATAATAAATGAGAGACTGATAGACTCCAAAGATAATCGCTGCTCGAAATCCATCATATCCATCTCTATATCCATTTAAATATATAAATGATCTTACAAAGTGTCTTGGTAAATTTAACACCGCGTCCGAAAATAATTCTATAATGCTAACGTTCTTATTTAATAGGTCTTTAGATTCAATTAATATATAGGGAATTAATCTTTTTATGGAAAAAAATGATGAATATTTTGAACGACTATAATTGTGAATTATTTCAAATTTAGAACATTTAACAATATTTCTCGGGAATATTTTAATTTGTTGATGAATTATCCCACTATATCTATTCTTATAATAATTTTTAAATAGTCTCAATTGCCAATCTGGATAAAAATATCCATATTTTAGATAATTGTTTGTTGAAATATAATTTCTTCTTGGAATATAAAATCCATTAGTATTTTTTATTTTTATTAAATTAAATAGTATATTTTTCGCCTCTGGTGGCAAGCGTTCATCCGCGTCCAAAATGAAAATCCACTTACTTTTTGCTTTAGAAATTCCAAAATTTCTAGACGTCTCTACATACCCCGTAGACTTACTATAATGAATATTATTAGTAAAGTCTCTTGCAATTTTTATAGTATGATCAGTTGAGTAGGCGTCCACGATAATTATTTCATCAGCCCAAGAAATACTTTCAAGACAATCTTTTATATTATTTTCCTCATTACAGGTATTAATTACAAAAGTTATTCTTTTTGTCATAAACTTCTTAAAAATACTTTATTATTTGACATTAGAATTGTTTAGGATTATGTTAAAAAGAGACATAAATGTTTAAGTATAGACTTTTAATTGTACTATTATTACTCAGCATTTTCTATTTATATTCTCCGTCTTCAGTTTTCTCAATTTGGTTTAAAATTGATCATCCGGTTCTTCCGGTTGGATCATCATCACAATGGGACTCCAAAATTGCCGGAGCTCCTAGCGTATTATTAGAAAATGGTAAATATAGGATGTGGTACGAGGGATCAGACGGGGGTAAATGGGTAATTGGTTATGCAGAATCAATCGACGGAATTATATGGGATAAACAACCATCCTATTTACTTTCAGGTTTTGATACTTCAACTAATTTTAATCTAAATGATCCTAATGTGATTAAGTTTAATAATAAATATTATATGTGGTTTGGATCATCAACTAGATCTCTGAATAACTTTCATATTAACTTTACACTGTCAAATGATGGGTTTATATGGAATCAACCAACATTTAATATTTTACCAGAAAAAAACTCTTGGGAATTTGGTCTTGGCACTTCTTTTCCTTTTGTTCTTTATGATAAAGGGATATATAAAATGTGGTTTGCATCACAAGGCGTTTTAAACAATATAGATAAATGGAGATTAGGTTACGCAGAATCCGAAGATAATATTATTTGGCATAAAAAAGCATCACCATTCCTTGAATCGTTACCATCTGAAGGTGTTGATTTAGGTAGACCATATATATTAAAGGAAAACGGAATTTATCACTTATGGTATCACTCGGATAAAAACATATATCACGCGTATTCGTATGATGGAATAAATTTTATCCGTGATAAAGATAATCCTGTATTGAAACCAGGACCTCAGCAATTTGATAATTTACGGGTAACTACTCCCTTCGTCCTGCATGTAGACAACAAGTATTACATGTTCTATACCGGGATGAGTACCGACGGAAAGTGGCAGATCGGGCTGGCGACAAGCGATGACCCGGGTTTCATTCCAGACACTCCGACGCCCGGACCCGTCACAATGACACCTACACCAACCGCCACCCCAACCGTGACAATTTCTCCCACCCCTACCTCCTCTCCAACCCCTGAGTATACTCCTACTCCAACAATAGATCCCAAGACTGCTCCGATCATTTTAATTCCCGGCATGGGCGCCTCATGGAACTCCCGCGCACTATATTCATGCAATATCACTGACAGTAATGATAACAAATGGAAGATGACCCCCTTCGTCTCCATTTATAAAAGATTGATCAACACACTGACCAAAAATGCGAAATTGAAACTGAACAAAGATCTGTTTATTTACAATTATGACTGGAGACAACCCTTGGATACTCAGGCGGATAATCTGAAAAAATATCTGGACAGCATCATAAAGTCAAATAGTTCCGTGAAAAAATTCAGGCTTGTAGGACACAGTCTGGGAGGCTTGGTTATCAGAAGTTATCTGGAACGCTATAACACCGATAATAACGTTATACAGGCTTTGACGATAGGTACACCTCATCAGGGAACACTGCTTGCCTACCCTTTATGGGAAAACGGAGAAATTTGGTCGGAAGATTTGACCAGCAAAATAGCCTTATCTCAGATCTTAGAATTTTGTAAATTAAATAAAACTGATCTGAGAAGTTCGTTCAAAACGGGCAGAGTTTCTTACCCTTCCAAAAAAGATCTGATCCGCAGTCTCATCCCATCGATTCAATCTTTACTGCCTACTTTCGATTATCTGTATCAAAACGGTAAGGTTAAAAAGACCGATAGCCTCACCCATCAAAACGACTGGCTTCCGAAAAATCTTTTTCCGGAAAATCGATATCACATAAAATTCGATACCCTCTCCGGAACCGGCCAGTCTACTTTGTCCAATTTTGTTGTTTCCAATCCATCAACATCAGATCTGGCCAAAGACATTTGGGCAGACGGGAAACCAATGAAAAATAACTTTGTGAATGCCGGTGACGGCACAGTGCTGATTTCAAGCAGTCGACTGGATGGAGCAGATAATGAAACGGTTACCGGAGATCATCTGAAAATCGTTTCCTCAAAAGAGGGGATTCAGAAAATACTGCATTTTTTACAGTACGATGAAGTCAAGGTTGCTGATGCGCTTGATCTGCCTGAAATAAGTTCAGATAATGCCATAATAATCTCCACAGATTTGAGCACTCATATAATTTTGACTGATTTATCAGGAAAGGTTTTAGAAAGGGGGGATAATATTCTTGTGCGTTACAATCCGCGTGTTGGAGTTTATAAATTCAGTATTATACCCGCAGAAAGCGGAGAGGCTGTTTTGGATACGATGTTCATCGGACAAACTAAAGAATATATTAACACTGTAGAAAAAATAAGATTAATTAAAAACGTCAGGAAAACTTTTCTCCTGACGTATCTTGGAAAAAATACAGACTCCATCCGAATAATTCCTTATCGTTAAGAATGTGCCTGCACTGAGAATCCGCCGAATAGCGAAGACGAATGTGTGCGCGCGCATGGATTTGAACCATGGACCTCTTCGATGTGAACGAAGCGCTCTGCCGCTGAGCTACGCGCGCTAATTCTTGGTAAATTATACCAACAAACCTCTTGATATGACAATTGAAGCTAACGTATAATAAAACATCTTATGGAAAAAGATAACACCTCTAAAGTGTCAGTTGATTCAGTGATCGATAAAGAATCACCAAATGTGGTTGTCTCTTCAATTCCTCCAGTTGCTCAAACCCAAGAAAATACTAAGAACCCCGATAAACCTAAATCAGGACTGATTCAAAGTTTCCTGCATTCAATTACTGCCTTTTTTATGGATTTCATGGAAACAATAGTTGTAGCCTTGTCAATCTTTGTGGTGGTTTATTTATTTCTCGTCCAACCGCACGAAGTCAAGGGAAGCTCTATGGAAGTAAGTTTTCATAATAACGAATATATATTGACTGATAAAATTTCTTACCGCTTCATAAATCCTGATAGAGGAGATGTAATCATCTTTAAAGCTCCGAATAATCCTGAAGTAGACTACATCAAAAGAGTCATTGGCCTGCCTGAAGATAAGGTTAAAGTCGAAAAAGGATATGTCTATGTCA
Organism: Candidatus Gottesmanbacteria bacterium RIFCSPHIGHO2_02_FULL_40_13; assembly: GCA_001779235.1. Taxonomy (GTDB): domain Bacteria; phylum Patescibacteriota; class Microgenomatia; order 2-02-FULL-39-11; family 2-02-FULL-39-11; genus 2-02-FULL-40-13. Next base: position 10,141 of record MFJN01000004.1, on the reverse strand, counting down.
ATGACCAAAAACTGACCGAAAATTATCTCAGGGAAAAAACCTATCTTTATCCGGGCAGTTTTATGGGGGAAGGAGTAAATATCACAGTGCCAAAAGATCATTTATTTGTCATGGGGGATAATCGGGCTCACAGTTCAGATTCCAGAGAATTCGGACCGGTTCTTCGGGATTCTATTATTGGAAAGGCATTTCTGAGGTACTGGCCCCTAAGTGAGTTTGGATTGGTACCGCAGATCAAATACTGATATTTTTGAGTTTTTCAGTAATATTTTTTATTTCTACATTCGTGGTTTCAGGATCTCCTTTAAAGACGATCTGAACTTTCGCGCTTATTGTTGATTGAAAAATCAAGACGTGTGCTTTAAGGAGTTTGCTCAATTCTTCAGCTATCGCTTCTAATTCCACACTTTGTATGCGTTCTCCTGCTTTGCCTCTTGGCGGCATTGATCTGGCTTCTCTAATTCTTCTGGCTAAATCTTCAGCCCTGCGGACAGATGCCCCTTCTGTCAGAATAGTCTTGTAAGCCTCAACCATCAGCTTGACGTCTCCGAGTCCTGCAAGAGCTCTGGCGTGACCTTCAGTAATTTCTGTAGAAATCAGACCGTCCTTGATCGCATCCGGAAGTGAGAGAAGTCTTAAGGTATTCGAAATATATGCAGGACTTTTTCCAATCCTTTTAGCGATTTCCGTCGCGCCAAGTCCAAATTCATCAATCAGTCTTTGAAAACCCTGCGCTCTCTCGATCGGATTGAGTTGTTCTCTTTGGACATTTTCTACCAGTGCCATCTCCAGCATTCCCCGCGCATCTGTTTCTCTGACAATCACAGGCACTGTTTTAAGGCCTACAATTTTTGAAGCTCTCCAACGTCTTTCTCCTGCAATAATCTGGAATCCTGCAGGAGTCTTGGCAATGACCAACGGCTCCAGCACTCCGTGTTCTTTGATTGATTCGACTAAATCGACCAGGCTCTCTGATTTGATCAGACTTCTTACCTGCAAGGGATTTGGCTGAAGCAGATTAATATCTAAATCTATCAGTTCTCTGTATGGATATGAAGAAGTCGACATATTTATTGACTTAAAGGCACAACATCAATAAAAGTTTTAGAATGCTGTTTCCTGAAATTGACTTTCCCTACGCTTACTGCGTAAAGTGTAAAATCCTTTCCGGTTTTCACGCCTATACCGCCGTAGTATTTATTCCCTTTCTGTCGCACGATGATATTACCGTTTATTACTTTTTCTCCGCCAAACTTCTTCACTCCCAATCTTTGACCTTGGGAGTCGCGATTCCCTTTAGTTGTACCGCCTGTTTTAGTATGTGCCATATTTTTTTATGAAAGGTTTTATGACAGTCTATCTTTTTTTTTCACGGCTGTCAAGCGAATTTTCACGGAAAATTTATTGTTTCTTAGAGGCAGTTTTTGGAGTCTTTTTTTTCTTCAGTTGATCCACCGAAATTTTTTCTATCAGGACCTGAGTTTGATATGGTCTGAACCCTATTGACCTTCGGTAATTTACTTTTGCTTTAAATTTAGATACCCTGACTTTATCACCTTTGACATGCTTGATTACTTTTCCGGAAACAACTGCACTGGGTACTACGGGCTCTCCGATAAATAAATCATCCTCTGATTTAACTAGAAGCACCTCGGGAAAGAGAAAATCACTTCCTTCTTTGGCCGACAATCTGTCGACCGTAATCTCTTCCATTTCTGATACTTTATACTGCTTACCTCCGGATTGTATGATGGCGTACTGCATAAGACTGATATTATATAAAATATACTATCCTATCACAAGAGGTGGATTTTTTGATTCGAGTCTTGATACCGATAAGACCAAACCTAAATTAATAAAGGTGCTGATGATAGAACTGCCTCCGTAAGAAATTAAAGGAAGAGTGATGCCGGTAATAGGCACCAGTCCCATATTCATGCCGATATTAATAAAAATTTGAATGAAAAATTGAGCAAACACTCCCATACAAACTGCTCTTTTTAATCTATCCTCTGTTGAGGCAGCATTCCTGATCATCTTCCAAAGAAGAAAAAAATAGAGCAATAAAACTGTAAATCCTCCAATAAATCCCATTTCCTCACCCAGTGAAGCAAAAACAAAATCGGTATGGTATTCCGGTAAAAATAACAGTTTGCTTTGGGTGCCCCGCCCAAGGCCTAATCCTGATAAAAGTCCGCTGCCAAGGGCTATTTTGGCCTGCAGAGCATTATAACCGGTTCCCACCGGATCATTTTGAGGGTTTATAAATGATAACAGTCTTAACTGCTGGTAATTTTGTAAAAGATGCCACAATACAGGAAACAATAAAATCAACAGTATTCCTGTACCGATTAATATTTTCCAGGGTATTCCTTCATTGATAAGTAACGATAGATAAATAAAAAGGTATACGATCACATTACCCAAATCCGGTTGTTTGAAAACTAAAAAAACCAGCGGAGCCAGATAGATCAGGTGAATTATCTGACTGCTGATAGTTTTTGATTTTTTTTGGGTCATCAAAACGCTGAAAATAATTATAATCAGAGACTTAATGAATTCAGACGGCTGCAGTCTAATACCGAGAATTTCAATCCATCTCGTTGCGCCGCGTACATCAGGTCCGAAATAAGTAAATACTAAAAATAATATTGACAAAAAATATAAAATCCAAATTAATTTAATCCAGATTCTTACCTCAAGACTTGCAAAAATAAAAAATAAGATCAGACCGATAAAGAAAAAAAACAGTTGCGATACCAATAAAGATGGTGACGTCGATGCGATTAAAGCCAAACTTACTCCCATCAGACCGGTTATGGGTATAGAAATCAGGGGGTCAAGAAAAATCGAAAAGTTCATGCTTTGATAACTTCCAAATTGTCTGATTGCACAAGCGTCGCTGCCAGTGTTTTTTTCATGATGTGGCGCTCATATTCTTTAGGCCACCGGGGCATTTTTACTTGAACCTTATCTGTCATCGTACAACCTAACTCTTTTCTTTTTATCTGAATCTGCCGCACCAGTTCTCTTGCTTCACCTTCGGTTATCAATGGGGGTGTCAATTTTGTATCCAACTCTACCGTTAACTCTCCTTTCCCACCTATCACCTCAACTTCCTTGATATTTAATTCGTCTTTAATTAATTTTATAAGTTTATCATCAATTCTTAATTCTAAATTCTTAATTCTTACTTTCTGCAATGGTTGTCTCACTTTCATCCCTGCTTCTTTTCTTTTTGCATGTCCCAGTTCACAAATTTTTCTTACCAGCTCCATATTTTCTAGTAATTTATTCTCCGGCTTAAAATCCAAAGGCATTTCAGGAAAACTTGCAAGATGCACTGACTCCTCACCGGTAAGATTCCTGTAAATTTCCTCGCTTATGAACGGCACAAACGGAGCAAGTAATCTGCAGGTTATGGTTAGAACTGTATGTAAAGTTTTATAAGCTGTTTCTTTATCAGAAGATTTATCAGCGGTCGGACCAACCCTGTCTCTTATCCTGCGAACATACCAGACCGACAAATCATCAACAAACTCTTCGAGTTTATTTGAAGCGGTAAACGCATCATATTTCTCCATTAATTTAGTTACGTCTTGAATCAATATATCCAACTTCGCCAGTATCCATTGATCTAATATATTTTTCGATTTTGAATTGTTCTTTTGCTTTTTACCTTTTGCCTTTTGCTTTTCCGTCGGCTTCCATCCGTCTGCGATTGAATTACTGACTAAAAAATTATAAATATTCCACAGTTTCAGGTGAAATTTGCGTCTGATTTCATCTGCTTTTTTATACCCGAATAATATATTTTCATAAGGGTTTTGAGTAGCAAACATCCATCTCATGACATCAACTCCTATTTTATCCGCGCCGGTATTAAACTCTATGGCATTGCCCCAGGATTTATGCATCGGACGGCCATCCTCAGCCAAAAGTGACGCGTATCCTAAAACAGTTTTAAAAGGATTAATTTTTTTTAAAACAGTCCCCATAACAATTAATGAATAAAACCAGTTTTTGAATTGTCCGGGAAAAGATTCGGTAATAAAATCAGCCGGAAACCAATTTTCCGAAAGGGTAGATATGGAAACTATGCCTGCATCAAGCCATGGATTTCCTACGTCGAGAATTCTGGACGTAAGTTGCCCGCATTTAGAACATTTTATTTTGACCTCATCTATCCAGGGCCGGTGTGGAGAGTTTCCGGCAAATTTATCAAAGCCTGATACAGACCTCTTCTTTAATTCTTCTTTGCTGCCTATAATCTCAAAATAACCACATTTTAGGCATTCATAAATTGGCAATGCCAGACCCCAATACCGGTTTTTCTTGGAAATTAGCCAGTCGTGCATATTTTTTAGCCAATCAAGTTCCCGGTCCAACCCAAAAGACGGCAGCCAGGTTATTTTTTTTGTCACTTCAACCATACTCTGTCTCAATGTTAGTTTTTTTACTTCGCCAGCCGTAGCTTCACGCGAAGGCTGGTCCATAGCGATATACCATTCATCTGCAACTTTCCAGACAAGCTCGGTTTTACAACGCCAGCAGGCAGGGTAACGGTGTTTGTATAGTTCGGTCTTCAGTGTCCAGAATTCGTTTTTGAGATAATCAATAATTATTTCCGGATGTTTTTTGGCATTTTTACCGGAAAACTCTCCAAACCCATCCAGATAATCGGCGTTGTCAGCAATCACCATAATCATCGGTAAACCCAGTTTTTTACCCAATTGAAAGTCCTCTGCTCCGGCAGACACAGCTGTGTGAACCAAACCTGTGCCTTCGCTTGCTGATATTGGCAGTATTTGGCTGTCTGTCGGAATTACGGTATGAAACTTAGGATCGGAAGCAACTTTTGCGACCGCCGGCAAATAATCGAAAGGCCCGCGATACTTTTTACCTACTAAATCTTTGCCCAAACAAGTTTGAGTAATTTTTATCTCTTTCCCAAATACCCTGTCCACGGCGTCTTTAGCTGTCCAGCAACCATTTACCAATGCATATTCCATTTTGACATCTACCGCGACAGCTATATTAGCGGGTATGGTCCAGGGCGTTGTAGTCCAGATCAGCAGAAATTCATCTGCATTCTCAACTAAAGGCAACTTTAAATAAACAGATTCGTGTACCAGTTCCTTATAGTCTTCGGTAAGCATTTCATGCTGGGAGATAGCGGTTTCACACCTCGGACACCAGGGAATTGATTCATGTCCTTTATAGATCCAACCTCTCTCCCAACAGACTTTGAGAAAATTCCAGATAGCGTAGTTATTCTCATCAGACATGGTAAAGTAGGAATTGTCCCAATCCATAAAGTAACCGAGGCGCCGGCTTTGCTCGGTCTGGATAGCGGAGTATTTTTTGACCCGTTCTTTACACTTGTTGACAAAATTAGCAATTCCATAGCTTTCAATATCCTTTTTTGATTTGAAACCAAGCTCCTTTTCCACCTCCACCTCGACCCAAAGCCCCTGGCAGTCAAAACCGTTTTGGAATCTCTGCTTTTTTCCCAGCATATTATGAAATCTCTGCCAAAGATCCTTGTAGGTTCTTCCCCAAGCATGATGGACTCCCATCGGGTTATTGGCGGTAATCGGACCGTCTAAAAAGGAAAAACGCTTGTTTGAGGAATTGTTCTTTTCACGGTATTTTTTATCAATTCCATGAGAATACCAGTATTTTAAAATGTCCTTTTCCATTTCGGGAAAGTTGATATTTGTCTTTACAGGTTTAAACATAGGTTTTATTATACCAAAAACTCACCCGTATTATGGAAGAGAGATACTGAAGCCCTATCATACTGACACACAATACGTAATGCTTCTTTTATTGTTTCATCTTCACTTCTTGTTTCTGCATGTTTCTTATCAAAAAATTCAGTAACTTTAATCCAAAAGAGTAAAGGTGAAAGAATAATTATTCCTATTAAATACAAAACTCCAACGATAATAAAAAACTAAAATAGGCATAACTACAAAAATAAAAAGTATTATTTTAATTGATAAAATTAGCATTATTTATATTCAAACCTTTAATCCTAGACTATCATATTTTAGCATAAGGAAAATTATTTAAAAAATACTTTTTTGTTCTGGAGACTTTACCTCGTTTAATATTACCTATACCCTTTGTGTACCAGCTAATTATTTACGGAAGAGTTATATAGTGGAGTTTTACATAAAGCTCTTTTTTCTTCTTACGTGAAAGCAGTGAGGTAATTTTCTTATCAATTTGCTCATCTGAAACGTTTGTTGATACCGCAATTATACCTGTTTTTTTACTTTTCCCGGCTAATTTCTCAAAATGTTTTTTGTTAAAAGTTACAATGAGGCGATTTGTTTTCTTCGCGAGAATATAGACTTCTAAGTCACTTATTCCACTCTTCTTCATATCATGAACCAAGTGTTTTACATCATGACGACTGTTTAATATCGGAAATCTGGAACGAGGAGAAATATTTTCATCAAGAAGAAGTTTATACCGTCGGGGTTTTTGCATATAAACTCTCGTCTATATCATGAATTAGTTCGGTAATTACACCTTTCAGTAGATTCTTCGGGACATGCGGATATAACTCACTAATTGAATCAATTGTATGTCCTTCACTTAATAAGTATACGATACGGGATACAGGAATTCGTGTTCCTATAATTACAGGAACACCGCTCATGATTTTTGGATTAGATGTAATATATCTTGACATATTAGAAGTATATCACCTCTTGGGATCGTTGAAAAGGCAACTGAAAAACAATTAGTTCTTCCCCTGTCTTAGGAATACGGCTTAGTCCGCCATAGCTTTAGCGACAGTGGAACTGCCTCGCCGATTTGAACAATTAATTTTTACTTTGTCTCAAAAAGGCGGGAATGTCCCATTCGTCTGCGCCTTCTGATCCATCCTGACCAAGGTTATTTTGATTCAGATTGGACATCTGATCAGCCATCATTGTATCAGCTTTGGCAGACAATTCCTTTAATTTTCTTTTAGTTTCATCAAAACCGGTGGCGATGACCGTTATTTTCACCTGATCCACCATTTGTTCGTCAATTGTTGCCCCGAAAATTATATTGGCGTCAGGATCTACGGAGGCCGAGATAAGTTTTGAGGCTTCATCCACCTCACTCATGGTCAAGTCAGTACCCCCTGTAATGTTGAAAAGCACACCTTTAGCCCCGTCAATTGACATTTCCAGAAGTGGAGAAGAGATTGCCATTCTGGCCGCAGAGGTCGCTCTGTTTTCTCCTACCCCTGTTCCAATTCCCATCAGAGCTGAACCTGCGTCCCTCATTATTGTACGGACATCAGCAAAATCCACATTAATAAGTCCGGGTAAAGTTATCAGATCGGATATGCCGGTGACTCCCTGTCCTAAAACTGAATCAACCATCCGGAAAGCTTCGACAAGAGTCATTTTCTTATCGACCACATCTATGATTCTCTGATTGGGGATGACAATTAAAGTATCGACCTTTTCCTTCAGGCTCATTATACCTTCTTCAGCAACCAACATTCTCCTGGTTCCTTCAAAGGCAAAAGGCTTCGTCACTACAGCGACTGTCAAGGCACCGATTTCTTTGGCGATCTCGGCAAAAATGGGGGTTGCTCCGGTACCTGTTCCTCCTCCTTCTCCGCAGGTCAAAAAGACCATGTCAGCATCTCTCAGAACTTCCTTAATTTTTTCTCGTGACTCCTCACCGGATTGTTTTCCTACATCCGGATTACCACCGGCTCCCAATCCTTTGGTAAATTCTTCTCCTATCTGGATTTTGGTCGTCGCTGTACATGTCAGTAAAGCCTGTGCATCAGTATTCACACCCACAAAATCAACTCCCTGGATTTGAGAAGTGGAAATCATGGAATTTATTGCATTGCTTCCGCCGCCCCCTATTCCTACAACTTTTATTTTAGCGAATCGGGCTAAATCAGGTTTTATCAGCATGATATGCCTTTCTGGACAGGATATTTTATATTATTTTAAGGGAGGAATGACTTGACCATCTCCACCAGTTTTCCGGCCACCCCTTGAATTGGAAATTTTCCTACGGCCTTACTCAGTTTATGAAAATTAAATTTCTCTTTTGTTGCAACCCCTGTTTTGGCTGCGTATAAGACAAGTCCCACAGCTGACGCATATGAAGGGATCAATATTTCATCTATCAGGCCTGTCACGTTTCCCGGAATTCCGATACGGACCTGCATGGCTAAATTTCTTCTGGCTGCCTCTATAATTCCCTGTGTTTCTGCTCCTCCCCCCGTGACGACAAGTCCTGCCGGAGTCAATCCGCCGAATCCGCTTTTTTTTATCTCCATCCCTATCATGGTAAATATCTCGTTAAGCCGGGGTTTGATTATTCCGTCAACAATAGTTTTTTTAGATACTTTAGTCAATCCTTCAGGAAGATGCAGAGATAACAAATCAATAAAATCATCAGATGATGTTTTGGATTTAGGTTTTTTTATTTCATCAATTGTTACATCTTCAGGTAAAGTCGGTTCATGCATCTTTTTATTTAACAAAAGTTTAATTTTTTCCGCACTCTCTAAAGAAATCCGAAGCCCTATTGCCAAATCATTGGTGATGTTGCGGGCTCCTATCGGTAAAACTGCTGAATAAGATAGTGCTCCGTCAATAAAAATACTGATATCAGATGTACCTGCGCCGAAATCAATCAAAATGACACCCAGCTCTTTTTCTGTTTCTGTAAGCACAGCGGTTGAGGCAGCCAAACCGTTAAATACAAAACCGTCAACGTCAATTCCAACCAAAGAAGCGCATTTTTCTAAATTTCTTAATGCTGTCCCTCCGGCAGTTATCAGATGAGTATTTACCTCCAGTCTGACACCCGTCATACCCACAGGATCTCTTATCCCTTCCTGTGAATCTACTATAAATTCTCTCGGTAATACGTGTAAAACTTCTTTGGTTGAAGGTAATGAAATTGCTCTGGCGGCGTCAATCACTCTCTTGATATCATCGGATGTTATTTCTTTTTGAGGCTCAGCTACAGCCACGACACCATGCGAATTTTGTGAGGAAATATGAGCTCCTCCCACTGACAAAAAAGCGGAAGAGATGGAATAACCGGCCATTCTTTCGGACGCTTCTAAACTCTCCACAATACTCGCGGTTGATTCTTCAATATCGACGATCTGGCCTTTTCTCACCCCACGGCTTTCAGAAGTGGCCACGCCCAAAACATTTAACATGCCTACATCGGGAATAGAAGCTATAATTGTAGTGATTTTAGAGGTACCGATATCAATTCCTGCAACAATTTTTTTACTCATAATGAGGTAATTTTTTCTCCGGATTTTAAAACCACGATTGGTTTATCGTATTGGAATTTTATCTGACTTATAATTTTCCCTTCTATTCTAAACCTAGATATTATTATTTGTAAAGAGGCAGCAATGAGATATGGATCCTGTTCCTGCGAACTTATCACCTCTTCACCACCTGTTAAAAACAGGTGGTATAGTCCGGAGGGCTCATCTAAAATAATTTTGTCGATAGTAAGTGAATTTTTGGATGCAGCCACCGCCAGTTTGACCGCTTTTAATACCCTCCAGTCTATATTATCCAGATTGTAAATAATTAAATTGGGGACCTCAATTTGCGTATAAATTTCTCTATCCATATTTAAATCGGGAATATATATTCCCTCCTGATCAATAAATATTCTGCGCCCCTTATTAATTAAGAAAGCTACCGGAACGCGGAGTTTTGATTCGATTACTAAAATATCGGGTAATTTTTTCCGGATTGTTAAATTACTGTATATTTTATTCTGACTTAAAAGTAGGGAGGCCATTTTATTTACATCCAAAAGTAATAAATTTTTATTATTCAGTATATTTAGACCATTAAGTTCATTTGTAACTGAAATAATCACCACTTTTCGAACAATAAAAAGAGAAAAAACTGTCCAAATAAACAGCAATCCCAATAATAATGAAGAACATACAACAAGATACCGGATCGCTCTTCTTTTCATGTCGGCATTACGAATTTAAAACAGAGGTTATGACGGATAAAATATTTTCCTGTCCGTTATAAAAAAACCTTTTGTGAGCTTGAATTGCGTTTTTATTATAACTATTCAAGTTGGTAAAAATTTCGTTGATTTTAGACATGAG
>MFJN01000003.1:3669-12113 GCA_001779235.1 Candidatus Gottesmanbacteria bacterium RIFCSPHIGHO2_02_FULL_40_13 | reverse complement strand
ATGATGTCCTACTACTTTTGTATTGGGAATTCGTCTTTAAAACAAGCCGGAGATCGATTTTCTACCCACTGTCTTTATCGAGACCCACCAAGCCATTGACTCTTCAAGTTAAAAGAATTACAATTAACTATTAAATCATGAATGAGAATTTATAATCTGGGGAAAAAACATGAATTTAGTCACTCATAAAAAAAGACAAATTCTATCCGAAACACGAGAGTAATTTCGTGCTTTTCCTCGATCTTAGATCCTTCATGATAAAGAAAATTTTCATACATTTCATATATATTTTGAAAGGAGATATTTATGCTATCAGTTTTAAAAACTATCTTAGATCGGCTGGAAAAAATAGAAAAACAGCTTGGTTCTAAAGCCACTTCTGAACCTCTCAAAATGGCTCCTTTACCTAAAACTTCTCCTTCTCCTGCGGTTGTTCCGGCAGTTGATATGGGCTTACTTCAGCAGAAAGCCAAAGAGATTTTAATTGAAGCCCGTGATGAGGCATTCAAGATAAAAAAAGAGGCAGAGGATGATATCAGACAATCCAGACAGGAAGCGTTGCTTATTGAGAAAAAAATCCTGGAAAAAGAAGAAAATATTGACCGACGCGTGAAAGTGTTGGACGGAAGGGAAGAAATGATCGTCCATAAAGAAAAAGATATTTTCAAAAAACTGGAAGAAGCAGATAAATCCCGTACCGATTTAATCGCAAAACTGGAAAAAGCTGCACATCTCACCCGGGATGAGGCAAAAAGCCTGATTCTTTCGGCGGTTGAGGATAAATTGAAAGAAGATATCGCCCGAAAAATCCGGGAAGCCGAAGAAACTATCCGCCAGACTTCACAGGAAAAAGCACGGGAAATAATAGTTGACGCCATGAGACATGCGGCCACTGATTACGTGGCTGAATATACTGTCTCTACCATCAAACTCACCGATGAAGACTTCAAAGGCAGAATTATCGGTAAAGAAGGAAGAAATATCAGAGCTTTTGAGATGGCAACAGGGGTTGACGTAGATTTGGATGAGGAGGGTGTTATTCGCTTGTCATCTTTCGATCCGGTGAGGCGGGAAGTCGCCCGCATTACTCTCGAAAAACTGATCCGGGACGGCAGAATTCAGCCGGTCAGAATTGAAGAATTGGTGAAACAAACGCAAACAGAAATAGATAAGATCATGTACGCAGAAGGAGAAAAATTGTGCCACGCGGTTGGTGTGTACAACATGCCGTCCGATAAGGTTGCACTTCTCGGCCGTTTCAAATACAGGTTTTCCTACGGTCAGAACATGATTGCCCATACTCTTGAGGAAACGAAAATCGGGATAGCATTAGCCCGGGAACTCGGGGCAGATGTCAATATCGTCAGGCTGGGATGTTTACTGCATGATATCGGCAAGGTGATCACTGATAAGGACGGATCCCACGTGGCTTTGGGAGTTGATCTTCTTCGTAAAAACGGAATGCCCCAATCAGTTATTGATTGTGTGGCTGCCCATCACGAAGATATTCCTTTTCCGTCAATGGAAGCGGTAATCGTTTACGTCGCGGATGCAATTTCGGGATCCAGACCGGGTGCCCGTCATGAAGATATCGAAGAATATGTCAAACGCCTCAAGACTTTGGAAGATGTAGCGACTTCATTTAAAGGCGTGGAAAAAGCATTTGCTTTACAAGCAGGTAGGGAACTCCGGGTTATCATGGATCCGGGTACGCTGGATGATGCTTCAGTGACTGTCACTACCAAAAAAATAGCGGAGGAAATAGAGAAAAAATTCCCGACTTTTCCCGGACAGATAAAAATTACCTCAATCCGGGAGTTGAGAGTGGTTGAGACGGTTCATTAATCAATATCAATAATTAGGCGGACCAAAGTAGTCGAATAGCCATAAATTACTCTGATATTTTGCGCACAGCTTTCTGTCGATTGATTTTTTCTCAATTTTTAAGCATGAGTAAAATAGATAATATCCGATGAACAAAAAAGATATAGTTTGTACTTAATATTAGCAAAATGGGGCTTGACAACAATAAATAAATTTACTACATTGGATTTCGGATTATCATAACAGCCTAAAAAAATATTCTGCCTACCCAGTCAGACTGGGACAAAAAGGGAGGTGAATATATAAATGACAAAATCTGATTTAGTTGTATATGTTGCCAAAAAAGCCCATCTTACTGCCAAAGCCGCCAAAGAAGCGGTTAACTGCGTCTTTAGTGCTGTAACCGATACATTAAAGAAGGGTGATAAAGTGGTTGTAACCGGTTTTGGAACTTTCATGGTCCGATCCAGAGCCGCGAGAAAAGGCCGTAACCCGCAAACAGGGGCGCCTATCAATATTCCAGCCAGAAAAACACCGGGATTTACTGCTGGAAAAGCTCTTAAGAAAGCCATCCGATAAGCGATTATATTCATATTATTAGAAGAACTCTCAAATCACTTCATGGGAGTTCTTCTATCTTCCTAAAAAAGCTCAAGAGCACAAATGCTATACTATTAAAGCCATGACGGCTATAAAAGTCGCTAACCTCCAAAAATATTTTCATATTTATAAAAGACAGGGCGGAATTTTTTCAGCTCTGAGGTCTTTATTTAACAGAAAGAAAGTCGATGTAAAAGCAGTCGATAACATTTCTTTTGAAATTGCGCAGGGAGAACTGGTTGGTTTTATAGGTCCCAACGGAGCGGGAAAAACTACCACCCTGAAATGTCTGTCCGGATTGTTATACCCTTCTTCAGGTACAATATCTGTTTTAGGCTTCACTCCTTTTGACCGAAAAACCGACTATCTCAAAAAAATAAGTCTGGTAATGGGCCAGAAAAATCAGTTATATTGGGATTTACCCGCCATGGATACCTTTAAACTGAATAAGGAAATTTATGAAATAGGAGACAGCGAATTTGCAGAAACATTAAAGCAATTGACTTCTCTTTTAGATGTTGCTGATCTGGTAGATGTTCCCACCCGTCAGCTGTCTTTGGGACAAAGAATGAAGATGGAACTGGTGGCATCCCTCATCCACAAACCCAAGGTTCTTTTTTTGGATGAGCCGACCATCGGACTGGACGTCGTCATGCAGAAAGCCATGCGGGATTTTATAGCAGATTACAATAAAAAATTTGCAGCGACTGTTATTCTGACCAGCCATTATATGGATGACGTGAAAAAGCTGTGCAAAAGATTAATAATCATCGATCGCGGAAAATTAATTTATGACGGTACCCTGGACAAGCTGGTAGAGAAATATGCCGATTCCAAATTCATCTCGGTTGAGGTTCAAAACAGAATTACCGAAGAAGCCTTAAATCAGTTGGGGTTTCTTCATTCCTTTGAGCCTCCTAAGGCAGTTTTTAACGTGCCAAGAAATAAAGTTAATAAATTTGTAAGCATAATTTTAAATAAATTCAAAGTAGAAGATTTGATTATCCAGGAACCGGAAATTGAAGAAATAATAAGAACTGTTTTCAATAGGGGCAAGTCGTGAAGAAATACCTCTGTGTTTTGAAAAATACCATTCTGGAATTTCTTGCCTACAGGCTTAATTTTCTGATGTGGCGGGTGAGAGCAATTGTCTCTATTTTGATTACCTATTTTCTTTGGAAGTCGGTGTTTATGACCAGCGGGACGGTTTTAGGCTACAGCGAAAATCGAATGCTGACTTATATTATCGTCATGATTACTCTAAGCAGTATTATTTTTTCGACGCAGACCCAACGGGTGGCAAGCGAGATAAATCAGGGGAATCTTAGTAATTTCCTGATCAGGCCAATAAACTTTTTTAAATTCAATTTTGCCCGGGAAGCAGCGGATAAAATCGTCAATTGTTTTTTCTCTTTGGTCGAAACTTTTCTGTTGGTTTTAATATTGAAGCCTTCCATCATTATCCAGACAGATGTAAATTATCTTCTGTTATTCCTGACGGCTGTTATTTTATCCTCGATTTTGTATTTTGAAATCAGCATGATTTTATCTTTTATCGGATTCTGGTCCCATGAAATCTGGGCGCCGAGATTTTTGTTTTTTATCCTGGTGAGTTTTTTATCCGGCACGTATTTTCCACTCGATATTTTTCCTGGCATCATATATAACTTTTTGAAACTGCTTCCATTTACCTATTTAATTTTTTTCCCGCTGAAAATTTATCTCGGTGAGGTAAATTTTTGGCAGTTATGGTACGGTTTTTTTACCACCATGTTTTGGATAATATATCTCCTTATCTTTATGGTTTTTTTATGGAAAAAGGGGCTCAAAGCCTACACCAGTGAAGGAAGATAAAAATGTCAGAAATCACAAGATACTTTAAAATCTGGCTGAAGATGTCGTCGGCATCGTTTGAGACTTTTTTTATTTCGAGAGTTGGAGCCGTGCTTTTTTTAGCCGGAAAAGTTATCAGATTTCTTTTCTTTTTTGTTTTTCTGATAATTCTTGTTAGACAAACAAAAGCTTTAGCCGGTTATGATTTATGGCAGGTGATTTTGTTTTATCTGACATTTAATTTTATCGATTCCGCAACCCAAATGTTATTCCGCGAGGTTTATCAATTCCGCCAAAAAATAATAAGCGGCAGTTTTGATTTGCTTCTAGTCAAGCCGATTAATACTCTTTTCCGCTCGCTTTTCGGCTGGACGGATATTTTGGATTTTATCACCCTGATTCCTCTAATCGGTATGATCATTTATACGGCCGTCAGAATTTCCAAATTTAACGTAATAGGAATATTATTATATTTTTTACTGCTGGCAAATAGTTTACTCATCGCTACTTCATTCCACATCATAGTTTTAGGTTTTGCGATTCTCACCAGCGAAATTGATCACGCTATTATGATCTACCGTGACTTTATGGGTATGGGGAAATTACCGATTAATATTTATGCAGAGCCTTTAAGGTCTTTTGTAACCTTTATCATACCTGTGGGAATTATGATGAGTTTTCCTGTCGATGCCCTGCTTAGAATTATTACCGTACAAAATTTTATGATATCACTGGGCTTTGGAATTGGAATATTTACATTAAGCATCGTATTTTGGCGCCATTCTCTGAAATACTACACCTCTGCCTCTAGTTAGGTTTGAGTACCGATATCCCAGGATATATTAATATTTCGGCTAACGTTTGTTTATATCTGAAGTTGCTTGGGTTTGCATTAGTAGACTTACCTTAGTGCGTATAAAAATAAGGCCACCATGGAAAGAATGCCCAATACAATTATAATGACCACCCAGATCGCAAATCGCTTCAATGATTTAACCATTCCTTTCCGGGTTTCTTCTTCTACTCTCTTAATCTCTGCTTGTGGTTTACCTTCCATTTGGGCAATCTTATTTGATAATAAGGACATGATAATAACTCCGGCAAGAATAACTAGTCCTATTAACAATAAGTCACTCATAATAGTTAGAGTATATAGCTAGACAAACTTTTTTACAATTTAAAACCCAAGCAATTTGGGTTAAGCTCCTCAAGAGTTGAACCAGATATACACTGTTAGCTGATGTATTCCTTTTTTTGTTTTCTGATAAGAAAATTTGTTTAAAAAAATTTCAAATTTCTTTTTCAGTTTTGGGCAAAAGGCAGGGAGGATAAAGATGTGAATGCCCCAAAGCCCAGAATACCATATCGCAATTCAAAGAGCGAATAATTTATTATCTAGAGAAAGAAATATAAATTTACCATTTGCGGTAAAAAAACGGTTATCATATGGTACATATATGAATGCTGTATCCTTCGGTTCGTTCAATAAAACGCCACCGTAGATAACTTCGAAATTTGGCAGTATATATTCACGCGACTTAATATTCAACAATGTTCGCCATGCTCTACATGTATTATCTATAGGTAATAGTTCCTTGTAACAAACGTGCTGAATAAATGCTTTATAAAAATTGTTGTCTATCTCATATTTTTTGGATTGGTCCAACAAATGAGGTATTTTCGGATACTTAACTTTATTACCGATAATAATTTCAGGATTAATCGTGACAGTTTCTACTATTCGGCTGATCTTTCCTCTGGGATTTACTGTTTGCATAGCAAAATCCCACAAACCGTCATATTCAACAACTCTATTCTCATTACTCTCTATGTTTTCAACCGTTTCACCCTCTACGGCAAAACGAGAAAGCGTGTATTTTGCAGGGTTGAGAGCAGTATCATATTGATCGTAATAATACTTGCCATCAATTTCAATTAAATAGGCAATTACTGATGATTCATACTTTTTTAACGCAACAATTGGTTCTTTCGAATATTTTTCAATAATCTTTTTATTGAGATTTGAAATGGCTTTCGTTGTTAACTCCTCAGACGTATACAAGAGATTGGGTAAATAGTCATACGCAGTTACCTTATGCATGGGATCTATTTTAATCAGGTGAATACCAGATTCAAAATAAATATTTTTCTCCTGATCAACAAATGCTACCGAAATTGCTCTGAGATTAGTATTATTAAATGATATACTATCTGACAAGATCGGGGTTGAATTAAGTTTTTTCGTAATACCACTGTTAGAATTCCAACTGTATATATCTTGATGAGTTTCAGTCCCTGTCAAAAAAATAACCTCATTGCCATCTGAAGCGATTTGATAACCTAACACATGTCGATCAGTTATTATTTGATGCTCAGATAAGTCAGAATACTCTGGCACAGCTTTCCAAAAGGCTCCTCTTAAACCTGAGAAAAGGTGATTTGTTAAACTCAGAGAAATCACTATCATGACGATGGTAATTGAAATTATTATCAGTATTTTTGTAAACCTGAAAGGAAGTTTACTTTTGTGCTGATTTATTTCATTTTTCATATTAGACATGTGAAATTATCTTAGCGTATTATTTTACGGATCATTTTTGTAACATAAGCAGAGAAAACACCCTACTCACCTCTTTAATTAATAAAGATCAAAATTTTTTAAAACAATTGAGCGTTAGCCCGAAAAATAAAAGGAATATTTTAGCTAACGTCCAAGTATATGAGAAGTTGCTAAATTTTCTTTTCTTTAAAAATCCTAAAATTTTTCCAGTAATTCGGTAACCTGTTTCTTTAATTTTGGAATATCTTTTTTCACTATTTTCCAAACAAGATCAAGATCGACGTCAAAGTATTCATGAATAAGAACATCACGTAAGCCAGCTATTTTCCTCCATGGGGTTTCCTTGTATTGGATTTTACAGGAGTCCGGTAAATTTTTGACTGCTTCGCCAATTATTTCTAGTCTCCTAACAACAGCATCTTGAATTGTGGTTAATTTAAGAAATTCGTCCTTCGATAGGTCTTTCGTGTTTCTTTCAATCTCCTCAATACTTTCCAAAATATGCTCCAAAAAAAATTTAGGATTCTTTTTATGTTTCATAAATTATTTTTTGCTCACTCAAAATTATATCTCTAAGCCGATGGTTAATTCCGTTGTATGTTATAACATCAACTTTCCTGCCAAGTTTTTCTTCCAGCTCCAGCTTTAAACCAACCAGATCAAGCAATGTTTTATCCTTTTGTAAATTGACTAACAGATCAACGTCGCTTTTTTTCCCGGCTTGATTCCTAACCACAGACCCAAAAAGCGCTGCTTTTGTGACTCCTTGGCGCTTCAAAATAGGAACTATTTGGTTTTTGATAGTTTGGATAGTCATGGTTATATTCTACTAAAGAAAAGAAAATTTAGCAATTTGGGTGAAAGAAAAAGTGCAACCTTTGAAAATCATTAACCCATTTTTTCTTGAACCTCATACACGCTGTTATGTGGTGTTTTGCTCGGATTTTTTACTAACAACTAACTTTAACTTTTTCATTATTTTTATACTCATAGCACTCTACTAATTTGATAACTCCTATACAAACGGTTTTCATATCACCATCAACAGGTAGTTGATTGTACAACGTCCATTCGACCCCGCTGCATTCACAAGACTTTTGTACACCTACACCCCATCTAGTCTTTAAGCTACATGTACGCACTAGTAAGAAGCTAGTTAAGATTATAGCTGCGAATACCAATAAAGATATTACAATCACTTTTTTCATAAATTTCTAATTTAGCTGTTTAAATCCGAGCAGAATTTCAGCTAACGTTTCGGGCTATGGGAAGTTTGCCTTATTTTTTCCCTCCTTGAAACTAGTAAATTTGCAGACAGCCCAAGGTTTTATCTTTTTCAAACAATATAATACCTTGACTGTGCTTCTTCAACAAACGCTTGATATTTTGAGTGGAGATGTTACCGGTCCGAAGCCAAATTACTTTAGGCGGATATCCGTAAACGAGACTTCTTTCGTTGAAATCTGAATCCTGAGTTACGATGGTAAAGCTATTATCACGAGCGTAATTCCATATTTTCTCATCAGAAGCCTTCTGTAAATCAAGAAGGTAAACGTGGTTTGATCTTGGAAATAAATCTTCAAGCTCTTTAACCAGCTTGCGCGAGACGTTTTGATCCAAAAGTAAC
>MFJN01000003.1:0-3551 GCA_001779235.1 Candidatus Gottesmanbacteria bacterium RIFCSPHIGHO2_02_FULL_40_13 | reverse complement strand
GACGCAAGCATCTTCAAAACATCGTAAACGGTGATACGCATACCACGAATGGTGGGTTGACCACCACGTTTACCCGGTTCAATAGTGATCATATCTTTGTAGTTCATAAGCACTATTGTACTAAATAGTAAAAAATAAGGCAAATTTGGAAGAGCGAGTTTACCTTCGGTAAGGCTGAGTGCAACGAAAGCCGTGCCCTTCCGTAGCTTTCCCTATTTCCCTACCCAGTTTTTTGAGTTTGTTATCTCATCAATTTTATTTTCTAGTTCATTAAGTTTTTTTGGCGCGCCATAATAGTTCACAATTTTTTTAGTTTTTCCGTCGATTGTTATTGATGTTATCGTCGTCGGTAAATCTTTGATGTCTTCAATATATTCGTCTTGCAACGAGAAGTACCCAACCCGATAAAATTCATCAACTAGCTTTTTAACTTTATCTTGTGATATTTGAGCAGTTTGAGCCCCAGTAACTTTTACTAAACTTTTTCCCTCATAAACAACTTTTCCGTCTCCGGATATGGTCAATTCGTAATTTGGGCAAAAACCATAACATAGAGTTCTCTCCAGTGTAATAACAACATCTTTATATTCAGATGGTTTTGGCGGTTGTGTTAACTTGGGATATAAGTAAAAGTAAAAAGCCGCCGACAGGGCAATAATTCCGATAATGATTAAAAATCTCTGCTTCATATGGGTATTCTCATTTTAACAAATCTTCAATGTTAATACCAAGAGCTGGGTTGAGCGTGGTGCAACGAGCGAACCGCATACACGCTAATTAGACGCCCCGAACGACAAGTGCTAAACTTTACCCTTTCAGAGCAGATGGCGTGAGAGCGCAGCGCGGTTGAGCGGAGCGAAGCGAGCGATTTTGGCTAACGTGAAGCATATCTGATGTTGCCGATTTTTTTATCTACTCCATTTACTATAATCCTCATGGCTACCAATGTTTACCAAGATAACAGTATTTTCTCCGGCAAAATCTAAAAGCACTCGATACCCGTCTTTCAAATAGAATGAGTAATACTCATCTAATTTACCTTTTAGTTTGTGGGTGTTTAGGCTTGGTTTAAAGGGGTCTTTTTGGAAAACTTTGATCTTTTGGGAAAAATCTTTCTTGATTTTGGCTGGCATCCTTTTGTAAGAACGCTTAAATCGAGTGCTTGGATGGATGATTAGCATAGCCAGCGACAAAATTCATGATTCGAGATAATCAATAAGCTTGTTTGTATTCTTAAATCCTTTTGTTTTCCCAGCATAATATTCAAGACGCGCCTCAGCAACCATATCATCTATTGTACTGGGGTCGTTCACTTTTTTCATAGAACCAACGTCGACTTCCACCACGAGCTTTTTACCTCGACTGCTCCTGTAAAGAGGTTTTAGGCCTGAAAGTGGAAAAGAAATTGTCGCTGGTGTGGTTTGTGCACTCATATATTTGTTCCCTTAGCGCAACCACATTCTATCATGGTTTTTAAAAATCGGCAATATGGGCGAAGGACAAGCTGAGTCCTGCCTGCCCGCCTTTGGAGGGAGCCGTATATACCGTGTTATGTGATGTAGTGAAAAATAACTACTTCCTTTTCCGCTTTTCATAAAAACTCTGATAGCAAAGATCAAGAATGGTCCAGATAGTGCGCCCATGATCGGAAACGGCCATAAGTAACTTATACAGTCAATACCTCCCCGAAACGGACAAATACCAAATAATTCCTGATATGTTATTCCAAAGTATATGCCAGCAATAGATCCAACACGAATACCAACTATCGTCAGAAGAAGTAACATAAAATAGTTCATTAATTTCATTTTCACTATTTCACCTAACGTCGCCTGTATATCTGACCCGCCTGCATCGCTTGTGCGAAGCACTGCGGGCAGGTGTCAGGCGGATTTGTAATGGATTATACTCGCAAATCCGCCTGATATGGGTCGAAGGAGCGTAACGACTGAGCCAGATATGCAGTAGTTGTACGACCCGAGCGAGAGGTGGTACAGTGACCCCTTTTCACCTCTAGCGAGAGTGCAACGAGGTCGAACGACTGTAAGGAGTGAGACGTATATTTGTTCCTTAATTTCTGTTTTCGCGTGACTTTCTGTTCCCTCTCCTTCAATTTTCAACTCGCAGAGGGGTTGGGGGTGAATGCGAGCTGAAAATGTTATAGGAGTGTCATTCACTTAGATTGACTAACCACCTTGAGGCTTAACTTCCAAAGAATCAGAATCCAAATCGGAACTGTAATAAAAAATAGAATTTCTTCCACGGGAATACCTAGGCTTGTCATCCATAAATAGGTACTTGATTCTGGAAATATATACCACTCAAATTCTATAGCTATCAGGTCGGTTATAAATCCTGGTAATACGAAAATGCACAGAATAATTACTATAAATTTGGTAATCGGTAAACTATTGAATAATACTAAATTATACTTTCTCTGAGTAAAGTAAATTAGCATCCACAAGATAAAAATCGTTAAAAGATATCCGCTCATTCTATCCTTAAATACTTTATAGCTAACTGATAAACTGTAATGACGGCTAGGGGGTATACTATGGCGAATAGTATATTCTCAATCGGGCTGTATCCAATGAAATACCCCAGCATATTCTTGTATTGCCAGTGACCTGACGAAACAGCAATGTTATCCCATATCAGTGTAGTGAGATATGTGCAACTGAATAAAAATATTTTCTGTTTCGTATTACCGATACTAGGTAGCTTGGTAATTCTGCGGACAGCTGTATAGATAACCAGCATTGCAATAACTACTAGTAAATACCCGTATGACATAAGTCTATGTTATCAGTTCTATTAATAAAATCGCAGTATGCGACACTACTACCCCCCTAAAATAAATACTTTCTGTACCAGAAAGTGGCCGGCAAACATACAAATAGTGCAGATATATATCACCTAACGTTTCAGCATATCCGACGTTTCGCCACTTCCATTAATTTTATAAAGTGTGGCGAAATGTGGCTTTAGCCCTTGCGGATATGCCGTGTTATATGATGTTACTTATTTTTTTTCGTTAATAATTATCTAGCGTCTTTTGCCACCTTGTAAAATTTTCGTATTCTTCTGGTGAAAGATGGGTTTTTGCATATGACTCCGTCTTTACTACGGCTTGTTGATGAGTCTCTTCTTGACGACCTCCTGAGAAAATTAACTCCATCTCAATTAGTTCGTGATGCATGACGATGTCCTTATATTCTGCAGGAACAGCTTCGTGTACCCATATACTCAACGAATATCCGCCACCCGTATCAGGTGTAACCCTAAATTTTCCGGGGTTTTTGTCATCAACAAGACTCCCTGTTGGGTGCTCTAAAGAGTAGAAAATTTTATAAGGTATTTTCCCATAGCGATACCAGCCCTTGGGCTTTTCAAATGTAAGTCTTTGTGGTTCCGGTTCTCCACGTTGTTGTTCTGGTGATCTTTTCATAGTAGAAAAAAATTAAGTAATTTCGTACAACGTTTCAGTATATCTGATGTCCCGCCGACACCTTGATTAATTTTACTAGATTTCGGCGGGATATGGGAGAGTG
>MFJN01000002.1:2630-15617 GCA_001779235.1 Candidatus Gottesmanbacteria bacterium RIFCSPHIGHO2_02_FULL_40_13 | reverse complement strand
TAAAAATGATGTCCTACTACTTTTGTATTGGGAATTCGTCTTTAAAACAAGCCGGAGATCGATTTTCTACCCACTGTCTTTATCGAAGACCCCCCCGATTTGATCGGGATCAATCCTCAATCCCGTCAAATAAATCAGCTTCAGGAAATTTTGGTATTAAATTACGGTAATGCTGAAGAATGAAATTATCAATACGTTTCTGTTTGACAATCCTTTTGAGTATTCTCTCCACGTCTTGTTTTTGACTTTGATGTTCCTCCATAGCTTCTACCTTCCGGTCCCAATATTTGCTCCAGTCAATTCTTGTAGTTATCTCATCCTGATCATACCCTTCTGGAAAATAGATAAAGTAATTATCCAACTCTTTTTCTCTGTTTTCCTTCGGCAGACAGTGGTAATAAAGCTTGTTTCCGTATGACGATTTTAAAAAGGCAAAAGTGGTAGTCAAGGATACTGCAATATGATCCAGATGTCCGGAAACGCCCAGCCTCTCCATGGTCATAATAACCTGAGGCTTGAAGAAGTTTATTGTTTTGCTGATTTTTCCGGCAAGATTATGATAATTTGCGCTACAGAGCGTTCCGTCTATAAAATCCAAAAAATCCACTTTCTGAATCCCCAGGATCTTTGCAGATTTTAAAAGCTCCTTTTCTCTGACATGATGAAGCTTTACTTCATCTCTTATCTCTACTCTATCGAAACTTTTACCTTTTGCCTTTTGCCTGCTGCCTTTTTTTTGACTCCACTGCCCTGCTTCTCCGCGTGTGGCACAAAGCAGATGAATTTCCACGCCCATATCGGCATATTTTGCGATCGTTCCCGCGGGCCCAAAGGCCTCATCATCAGGATGAGCGGTAACAACTAAAAGCTTATGCATAATTTATAATTTTTATATATTGGGATTTGGTGCCTGTTTAGTAATTAGGTCAATTAGGTTAATTAGGTCGATTTTTAAATGTAATTTTATATAACTTTCTCTCTTTTCCTCCCAGATCATATTTATACCGCTCGTTTCCCCGTAAAAAATCAAATCTTTTCTTTTTTTGTTCTATGGCGTGTTTGATTAAATGCGCTTTTAATATTAAACCGGCTGAAAGATATCCAAACTTGGGATCGAAACCGGAATTGTATAATAATACATCTTCCCGGTAATGAAAAGAAAGAGTGGTGGCGATATTAATATTGTCTTTTTGCATGAACATCAGTTCTGCTGTTTTATTTATATAGCCTTTAGTAATTAACTCCTGAAAATATGCTTTCATTTCAGGCGATAAAAATCTTCTTTTTTCTTCACTGCTTATTTCCATCAGCCGGAAGAGTTCATTAATATCGTTAAGACCGCCTGAAGATGGTACAACAGTTACATCTTCATTCTCGATCTTGCGCATTTTTCTCTTCAGTTCATGCCGGTTATGCCGGTCTAAACTCTCCATATATTCTTCCGGGGTCATGGGCAAATCAAGATATGGAGCCACGTCTACCTCTTCTGTCTCCCCGCCTAAGTCTATTAATATCTCCAAACTTGGCGAATCTTCTCTGATAAAATTAAATTCTTTTTTTTCATTGTTAAATTGCCTGCCTGCCGGCGAGGCAGGTTTCATTGTTACATTGTTTAATTCTCTCAAAATTGCTTCCCACACCTCTTTTTCTCTTCCTTTCGTGGCAATAATATCGCCATAGTCGCTGACCAGTTCACCATTTAAGACTGTGGAAACACCCCAAAAACCCGTACCTTTAAGGGTCTGACCCTTCAAGGTAGCGATAGCGAGAGGAGCGATCCCGATTAACTCCTGACCTTCATAAACTCCGATAATCGTATGCTCTGCCGGAAAATGTTTCAGCCAAGTCTCAAGCCAGTCTTTGGTCTGGAAAAAGGTTGCGGTAACACTTTTTTTAATTAAGTCATCCCATGACAAATTATTTTCAAATGATATCTCCTTACAAACAATCATTTAATATAGTCTCCTAACAAAATAACCGGCACTTCCTTGACTCGCCTGAATTTTTCGTCATTGGTCACAAATCCTTCCGCTTTGGAAAAAATAGCAGTTGTCACCTGAATCGCATCAGGAAAAGTTAAAGAATACTTAACTTTCAAAATGGATGCGGCTTCACAAATTTTGCTGTCAACGTCTTCAACTTTTAAATTTGGAGTCTGCCAAAACCTTCTTCTCTCTTCTTCCCATGATAATCGGTCTTGCTGAAGTTTTGGATAGGATAATATTTCAGCCAAACTCAAGACCGAGGTACAACCGTCTAACTTCTTATCCTCCATTCGGGAAAACATTATAGAAGTTAGAGGACCAAAAAGAAGATGCGCTTGGAATTGATAAATGAAGCACATCGCATCAATTCCGACTTTATTAACTCTTTTTAATTTTATTTCCAATCCTGATTTCACTGGTGGCGGTTTTGTACCCATTCACTGCGTAAAGTTTGAATATACTCTGTTGCATCTATTCCCTGCCAAATTTTTTTATGCATACCGTAAGTCTCCTTCACCCAATCTTTTGGTTTTACAGTCACTATAACAGTTCTTTCATCAATCGCCACAACAGTTGCCTTGACTCCGGCTTTCATCTTCCTGGCGATTTCACGCACCTTTTTGGGTATCACCGCCTGGTATCTTTCCCCTATTGTAATCTCTCCTATGTAGGGATTTGAAGTATTCATAATAGTTTACTTATAACACCCGGTATGAAATTTGTCAAATTTTTCATACTGACTGATTGCCTACTGTACATGTACTTGACAAGAAGAAGAAGAAGTAATTTTATTATATGTTAAACAGGCCGTCATTTGACTTATTAGTTGGTGATATACAACAAGAAGTTGACTTTAGTACTCAAAAAAGACTTGATAAAACATGGGGCCAACTTGCTGGAATTATATTTGAAAAGAGCTATTTGGATAAAATACCAATTGTTATAAGCACTAATAATTCCCAACCATTCACTCCAGATGCTCCTGTTATAATTCCACTCCTAGGAGGCGGAAGATTGGAAATCGGCAGAATACAACAACATTATGTATACGACGGTAAACAAAAAATAAATGAGGCGGGACTCCTAATGCGTATCCACGCTCCTTCCCACCGAACCAAAGAACAAGATGCAGGTAAAACATTTGATTGTGAGCTAACGCTATCTCCCTATGGAGGCGGAAGTCAAACTAGCATCAATTTGCTAGAGCAGGAAAAATTCTATCCACCCGGCGAGATAATAAAACAATTGAATGAAGCAAGGAGATTTATGGCTCTTTTTAATCCAGAGAAAGATATTAGTTGGAGTGAATTAACCAGCCCTACAGAACAACAGAGTATTCTATTGCAGCGATCTGGATTCCATCCTCCACCGGTCCTACCTACAATTTAAAATAAACTCATCTGTTTTTTATCATCTTGTAGGAAAAAATCATCTGCCTCAAACTACTGTTCCGCCAGCACTGCCGGCAAAACCATAAACTGCAGCAGATAGCTGATTATCTAAAAGATGCTTAACTGCTTTTTTTGGCTTAAGGTAAAAATTATAAAGGAGAAAGTTACGTGATGAAGGACAGGTAATTTTCCCTGTTAACCACGACGTACTCGGCATTGGGGTACGTATCAGTCCAATTACTGGGGGGGCGGCGGCCTTTCGAAGGAGACCATTTTATTTCCACGCCATGTAGTTTTCCATCGCGCTCTTCTACTAGATCTATTTCCTGTCGGTTGTGTGTGCGCCAGAAGTAGATGTTGGAATAAATATGCTGATAATCGCGCTTTTTCATGCGTTCAATAAAAATATAGTTTTCCCACAGTTGTCCCGTGTCGGTACGCAGAGAGAGCGGATTGAAGCTGTTGATGAGGGAGTTTCTGATCCCATTGTCCCAAAAGTAGTATCGGCGGGTTTTGGTAAGCTCGGTGCGCAAATTTCTGCGAAAGCCCGAAACGCTGATAATGACGAACGTTTTTTCTAAAAGATCAAGGTATCGCTCGACAGTAGCCAGATTGATATCCAGGGTATTTGACAGTTCGGTCAATGAGATCAGACCGCCAACCTGCAACGCTATGGCTTTGGCCAGCTGGACGGCTTTGGCGGGTTTTTTTATACCGTCAAGCATAAATAAATCTTTAAATAATGCTCCATCCACAATCGATGAGAGAATATTCCTTTTTTCCTGTGCTCCCTGGGTAGTGACCACTTCGGGGTATGAACCATAGATGAGTCGCTCTTCAAGTTTAAGTTTGCTTTCAAACGGTGTCTCCATCGGTACCAATTCCAGTTGGGCAACGGGGTACAGCTGGTATTGCCACTTGCGCCCGACGAGTGGCTCACCGACCTGATTAGCTAAGTCAAAAGACGACGAGCCGGTAGCTATGATGCGGATGTTCGGAATGCTGTCTATAAGTATTTTTAGATTCAACCCTATCTGATCTACACGCTGGGCTTCATCAATAATCAGCCTACGGTAGGAACCGATACCGGCTGTTAGCTTTGTCAGAGAGCGGGATGACAGCCACTCCTGGGTGTCCAGATTTTCTCCGTTGAGCCAAAGAACAGGATCAGATATTTGTTTTGCCAGCTTGTGTACCAAAGTTGTTTTGCCAACCCGGCGCGGGCCGTAAATAACTATCACCTTGTTGGGTTGGAGGTGTTGAATTATATCATTTTCAATGTATCTTACTATCTCAAATGTATCTGTTTTGTCTATCATACTGGACATATTGTAGCATTAAAGAGCTAATTTGTCAATCTTCAAGATCTTCATCTTTACAAACGTCGTTACAATAAACTCAACTGTTTTTTATCATCTGACAGTTTTTTCTTTCCTTCTTCACCCCAGATTTTGACGATGCCAAATACCCCGTCATAACCCGGATCAATTACAATATCCCCCTCCCTAACCTTATGGATCGCCTGTGCAATTTTTTCTCCTGCCGCTTTGGCAATATCCGGAATACTAATCTGCAGTAAAACTGCAAATTCATTACTAAATTGGTTAGTCAACTTTTTGTATTCATTTTGCACGTTGACAGCTGTCGGAGCGCCTCCAATTGTTTCTGCAATTATCTCCTGCAAAGGCACAAGCTTAATGTAAGGAGGCCTGCCGGGAAAAGCATCAGAGTAAATCCCTTTGACTTTGGTTCCCTGAACTTCTCTGGTAGTTAATTTCAAATCCGCCTCACTTCTACCCGCCAGTTCCTCAACCCTATGCATCACTCCAATTGTTAAAGGCTTTCCGCAGACCGGACAAACTGTTCCTTTCTCTCCTGTTTCCCGGGGATCCTGCTTCACTCCGCAGGCACGATGGCCGGTGTAATGATATTTCCCTTCTTCAGGATAAAACTCGAGGGTGTAAGCGATATTATTAGCGTTTAGCGTTAAGCGTTTAGCGTTAAGCGAACTAGAATCATTATTCGATTTATTATTACTTTCCGCTTCACGCTTCACGCTTTCTGCTGGAGTCATAATTGCTTTTCTAATTGCCTGATAACTTAACTCCGCGAGCTCAAATACCGTGGCTTCCCTGCCCAGTTTTGGCCCCGAATGCGCATCGGAAAAAGAGACAATACTGCGATTATCAAGCTCTTTAATCCTCCAATTCATCGATGGATCGCTGGAAAGCCCTGTTTCTACGGCAAAAATATCCTTGGCATACTCTCCGTAACAGTCAGCGATGGAATCAAACCCGGACTTTGAGCCGTACATAGAAAACCATGGAGTCCAGACATGAGCCGGTACTATCAAACACTTGGGGTCGATCGAAAAAACCACCTCTGCCACCTGAATACTGGTAAGGCCAATTATCGGTCTGCCGTCAGATAAAAGATTAGCCCCGCGTCTGGTCAGTTCTTTATTGATTTTGTCGCAGGTGTCGATTGTGGGTGACCAGATAAGCGTATGCACCCGCCTGCCCTTCCCGCCTTGCGTATAGATGCAGGAAACTTCAGATTCCAGCAAAAAAAAGGGGCCGTCCTCTGTAAATCTTTCATCGCTTTTTTTAAGCTTTAAAAGTCCGCTGCCATCTTCCGTCAAATTGGCTTTTATCTCCCTCATCCATAATGGATGAGTCCAATCGCCGGTTGCTATAAGTCCTATTCCCTTGATTTTCGCCCACAACCCGATAAAGGGAATCATCATCTGCGGAGAGACAGCTCTGCTGTACTTAGAATGTAATTGTAAATCTGAGATGACTCTCATAGTTAGTAAAAGCTGCCTGCCCCGAAGACACGCCCCTCAAGAGCGCGAGGCTGTAAGCCTCCGGCTTGAGGTAAGTGTTCTTCGGGGAAGATCGACGATTACCTGCATATTTTTAGTTTAGTAATTGTAGCAGTTTCTCCTGTATTTTATCTATGGTTTTTAAGTATTTATTTATTCTTTGGGATACATTTTTCTTCTTCCGCCTCTTATGCACATGGCCTCCCATGGGATAATCTATTAACTTTTTGGTAATTGGACCTTTTAAAATAAAATAAGAGGTGGATATGGCGTATTTCCGAAGCGTAGTTATAGTCCCTTCACTGCGAAGTCTTCGAAGCGACATGATGATTCTCGGTTCTTTGAGAATGCAGATATCAATTCCCATCTTAAAAGCACGGATCGCGAAATCATGATCTTCGCCTATAAATAATTTATCATTAAAGCCTTTTAATTTTACAAAAACATCTTTTCTTACGATGGTATTATATCCTCCGCTGAAAGGCTTATTAATGCTTTTGGCCAATTCAATACCGAGATTGGCAAAAACAATCATTACCTGATCAATTGATTTATCACTGTCAGGCGCAATCCAAGTTGTGGCAAATAAGAATTTCTTTTTTATGACCGCCAGATGCAGTTCTTCAAGAAAAGTCGGCTCCATTTCCACATCAGCATCCAAAAATACCAGATATGAACCCTTGGCGTTTTTAGCGCCGTAATTTCTCTGATAGGAAACATTTTGCCGTCTTAGGTTGATAAAAGACGCTCCCGGAAGCTCGTCCCGATACTTGTCAAAAACCAATCGGGTTTTATCTTTCGAATTGGCATCAACAATAATGGTTTCAAAATTACGGAATGTTTGTCGGATTAATGCCTGCAATAATTTAGGGAGGTAAACTTGTTCATTTAAAGTGGGAATTATGACTGAGAAAAATATGTTCTGCATGTTATACTATTATATCAAACTAAACTTCATTGTGAATCATATATGACTGATAACCCTTCTATCAGTGTCGTCATCCCCGCTTATAACGAAGAAAAATATATTGGAAAATGTCTTGCGTCGCTGCAAAAGCAGTCATTTAAAGATTTTGAGATCATCGTCGTTGACAATAATTGTGCTGATAAAACTGCTGAAATCGCAAAGTCATTTGGAGCTCGAATCATCAAAGAACCAATTCAAGGCATAATACCTGCCAGAGAAAGAGGATTTAAGGAAGCCAAAGCGGAAATCATTGCCAGAACTGATGCCGACACGGTTGTCACGCTCAACTGGTTGGAATCTATCTATGAAGCTTTCCAGCGAGAACCGGAACTTGTAGGAATTAGCGGCACATATATTACCAGCAATATTATTTTTCGTGTTTGGTCATTTATTCTTGTCAACATTTTGGCAAAATTAGTGATGGGGCATATTTTATTAATCGGTCCGACTACGGCAATCAGAAAATCAAGTTGGAAAAAGATTAAAGTACATTATAATGACCGATTATACCTTGAAGACTGGGATTTAACATGCCATATGTATCAAGTTGGTAAATTGAAATATATTCCTCAGTTAACAATTCCTTTTGCAGACAGACGATTTAGAACAATCAGCGGATTGTACGATTATTTTATTAATTATCCAAGAAAATATTTCAAAACTATTTGGACCCATCATCCTTTTTTAAGACGCCATTGATATAAAAAATGATATTATCCGTCTGTAAAACGCTGACAAATATATGATGGAAATTGAAAATATAAAGTTCTATCAATTCTATTAAATAACTATGATAAAGAAACCTTTGATATCAGTAGTAATCCCCGCCTTTAACGAAGAAAAATATATTGGAAACTGCCTTGCGTCGCTGCAAAAGCAGTCGTTTAAAGATTTTGAAGTCATCGTTGTTGATAACAACTGCACAGATAATACCGCTAAAATTGCCGACGGTTTCAAGGCAACTGTTATAAAAGAAAAAATACAGGGCATGACCCCGGCCCGTGAGCGCGGTTTTCAAGAAGCAAAAAGTGCGATTATCGCCCGTACCGACGCAGACTCTGTCGCTTCTAATAACTGGCTGTCATCAATTTACAGATATTTTACTCTTTATCCGCAGATGGTAGCCCTGACCGGAGGCTTTAGTTTTTCTGAGGTTAACCGGGCTGAAGAAAAACTTCTTTCAGTCTTTATCAGTGCCTATTCCAGACATATGAAACTGATGATGGGACATTATCAGCTGAACGGTCCCAATTATGCTCTGAGAAAATCGGCCTGGGAAAAAATCGAGATTCATGACGATGATAAAGTAGTCCATGAAGATATGGATCTTGCCTGTCATTTATATGAACTGGGAGAGATTAAGTATTTTCCCAATCTTAAAGTAGGTTATTCATTGCGGAGGTGGAAGAAAAAATTCTGGTATACCATGTTTGAGTACGGAGTAAGAAATATAAGGACTGTGCTTCTCCACCATCCTAAATTTATCAAACACAAGAAAATTCTTAATCTGGGAGAAAATTTAGGCTGATTGAGACTTATATATCTTCTCTATCTCTGAAAGTGTTGTCACCTCGTTTGGACTTTTATCCTGCCTGAATCTTTCCAGTCTCGGAAACCGCAGGGCAAAATTGGCAGTATGTACCGGTGATTTGGTTATTTCATCGGCTCTGATTTCCACAACTATATGAGGATTTATCCAGACATCGCAATCCATCATTTTATTCACCTCGTAATTCTTGGGCTTATCTTGAACTTTGAACTTTGAACTTTGAACTTTCAAGGTCTTCCATTCCTCGTCCGTCAGTCCTGTCCCTATTTTAGCCATGGTCACAAAAGTATCTTTTCTTTGATCTAAAACTCCGATTAAAAATCCGCCGATGCCAAACCCTGTCCGCTTTCCCTGTCCCAGATCATAACCCATAACTACTGCATCGACGGTGTCGGAAAGCTTGCTGGAATAACTTTTTTTGTATTTGATCCAGTTGAAATCACGCGATCCGGCGCGGTACGTGCCGTCCAATTTTTTCGCCATTATACCCTCTAATCCCTTTCCTGCCTGTTCTTCGAAATATTCATCAATTTCAGAAGCGCTCTTTACTATCTTTAATTCAGAAAGAAGAATTATTGGCATAACGAATTTGTCATCCTGAACTTGGTTCAGGATCTGCTCTAATTCTATCGTGCCCGATCCAGCTTGACAAGAAGAAGAAGAAGTAAGATACCTCATATTTATTTATCAAAGTAAAGGAAGGTAAAAGTTTTATGGCAACATACTTAGAGTTAGCAAAGAATGATGGAGTCAAAATCGGTGACTCAATAAGTTTCCCTACTAGAGAAAAGCCTGGTGAACGTCATACTTCAGTAATCGTTGGACCGCGTACTTTTCCAAAAAGTGAAGAAGTATTCTTAGCACCTCCAATTCCAGGCGAAGGTACTGCCTTGTATAATCCAGCTACTGGTCAATTAGACCGTAGGGGAGTATACGACAGAAACACAGGTGTTTGGACTCTTGGGCCAGCGGCTGAAGGAGAAATAGTAGTCCAAACAATCCATGGTGGTTATGTCCTGTTTGAAAGAGCTTAATAAATAGGATTAGATATACCCATCTTACTCCGGTCCCGATTTAATCGGGAGGTGATTAGTCCGTTCGACATTGCTCAGGACTAATTGCTCAAGACTAATACTGAGCGTAGTCGAAGTTTTAGAGGGGTATATACTGATTCATTTTAATACAATTTTAAATATAAGAAGTATACAATCTTTTCCAACCTCTTTCTCCTCTCTCTATAAATCCTATTTTTCATCCTATTTTTAAATTCTCTCTTACCACTCTACTATACCTCGAGATATACCGAAGTTGTCAAATAAATCACATTCCTAAGATTAATTTACGTACTTTAAAGCCATCCCAATCTTTCGGCAATAACTCTTTGGGTAAAAGCGGATCATCAAGTAATATCTCCTCAAACTGAGTTTGAAATTTAAACCTGTCGAGAGAGGTAAAAGATTGATTTTTTTCCAGCTGTTGCCGGAACTCACTATATCTTTCCTCTAATCTATCAAGATGCCATACCCGGTAGGCTAGTGTTTGCGGATCGTGGCCAAAAATATGACGGGCCTCGAATACCTCGACATATTCAGAAAGTTCATGGTTATTAATAAATTCTTGCAAATCCCCACCAAAATCGAATGGGGTAATATAAAGACTTTCCTGGAGTCTTCCCATCCCCAACCCCTCCAGTTTTTCCCGAAGAGAGGCTCGCCTTCCTTTTAGTTTATTTGGAATATCAAAAGCCACCATCCGCCACCATCCGTCCCAACGTTTCCGGGAAAGTTCAAAAAGTGGAAATTCACGTAACCATTTTCCCCGCCCTGCTGATGTAAGTCTCAATACCGGTTTACCGTGAGATAGAATTTTCTCAATGTCACCTGTTTTAAGCATCCTTTTTACAGCTCTTTCAAAATTATGTTTCTTCCACCTCTCCGGTACCCAACCATAAAGATACAAAGATCCTTGTTCTTGAAGTCCGAATGGATCTTTAACCTCCTCAAAGGTATCGCCTAATATACCTATTGTTAAAAGTAGATAATCACGCGGTCGTAATAATTTTCTCATTTAATACAGCTAATACTGTAAGTACGGATAACACTGGTAGACTGACAGCAACAAATAATAATATACAACATTAGTATACCTCGAGCAATACCTAAGTTGTATATAAGGAGGTATAAATTTTGTGAGAAAAGCGTTCTTTAAAAGGATAAATCCAGCCTGTTAATTGAAGATTTTTTTTAATTTCTCTCTTCTCTCGCTATAAGGTTTGCCTATCAAATTCTCACCGTCAAGATAGAGAAGATCAAAAGCAATAAGTTTGAGGGGGACTTTCCTGGTCATCGCCTCGATATCATATTTTCTTTTTCGTTGCACCGTTTCCTGAAAGGGCAGATACTCACCTGTAGTCGGATTAAAAGCGATTGCCTCTCCTTCGAAAATTACCGACTCTGCTTTAATCTGTTTTTCTATTCCCGAAACTACGTCTGGATACATGGCTGTGGCGTCTTCGAGGTTGCGGGAATATAACCGGACTTTCTCGTTTGTCTCTTTTTCAGCAAGAAGCTTCAGAAACCGGCTTTCTTTTTTCCGGTATCCCGTCTCTATCCCGTGAGAATTGTAATGTACCTGCAGCCTGAACCCGTCGTATTTAGGCTCCACGGCACAACGGCCTATCTTTTCGATAATCTCAGCTCCCATACTCATCCTTTCAGCCCTTGCCATAAGGATTGGGGTTCCCACGGTAGGCTGCGTAGATTTAAGACCGGCTATGCCTTTCTTCTTCAGAGTTGTGCTGATAAAAGATAAATCCGGACGGACGTTATAGGCTCTCTCTATTTCCGCTCTGTATGTCTTATTGCCATCTATCATCCAGGACAAACTATCCAGAATCGTCATATCGGAGAAGCCGAGCCTAAGTTTACCCAAGGGAATCCTGACAATAAATCGCGCAGAATCCACATCAATCTCTTTGATGAGATTTCCCAGTAAATTAATCTTTTCCTCCTGCGATCCTTCTCCGGAAGCAGCAGCAGTATTAAAAAAAACTTCATAAACCTTGGCAATTTCTAAGTCTCCTCTTTCCTGATTGGAGGCGGTGGAAGCTTTGAGGTTGGAAATTACAATTCCCAAATCCCCTGTTTTTTTAAATTCTCTGATCACTAGTTCTGCTGGTATACCCAATCCCTTCTCAACTGCTCTGATCATCATTTTATCCGCCATGCCAAATTCCAGGGGAACAAACTGAGGGGCGATTCGCCCCTGCAGTAAAAAACAGATTTGCCCTATCTCATCATCTCCCGACTCTTTAAACAACTGAGATAATATCTCTGTCATCATCAACCGGGAGGAAGTATCTTCAAGTTTTGAAAAATATTCTGCCAGTTTTTTAAAAGTCATACCTAAAAGCGTTAAGGTTAAAAGCGGAAAGCGTAAAGTAAAATAAATTCTTAACGCTTCACGCTTGACGCTTTACGCTATCTTAACATGTATCTCGCGGCTTTGGTTTTTCCTTCTTTTTTAATGATACCTTTATCAAGAAGGTCTTTCAGATCGCGAAGTATTGTGTCTTCTGATATTTTGGGAAACAACTCTTCAAAACTCTGATTTTGCAGATATCCCGCTCTTTGAATATATTCCATAATCGCAATCTGACGCTCTGTTAAAAATACCTGTTTACCTCCCAGTTTTTCTTTCAGGTGGACGTCAGTTGACAGCTTTTTGATTTTTTCCTTGATGCGGTTCAGCTCTATCGCCAATCCTTTGGTAAAATACTCCATCCAGACTGTCAAATCGCCGGATGAGGCTGATTTCAACGACTCGTAATAGTTGGAGGCGTCAGAGTCAAAATATTCCTCGAGGGAAAAAAACCTCCTGATGTCATATTTTTCCAGAAATAATACTAAGGTTGCCGCAGAACGGGCTGTCCGTCCGTTACCGTCTATGTATGGATGTATGCGCACCAATTCATAATGGGTGATGCCGGCTTTAATGACAGGATGAATCTCACCCTGTTTCAATTTATTGACCCATTCCAAAAACTCATCCACCTGAAAAGGAACTTCAATTGCCGGAGGCGGGCGGAAGGTGATTTCACCGGTGAGCGAATTCTTGACTACTACCTGGGTTTTTCTGAAAACTCCGCACTTTTCCTCTTCAAGAATTTTCTCGACAGTCAGAGAATGGATTTTATTCAGCACCTGTTGTGTGATCTTTCCCTCTGAGACTTCTCCCGCACCGACAAAATCAAGATAATTGAGTACATTTCT
>MFJN01000002.1:0-2546 GCA_001779235.1 Candidatus Gottesmanbacteria bacterium RIFCSPHIGHO2_02_FULL_40_13 | reverse complement strand
TTCATTTCCTTCAATATGTGTTCCGTGGTGTACGGTACGGATGATCGCCTCATCCCTGAATTTTTTCTCGTAGGCGGGAACCAGAGGCGCGTTTAAAATGACCTCGCGCGATCCTTCAATTGTGCCGATATTTTTCAAAACCTCATTGCTTATGGTGTATTTGGGGGTGTACATGTTACAGCGATATTATCTCACACATATCATACCGATAAAAAGTCTCCGTATTTGACTCCTATAAAGATGTGATCAATAATAGAATCATGCAATCAACTGCAAATATAAATTCTTCGCCAATCTCCTCCGCTCAGCCAATTCCGCCGTCACCTCTGCAAGCGCCATCTTCAGAGAAAATTCCGGCTTCTTTAAATATCAAAAAAATAATTCTTTTTGCCGGAATAATAAGTCTTATTTTATTGATCCTTGCTTTTACGCTGACTTACTTTTTCTATGTCAAACCGCGTATGGCTACAGTAAAAATAATTAACACTCTATCTCCACAAATTACATCGCTCAAAACTTCCGCTAGAAGCGTAATTGCCGTTGTCGACCAAATTCATCTTCTTGTTACGGCTGAAAATCCTGAGGACTTTCCGCTTCCTCTGGAAACCTCGGGCCTTATTATCCATCCCCAACTCTCCTATCTGCAAATGGATCAAGAGGTGTTGGGACTTCAATCTCCTCAGGAAAATTTTCTGGTTGAGCAAAACGCTCAAAATATACAGGAGGAGATGAGTAATTTTTGGGAGGCGTTGGGTAGAAATCAGTCCCAAATAGCCGGAATCCGTACGGTTGCAGAAAATATCAGCACTCAAAAAACCAGAGAACTGAAGGATGAAACTATTAAAGCCAAGGAATATGTTGCAAAAGCACAAAAAGACCTCGATGAGCTGGTCAGTTCCACCACTCAAACTTCATCATCACTCAACAAAACCAACCGCGATAAACTTATGGAAAGCCAAAAGGTAAAAAAGGAAATATCGCCGTATTTTTCAGAAGCTGGAAAAGTAGCCGGTTACTACCAGATATTAAGTGATACGCTCATTTCTATAAATACCAAAATTTCCTCATTTAAAAATTCGCTGTCCGCTGTTTCATCAGCTCTTTCCAATATCACGCCGGATGAAATCCTGCAAAACGGACTGAAAACCAGAGCTTCTCAAGCGCAGATTTTTTTGGATCAGGCTCAAAAAGACACCGCTGATATCAAGTCTCTTGCTGATACTCTGCAAACCATTAGTGCTGAAGAACTGCCTGCCAACGCCGGGGAATATCACGCCCATAATCTGGCGGTTTTATCCTCTGTGCATGAGTATTTTGTGACAACCTCGGGCATATTACAGGGTTTTATTACCGCTTTCCAGGTGATATCCGGCAAGGCCGAAAAAAATCAGCTTTCCACTGTTGATATGAATATGATCCGGTCTGTCATTATGGCCGGAATAAATCAGGCTAAGGTGGCAGACGCTAAATTTGCCTCAGATTTACTAAAACTGGTTGGAGAAGAACAGTCTCTTACCTTAACATTCTGGCAAAACAATACGGTGATAAATCAGGGGGTCAGTGTTGAAGCAAGTATTGATGCCTATGAAAAATCACTGGATAAACTGAAGCAAAACAGCAAAGTACCTTTATTTGTCAAATAATCACTCAAACGGATTTACAGCTTCAATTTTCTTATTCGTCACCCACCCTGCATTCCCGGCATCATCATTTTGAAATTCTTTTAGAGGATAAATCTCG
Organism: Candidatus Gottesmanbacteria bacterium RIFCSPHIGHO2_02_FULL_40_13; assembly: GCA_001779235.1. Classification (GTDB taxonomy): domain Bacteria; phylum Patescibacteriota; class Microgenomatia; order 2-02-FULL-39-11; family 2-02-FULL-39-11; genus 2-02-FULL-40-13. The sequence goes on along the minus strand of MFJN01000002.1, from coordinate 806 downwards.
TCATCGTCCGGGGGATTTTCAGGACTTTTCCATTTCCTTGAATTTATTGTTTAATTTTTGGTCAAAAGTTGCCAGTGAATCGGCTTCCATCGATTTGGCGTAAAAAAGATTAAAACAATCCTCAAATTCCAAAGTACTATTTTTAAATAAAGCGACTGTCTCCATAAGCATATCTTTTTCCGCTAAATCAACAAATTGCATTGCAAGTACATTTGTCAGTATGTCTATTACTTCCTGTTTATCTTTCAAATAAAACGAGGATAACACCCATTTCAATTCAAAAATGACGAGGTTACACGTAAAAAGTTTCGCTTTACCCATTGCTCCGGCTTCGAATAGTTTTCTTGCTGTGAGATAATGCTTTTCATCATCCCGAATTAAAAAGCGTAAAAAATAATTTGTATCGACAAATATCATTTCGGTTGTTTTTTGTATTTGGCTTGAAAATACTCTTCTTTTGCACGAGAAATCATCTGATCTATGGATAATCCTTTAAATCTTGTGGGTATCTTTACTGAACCTGCCAGTTTTTCAATAAGTGATAATGAAGAGACTACCCTCATTGCTCCGGCTTCTTCTGAAATAAGCACTTTTTCACCCTCCTTAAAGCCAAGTTGGGAAAAAATAGCTGAAGGAATGGTTAATTGCCTTTTACTTGAGATCGTTGCAACGTGCATCATACAAGGAGATTATATATCTGCAAGGAGGTTTTGTCAATGCAAGGAGGGGTCTATGATAATGGCAGTGGGTAATTGTTGATATAAACGGTGCCAGTTATCGCAACCGATAGTGGGAGCAAAACAAGC
>MFJN01000001.1:16282-28751 GCA_001779235.1 Candidatus Gottesmanbacteria bacterium RIFCSPHIGHO2_02_FULL_40_13 | reverse complement strand
AATCCTTATATAAATGAAGAATTTTATCAGCTTCCGCATACGTAAATCCAAACTCGTCCTCATCGCTTTGTCCCTGCCAAAGACCGGCAGTCGGAACAGCGTCAATAATTTTTGGAGGTAATTTAAAATATTTGGCCAGTTGTCTCACTTGGGTTTTATAAAGACCGCGCACCGGTTCAATGTCTGAGGCCTCGTCGCCGAAACGGGTGAAGTAGCCAAGAAGATACTCTGTTTTATTTTCGGTACCAAGCACCAAAACCTGATGCTTTTTAGCCAGATCAAACAAGATTGTCATACGGACGCGGGCGATGATGTTGCCTTTTCTGATTTTGCCGGATGAAGGATCCAATTTTAAGATCTGGTCAACAGGGGGCTGAATATCATAGATAATAATATTGGCATCTGGAATATGCAGTTGACGGACCAGTTGTTTGGCATCACTAAGTCCTTCCTTATTTAACTTCCCGTAAGGAAAAATGCCGACGAAAACATTTTTTTCTCCGAGTGCCCGCACGCCTAACGCGCAGGAAACGGCTGAATCAATACCGCCGGAAAGTCCGATAATAACTTTGGAGAAACCGGCTTTCCCGAGGGTTTTTTTGATAAAATTAATAATTCTTTCTGTTGTTTGTTTGGTATTAATAGCTAAATTAATTTTCATGATATAAATCCAAAGTTTAAATTTCAAAGATACAAATCAAATTCAAAATCTAAATGTCTTAATTTAGTAATTAGGATTTTGGTATTAATTTGAAATTTGGGTTTTGTCATTTGGAATTTACTTGTATAGTTTTCTCGTCCTGATCATCTCCTCCACCTCGGGAAAAACCAGGCCTTTTATCGACAGGCCGTTTTTTATCCTGTCTCTGATTAAAGTTGAAGAAATATTACTCAGAAGAAGATTCCCTTCAATTTTTTTAAATCCGGAGGGAAGGTTTTTGACAGGATAGTCTTTTCTGGGAAATACCAGAAAATCAATAATTCTGGATAACTTCTGGTAATCCCGCCAGCGGGAAAATTCGGCTGTCACGTCAGACCCGACTACCCAAAAATATTTATTATATTGGTCGCGAACGAGGCCGGACACCAGCTCGACAGTATAAGTCACGTTTTCTCTGGCAAGGGCTATGGTTGACACCCTTATTCTGCCGGCCTCCAAAAAATGAAGCATATCCAGCCGGTCACGAGGGGAAGCCGTGATTGGTTTAAAGGCATTGGAATGATCCGGCATCAGCCAGACCTGGTCAATATGTTTGACGCACTCCAGTATTTGTGCCCCCGTCCAGTAATGCCAGATGTGAGGCGGATCAAAACGTCCGCCGAGTATAGCGATGTTCATAAAAATAAATTGTTACATTGCTTCATTGTTAAATTGTTGATTTGCGCCGGAGTAATTGATTTTCTACAAAGTTCATGATACTAACTACAAAAGGGAATGACAAAGCGCCTTCTGTTTGAATAAATTGACTAAAACTGCCACAACTTGGGCACGCCCGTGTGAGGTTAAAAAAAATGATATCTAAAACAAGAGTAAGAGGAAAAACAAGAACAAAAAATAGTATTCGGTGAAATTTCATTTTGTGTTGTCATCTTACGAATTTTTCTCTAAAAAGGCAAGCCGTGAACTAGAGCGAAACACGGTTCATAGTGCAGCCCTAAACCGAGCTATGCCAAGTCAGACTTGGTTATGCTCTGGTGTTAAGGCAAGAGAGGTGAAAACTGTAAGTAACAGCTGGCCCTGCTGAAGAGTTACGAGATAATGATCGAAAAGGCCAAGAAGCAAGAGTTGTACAACTCCAATAAAAACCAGGTAATCTGATTTTGCACTTCGAAGATATAGTTTGGAAAATAAAATTAAGGCGGTTATAAGTCCCCATAAACCGGTTTCCAGAAAAATTAATAAATACATGTTATGAAGAGGTTGAAATATATAAATTCCGGCTGTGGGCGGTACAAACTCATGAAAATTAACAATAAAATTATTCAAACCATAGCCAAAGACAGGTTGGAGCCTGATCATCTCAAAAGCTGTTGAGATAAAACTGGATCTTTCTTTAAAACTGTCAATTGTCTGCGGAAGAATAAACGGCGTTAATACAGAAAGTAAAAGAATGACATATAAAACAGACAGGAGGATTATTTTTCTGCGTGCTGTTTTGACAACGATTTTGGGATCTGCTAAAAAAACAAGGCCGAAACCAAATGCACCCATCACCCAAGCAGTACGGCTAAAGGTAAAAACAAGGGCAAACAGTCCCAACACCAAAGTCAGGTTAAGATATAAATAGAGTTTACCGGTTAAGACGTCTCTATGGTAAATCATGATTGCCAATATAACCGGAAGCATAACCGCTAAAAAACCTCCCAACACGTTAGGATGAGGAAAAGTTGCGTAGGGGCGAAGCATCTCGGCCCCGTTGATGGTAGTTTTGGCGATTCCGGGAGTTGACAGGTTAAAGCTTCTTTCCCCTAACCACCAAAACAACCCCCCGATTGAAGATTGGGCAAGAAACTGCCATATAGCTACGACACTTGAATAATACACGCCAACAGATAAAGATAAAATGCTTTCCAGAAGCTTTGGTTTAAGCCTGATAATATAAGAGACCAAGTAAGCATACTCGGTAATTTTTAGCAGTTTATACAACGCCGCCTGAGGATTGGCAGCAATAAATAGACTGGTAAAGACAAGATAAAGTAAAAGTGCCAGAAAAAAATACCATCGTTTTGAGTTTCTTGTAAAAGATTTGGAGGCGCGGGTAAAAAGTAAACCTCTCTTTATCTGCAAAAACCCGATCACCTCAACTGCCAGCATTAATAAGATCAATAAATCAGTAAGAAAAATCGTCGGGGAAAGATAGTCGCTGCGAATACCGGCTATTAAAGCAAAATCAGGAAAAAAATGGCGCCCGAGCTGAACGGGCAGAAAAATCAATAAAAGATAATACAAAATGTGATTCAGTTTCACTCTGTAAGAAGTTTGATCGTCAATCTTCTGTCGCGTCCTTCACCGATAGACTCTGATGTGACTTTTTTATTGTCAGTCAGACACATGTGTGCAATCCGTCTTTCGTAAGAAGTGAAATCAGGTAAGGTCACGCTTTGACCGGTGGTTTCTACCTCAAGAGCAATTCTTTCTACCATTTCTTTAATGCTTTCTTCGCGGCTTTTACGGTAGCCGCCAACATCGAGCACTATCCTATGCCATTTATTGGTTTTATTAAATATTATGACTCCGATGATTAGCTGTAAACTGTTTATAGTCTCTCCGTGCCGGCCTATAAGAAGACCTGTCTCTTCAGTTGTAATATTAACCAAAAAATCTCCGGCCAGATCGCTTCCTTCTTCCACTTTTTTCTCCACAACTTCCAAAGTTGAAGTAATGCTTAACTTGCTCAGTATATCTTCCGTCGTTTCTTTGATGAGGTCCTGAATTTTTTTATCTTTTTTAGCTTTAACCATTTTCTTTTTTCAAATGTTTTTGTAAATTTTTCTGCTCGATTATACCAAAAACCGTAAAAGTGTTCCAGTAAAGAGATAACCCCAAAGGAAAAGAATAGGCGAAAAAGCCGATCATGAGGGGCATCATTATGGACATTTGTTTCTGCATCATCATGCCCATATCTTCTGTTTTATTATCTTTATCTTTTGTTGTTATTTGTTGTTTGTTATTTGTTGTTTGAGTCTGTGGTATCATCATTTTGGTCTGAATATACTGTAAAACACCGGTAATTACAGGAACTGCCAATAAAATAAACCCTGAAGTTTGCCACTCTGATGGTTTGCTGGCAAGATTCAGACCGAAAAAAGACAAGTCCAGAGTCTCTATTTTCAAAAAAGAAAGATAAATAACTTTATTGATATCAGAAATAAGATTTGGCAGATTATTGTTGGATAATACTTGAAAAAATACATTATAAAGGGCGATTAAAATAGGCATCTGGAGAAGCAGCGGCAGACAGCCTGCGGCAGGATTAATACCGGCCTCTTTATATAACTGCATTTGCGCTTGTTGGAGTTTAACCTTATCATCTTTATGTTTTTTGCCTAAGGCGTCAATATGAGGTTTAAGCTTATTCATTTTATGAGCGCTTTTAAGTTGGCTTAGTGTCAGGGGGTGTAAAATCAAGCGGATCAGCGAAGTCATGGTAATCACTGCTAAGCCCAATGCTCCCGGCAGGTGAAGAGTGACGAATAACTTATACAAAGCCATTAAGATGTTTAAAATCGGCCAAATTAGTACCTGATTGAAAAAAGTCGGATTAGTCATTTTAATAAAGGATCATATCCCTTGCCTCCCCACGGATGACAGCGGATTATTCTTTTAAGTCCCCAAAATAATCCTTTTATTGTACCACATCTCTCTACCGCCTCATAGGTGTATTGTGAACAGGAGGGATAAAACCGGCAACTGGCGGGTAATGGCAGTTTTTGATAGATTAGAATTGCCGACAGGATGATTTTTTTTATCATACTTAGTATTCTTTGAACCTCTATCACCGGATTTGACTTAAAAGGCGTTGCAACTCCGGACTGAATTTATCTTGATCTTTTTTAGTGAAGAGAACTTTTAATTTTATCATGATGTCTTTTGTTTCTTGAGTTTTAAGAGTCATGTTACGCAGGTCTTCAGTAATTAATCTTTTGACTAAATGGCGCCTGACTGAAGACTTTGACAGTTTTTTGGGTGTGATAATTACAAACCGGTTATTTCCGGCGGGTGATTTTTTGTACCATAAGTCCAAAAAATAAGAACTTAATTTAATAAACCTTTCGGGATTTTTCCTGAAATCCTGAAAAGTGAGGCGAAGACGAGCTGGAAGCATGAAGTTTTAAATTCAGATAGTAAGTTTTTTTCTGTTTTTGAATATTCTTCTTTTGATAACTTCCCGTCCGCTGTGAGTTTTCATGCGCTCTCTAAATCCGTGTTTAGTGGCCCTTCTTTTCTTTTTAGGTTGGTACGTGCGTTTCGGCATAAGTAAACTATCTTAACATATTTCATCCCTCAAGGTAAATTACTAAAATAACTTAATAGGTTATAGAAAGAGCTAGTTAAGACTTATTGACAATTGTGGATAACTTTTTTAGGATGTGGATATCTTATGGACCAGCAAATTTTATGGCAGACAGTTCTTTCTGATCTGGAACTGCAGGTCAGTAAAGCGGTTTTTCAAACTCTTCTTTCGAAAATAGAACTGTTATCTATTGATAATGATACTGCTGTTATCGGTTGTCAACAACCTATGCTTCTTAATCTTATTGAGAACAGGTATTGCCCTCTGATTAAAAAAACTCTTGACTCATATACTAAAAAAAACATGAGGCTGGTTTTTACTTCAAAAACTAAAGCTGTAAATAAAATAACTGACGGACCTTTATTCACCATGCCGCGGCCCCAATCTAATACCGGAAATTTTTCAGATGTCAGATTAAATGCGGATTTTACTTTTAAAAATTTCGCAGTTTCTTCTTCAAACCAAATGGCTTATGCTGCAGCAACAGCTGTTGCTCATGCACCAGGGATTTCATATAATCCTCTTTTTTTATATGGGGGTGTGGGGGTAGGAAAAACACATCTCATGCAGGCGGTGGGACATGAAATTTTAAAATCAAATCCATCCACAAAAATAATTTACTGCACCGGGGAAGAGTTTACCAATGATATTATTGAGGCAATCGGCAGTAAAACCACCACCCCTTTTAAAAAAAAATACCGCCAGTTGGATTTATTTATGATCGATGATGTTCAGTTTATTGCCGGAAAATATTCGGTGCAGGAAGAATTTTTCCATACTTTTAACGCCATTTATCAGCTTAAAAAACAAATAATTCTTACCTCAGACCGCCCGCCTGAAGAAATAAACAAACTCGAGGAAAGATTGCGCTCGCGTTTTGAGGGGGGGTTGATAATCGATATAGGACAACCTGATTTTGAACTTCGTACAGCCATTCTGCTTATCAAAGCCAAACAAAGAGGGGTAAATCTGACGATTGAGGTAGCCAAACTGCTGGCGTCAAATGTTGATAATATCAGAAAACTTGAGGGTGTTTTTATCAGGGTATTGTCTGAATCCCGAACCAGAAATATACCGCTTGATGAGGAGTTGGTAAATGATGTTTTTGGTAAAACTGTTAAAAATCAGCTGGAGGTTAATCATGTGGCACCCCAACAGGTTATAAACGCGGTTGCTTCTTATTTTAATCTGACACTTTCCCAACTAAAAGGAGCCCGGCGGGATAAATATCTGTCACGGCCCAGGCAAATACTTTATTATGTAATGAGGGTTGAGTTGGGAATTCCTTTAATGAGTATTGGAGATTTGTTGGGAGGACGCGATCATTCTACTGTTCTTCATGGTGTTAGAAAGATATCCGGTCTTTTATCCACAGATGAAAAAATAAGGGAGGATTTATTGGGGATAAAAAATAAAATAATGGGATAAATCCGGTATTTATCAACTTATCCACTTAATTGTTATTTTTATCCACAATTTTATCAACATTAAATAAGGGGGTTATACACTTATAAAATATAGTTTTTTTCTTGTTCTTGACTGCTAACTTAATTTTCTTTAAACTTATCACCAGTTCCTATTATTACTACTACTAATTAAAAGATATGCATTTTGTCGTTTTAAAAGAGAACATTAATAAAGCTTTAAACATTGTCAGTAAAACACTTTCCACCAAACCGCAAATGCCGATTTTATCCTGTTTGTTATTAAGAGCAAAAGAAGGTAAACTGCAAATACTTTCAACTAACCTGGAACTCGGAATAATTTATGAAATACCGGTCCAAATAGAAAAAGAAGGTGAAATAGCCATACCGGGAAAATTACTGGCTGATTTTATAGCTACACTCCAAACAGATAAAGTAGAGTTTGAAGTAGAAACAACCAAATTAACCGTTAAGACCAAAACCACTAAAGCAAGTTTTACTACAGCCAACATAAGCGAATTTCCCCCTTTTGTAGAATCACCTAAAAACCAAAGAAAACTCGCCTTTAATAAAATAAAAGAAACCATAATACGCACGGTTTTTGCAGCTTCCATAGATGAAGCCCGTCCGATACTCACAGGAGTAAAAACTACCCTATCTCAGGGTAAAATGTTTATGACCGCTACAGACGGCTACAGATTATCTAAAGAGCAGGTAAGTCTTGAGGATACAAAAGAAGACATAGAGATAATCCTACCAGCCCAATCCCTTTCTGAAATTGTCAGAATCGCACAGGAAGTTAAAGCCGAAGAAATATCATTCGCAATTATAGAAAATAAAAATCAGGTGGTATTTACCATGCCAAGCGTTCAGATTTTTACCAGACTTATTGACGGAGAATTTCCCAACACAGACAAAATTATTCCCCAAAGCTTCAAAACAAGAGTAATAATCGATAAAGACGTTTTTTCCCAGGCGGTAAAAACAACCTCGCTTTTCGCCAGAGGGGCAGCCAATATTATCAAGATTAAAATTGAAAAAAACCACCTTAAGCTTTCTGCCAACAACCCTCAAATCGGTGAGGATGAAGATTCGGTTGAAGCCAAGGTAGAGGGCGAAGAGACGGAGATCGCCTTTAATTTCAGATTTTTACTGGATTTACTGGCGAATTTTCCAGGTTCGGAAGTGGTTTTTGAGTCCTCCGGACCATTAAATCCCGGAGTTTTTAAACCCAAAAGCGAAAAAATCAACTTTCTTCATATAATCATGCCGGTGCGGGTCCAGGATTAAGGCAGGGACTTCTGTAGATAACTTTTCTCAAAAAATTCCCAAGATAAGCTGGTGGTTAAAAAATCGCGCTCAAAATCAGACCAGGCCATTTTACGGTTAGGATCAGGCAGTCTGACTTTCAATGAATTACTGACTCCGTAATTAGGGATGGTGTTTGATGATGGTCCCATAAATAAAACAAGGATAATCAAAGCTATTGGTACACCAATTATTAAAATAGCTAATGCCTTTACCATACCCATAAACGCGTCATCAAGAGCTTTAACCACGTTTCCAATTATTGGAATTTTCTTTAATGCCTCTAATGCAGCTTGAGCGGCTAAAGATGTGCCAAGAGAAGCGGCTGCACCTGCAGCTGTTATCGCTGCCCGTGTTGCTGTTCTAAATAAAAAAGGAAGACGGTTTTTAGCAAAAGATAGAAGTAATTTTGCTCCAGATCTTAACCCAACACCGCGCAGTGCTTTTATGGAATAAGCCAGAGCATTTCTCAGGAACGTTCGTGCAAACTGTAAAGCAGCACTTTTTTTCAAAAAGTCAAAAAACCTTTTTTGTAAACCTGACATACCCGGCACCGACACTTTAGAAGTATTTACAACGGAAGATGCCGGATGTGTAGAAGGAAGTTGAGCAGAAGGCGGTTGAGCGGGCGGCGGAGCTTGTCCGGCAATAGCGGGAGCTTGAGGGGTTTTAACTGGTACATCGTAACCCATAATCGCATCAGCCAAGTCTGAGGGGATTTCAGCAAATCCTCCAACCAACTTCTCCGGCGCAGCTTGTCCGGTTTGGGCTTGTTTCAGATCAGACCGGAGTTGAGATGCAGCGGGTGCAGGATTATTGGGGTCAAGAGTATATTTAACCTGCTCAGCTGTCCGGACTGTCTCATTTTTATGTTCTTCAATTGCCTGCTTACGGGCGCCTGCCAACTGTTTATTAATCTCGTCCTCTTCTTTTTTACCAAACCTCTCTCCTCTAGCTTTTTTAATTCTTGCAGATTCAGCTAGAATTGCTTCATCAAGAGATTTCCCGGGATGATCTCTTCTCCATTTGTTTAGAGACTTTCGAAGCGCTTCATTTTCCTGATCAGTGCCTTTGAAGTTATTGATAAAACCTTCGATTTTATACTTATTCGATGTTTGATTGACTCTTTGGTGGAGACGTTTAGCCAGGATGGTGGAATAGCGCGCCCGATACAACTGGTCAGGAGTAAGCCTGTCGCTTTTCCAAAAGAGAAAACGCGATTCTGTATAACCCCGGGCCTTATTGCCTTTTTTATCCAGTTCATGGCGGGAAATTTTGACAGCAGATTGGGTTTGAGCAAGATTTTCCGGATGGTCTAAATCAAGAAGGTTTTCTGCCAGTTTTGCATTAGTGAGGGTGTTATAGGCATTTTTGAATTTATTAAAGCGTTTGCCATAAAGCATTACCCCGCCTAAAGATCCTTTAACAGCAGATCCCACATTCTGTATATCCTGATCGCCTACATCTTCTTCATTTTCCTCTTCCTCTTCCAGAAGAAGGTCATCGTCTTCCCGGGGACGCGGTTGATGAGTATTACCTGACATATAATATTATTATACTCCGGCAGGAATCGGGGTGGCAACTTCGGGATTTTCCTGTACTACATCCTGCGGTTTGGTGGTAGCCAGTTGGTACTCTTCCTGCGAGGCGATAACTTGTATGGCGGCGTGGGAAGAGCCGGCAAAAAACAATCCCTCCCCCACTCCGGCTGACAGCAAATAATGTTTTTCTCCGCCTGACAGGTAAAAAACCTGGGTAAGCTTATCAATCGCGGCAGTTGACTGCTTGAGTAAAATTTGTAAGGAGGAATTGGTAATGATGGCTTTACCGTAATCTGTTGAGAGAAAATCTTCCACATCCTGGGTGATAGTGGTGACACCCAGATAATATTTTCGGGCCCGTTTGGCAATTCCATACAGAAAAATAGCAGAGTCGGGATGTCTCATTAGATACCATGCCTCGTCAACAACAAGAAGTCTCTTTTTTACCACTCTTTTAATCTTGGTCCAGATATAATCAAGGATGATGTACATGGCAATAGGACGAAGCTGCGCCTCCAGATCTTTGATGTTAAAGACTGTCAGGGTATTTTTCAAATCCAGATTTGATTTCTGGTTGAAGATCCCTGCCAGACTTCCTTTGACAAATTTTTCCAATCTGTCTGCCAGCCTTTTGGCGTTTTCTTCCTCCATACCCAGAAGCACTTTGTATAAATCCTCAATTAGAGGAGGTTCGTTTTTCTGGCTTTCCGGCTCAGGCGTAATGCCTTTTTGTTTGTAAGTCAGAACCAAAGCCCGGTCAAGGAGGGCGTCTTCAGCAGGAGAAAGCTCACCCATAATTACCCTCATCAAGCCATGTAGAGACAGTATTTTTAGTCCAAGTTCGTTTTCTCCCTCCTCAATAATCCCTGACAGGTCAAAAGGATTAATTTTGATCGGAGAGTTGAAGGAGAAGTCTATCTGTTCTCCACCCAAAGCTTTAGTCACCTCTTCATACTCCCCTTCAGGATCAATAACAAATACTTCGGTGCCAAACATCAGAGTCCGCATTACTTCGAGCTTAATCATAAAGGATTTTCCTGATCCTGACTTGCCAAAAACAACCGAGTTGGAGTTCTCCAGACTAAATCTGTCAAAAATGACAAGACTGCCATCGTGTTCATTGATGCCGTAAAGTATTCCTTCGTTGGCGGTCAGGGAGGCTGTGGTAAAAGGAAAAGTTGTCGCAAGGGAGGTGGTGTCCATATTGCGGGAGATATTAAGTTCGTCAACACCGATGGGAAGCGTGGACTTAAAACCTTCCTGCTGGGACAGCGTGGCGTGTTTTGGAATAATCAGCATTGAGCCGAGAGTGGACTCAACCTCCTTTGATAATCTGTTTACCTCCTCAACAGAGTCGGCAGGAACAGTCACGTAAAGGGAGAATTGGTAGAAACGCTCTGCCCCTTTGGCGAGTTGCGCCTGAAGAGCCAGCGCGTCGTCAAGCGCCACTTGTACGGAAGGATCCACAACCTTGCCTCTTTTCATGTCAACCTGGATAGTCGCTTCCATTTCAGCGATTTTCCTTTTCAGGTCTTCCAAAATCGCTTTTGATTCCGATGGATAGATAAACATGGAAATAAAAAGAGAATGATCGAAAGAAAGCACCGGATGAAGCCAGTTGCCGGAAACAAAGCGCGGATATGCTGCCACAAAAAGAGTCCGGTAGTAGCTGTTGTTGATTCTGATGTTGTCAAAATCTATTTCGACCAGTGAGGGTGCGATCAAATCTTTGACATTGACAACCCCTTTACCAAACTGTTGTATTTGATTGTTGACGGAAGCGGGTTTAGGATGTGGCGGGACGCCTGTTGCTAATACGGTTTGTGGTTTAGCTGCCGGTGGCACAGCAACTTGCGGCAACGTCTGAACCTGAGGTTGGACGTTTACCGGCGTCTGAGCTTTTACGGCAGTATTTTTATTGTTAAAAAAAGGCAGTCCCATAATTTGTTTTAAACCCGGCTAAAACCTTCGACCAATGGCTTGGTATATCCTGAAATGTCACCCAATTTTTCACCGGTAAGTGTCGGATTGTAAATATTGTAATAAAACTCAACCAGTTCCTGGGTAGTTAATTGTCTTCCTTTTAGTCCGATTCTCCCCAACTGCCGAAGCAGATGGTCGCGTTTGGGGAAAAGCGAAGTTTTGACGCGGGAGATGATGTAATCTTTGGAAAAAGGCAGTTTGCGGGGAGTGGAAAACGAAGCACTTTTTATGCCGAGTTCCAGCGAGGAAAAAGGAATAACCAGATAGAATTTTTTCTCGAGCACCTTGTTTTCCTTGACAATTGACAATATAAACTCCTTGTAATGCCGCAGTCTTTCTTTTAGGATTTTGTTTGCCTGTTTTTCCTCTTCTGACCCAACAAGTTCGATATAGGAGGAGATGTCCATTCTTTTGGATATAATAACTATCTGCAAAGGAAAAGATAAAGAGTTCAGAAATGAAGCATAGGCATAAATTAAAGCATCCTGCTCTTCTTCAGATAGAAGTCCGAAGTTTACTGCAGAGGTTTCGATCACTATGGCAGCCGAGCCGTCTTTTAAAATCGTAATGTCTTCAGTGATGTCTTCAACCTCCAAAAAATCCTGTGTGTTGGGTTTGATGGGACGAGATGTTGGTTTTATCATAATCAAATATTAGCACTGCCGAATATTTCTTTGGAAAGTTTTTCCCTCATAATTTCTTTTTCCCCTTTGGCTATAATTTCTATAGGCAGAAATACTTTTCCGGATAAAGTGATCTGGGCGATGGCAAAAATATAGCGTTTCAGAGGATCCTCTACTTCCAGTAAATAGGTACCGTTGGAAAGGGCTGTGGCAGAGGCAAACTGACCCAGCTTGTTGGTTTTCAGGGCCCTGATCGGCACGCCTTTCTGATCTTTGAGGGTAATGATGATGTTGGGTAAGATATGTCTGTTGCTATCTTTTACCGCTCCCATAATCACATTGGGGGTTTTGGGTATGCTTAAAATACCGGTTTCATTAACAGTTTGGCTGGGACTGACGGTTTTTATCGATGCTTCCTGGACAGTTTTTTCTACCGGCTCACGGGATTCATACGGGGTGATGACGGACGGCTCCCGCATTTTTTGCAGTTCTTTTTTTAACTGTACAAGTTCCTGCATGAGACGGTTTTTTTCTTCATTCATTTGTAATAGCTGATTATCCGGCTCGAGGGAGTT
>MFJN01000001.1:9910-16216 GCA_001779235.1 Candidatus Gottesmanbacteria bacterium RIFCSPHIGHO2_02_FULL_40_13 | reverse complement strand
ATTAAGAGGTTTTGCCGCGTATGTTTTACCAGGCAGCGCTGGCTCAAAAAGCGCCAGAGTATTTGAAATGTATTTTTTTTCCTGGACATTGACGTTCTGTTGAGGAGGAGCAGGTAGAGTTTTCAGATAGGCATGAAGCTTGTCTAACGCTTCATGGTGGTTTTTTACCTGTACAGGCGTATTTTTAGAAAAATTAGCCACAGGATGTAAAAGGATATCAGGAGGCTGGTTATTTTTTTGCCAGATATACTGGGTTGGAGTGTTGATACTTTTGATAAAAGCCATCAGCCACGCGTCAAGCGGACGTTCCTGTATAGGAAGAAAAGCAAAAGCAAGCCCGCTTAAGCCAAAAATACTCATCAAGATAAATTTTAACCCCCCCGGTATGGGAAAAACTTTAAAAACAATAAAAGCCAGAATTACGCCTCCCGCCAAATATGCAAACTGGCGGACAGTCATGTCCCCTATCAGATGAAACTGAAAACCGGTGATGTTTCTGGGTACAGGATGCTGTTCCATATATATTAATATTAAATAATCCAAATAAGCCAATAATCCAATAAGCCAATAAACTAATGAATAAACCCAATAATTATTAATTGGTATTTATTTGTTTATTGGTACTTATTTGTTAATTGGTATTTAATGGTTTATTCTGTCTATATCTAGCGTAAAATGTGAAAAATTATCTTGCAACTACAGCAAACCCGGTCAAATTACTACTAAACCAGATAAGTTATCGTGAAAACCAAATAAATTCTTGACACGGTGAGTGTCTACATGGTTTACTATTATTAATGCCCAGCAGTTTGTTTAATTTTACCCGCCATTTTAAGAAAAACCCTGTTCCTGTTCCGGTTGCAGTTTCTGATTCTGCTCCAAAGGACGATCAGCCTTCTGGAGCCATACAGACTTCTTTACCGGTTGCCGACCCAACAAACCCGGCTATCGATGCGACTAAAAGAGTGGGTATGGATATTTTGTCACGCCTGACCCAAAGAACCAATAAAGCCTTAATGGCAGCGGTTGACAAGGCTAAAGAACTCAAAATACAGTATGTCGATACAGAGCATATTTTATGGGGACTTCTTCAGGATGGTGGTATTTACCAGCTGATTTCAGACTGCAAGGCGGTGCCGGGTGATCTTCAGCAAGCAATCGAGAAATCTTTTAAACAAGGCAGTTTTACCGATCAGCCGCATTTCTCGCCCCGCGTCAAAAGAGTTTTGGAATTGTCCCTGTCTGCTGCTAAAGCTTTGGGATACGAGTTTATTTCTCCGGAGCATCTGCTTCTGGCTTTGTCCAAAGAAGGCGAAGGCATGGCAGCGCAAACCATGAGTAAAATGAATTTGAAACTGGAAGTCTTAAATCAGAAGATAACCGGCAAAAAAGAAGGTGCTGAAGAAGAAAAGAAAAAAGAATCAACTCTTGAGCAGTATACACAGGATCTGACAGCCAAAGCTAAAGCAGGTGAACTTGATCCTGTGGTTGGCAGAAGCTGGGAGATAGAAAGAATTATTCACATACTTTCCCGAAGAACCAAAAACAACCCTGTTCTGATTGGCGATGCCGGGGTCGGAAAAACAGCAATAATTGAAGGCCTGGCCTATAAAATTGCTCATGGAGATGTGCCGGAAACCATGCTTCACAAAAGAATTTTATCTTTGGATCTCATGTCTTTAATTGCCGGGGCCAGACACCGCGGAGAGTTTGAAGAAAGACTGAAAAACCTGATTAAAGAGGTAAAAGCAGCTTCAGGCGGGATTATTTTATTTATCGATGAGCTTCATAATATGGTTGGAGCAGGCTCGGGAGGTGAAGGAACAATGGATGCCTCCAACATCCTTAAACCTTCACTGGCCCGCGGTGAGCTGCAGACAATCGGTACAACAACCGTTACTGAATACAGAAAATACATAGAAAAAGATCCGGCTCTGGAAAGACGCTTCCAGCCGGTTCTCGTGAATGAGCCAACTGCCGAGGTTGCCATACAAATGCTGATGGCTATTCGTGATAAATATGAAGCATTTCACAGGGTGAAGATATCTGATGATGCCATTGAAGAAGCGGTTAAGCTTTCCCAGCGTTACATTGGCGACCGCTTTCTGCCGGATAAGGCAGTAGACCTCATTGATGAAGGGGCGGCTTCAGTCAGACTGCCGGCGATCTCACTTCCTGAAGAGATCAAAGATACACAGGATAAAATAAAACGATTGGGGATTGAAACCCAAGACACCCAAAAGTCAGGAGATTCTCTACAGATGGATAAAATATCCCGTGAGACAGAAGAGTTGAATAAAAAATTGACCAATCTGCAGGAACAGTACGAGATCAAAAAATCAACCACCACCAACATTGTCACTCCCGACATTATCGCCGACATTGTTTCAAAATGGACCAATATTCCCGTCTCCCGTCTGTCAGAAAGCGATTCTGCCAAACTTATTGATCTGGAAAACATTATCCATAAACGACTGATTGATCAGGAAGAGGCGGTGCAGGCTGTCTCTGAAGCCGTCAGACGCGGCCGGGCAGGACTTAAGTCCAATAAAAGGCCGATTGGCAGTTTTATCTTTATGGGGCCTACAGGAGTAGGTAAAACAGAGCTTGCCAAAGCATTAGCTGAAATTCTTTTTGGCGCAGAAGAGATGATGGTCAGGCTTGACATGACCGAGTATATGGAGAAACATGAGGTGGCCAAACTGATCGGCGCTCCACCCGGGTATGTGGGTTATGATGAAGGCGGACAATTAACAGAGGCCGTAAGAAGAAGGCCTTATTCTGTGGTGCTTTTTGACGAAATAGAAAAAGCGCATCCTGATGTTTTTAATATTCTCATTCAACTGCTTGATGACGGCAGGTTGACTGATAATAAAGGGCATACGATCTCCTTCAAAAATACGATTGTTATCTGTACTTCAAATTTGGGCAGCGGTATTATTCAGGAGGAACTTCTGAAAAACCAAAATTCCCTGCCTCAGCAGGATTCCGCAGACGGCGGGACAGATTCTATACCGATCAAATCGGGACAAATTGCTCAGCCAAAAGCTGATCAGCCTATGGCTGAAAATTCACAAGTCAAAACTCAAAACGGCGGGGACAATTCAGACGATTCTGTTCCGGATAGCCTTAATACATCCTGGGATGGACAGGACATCAAACAAGCCCAGACAGCGCCATCTTCAATCGTGGAAAAACCGGATCAAAACGGGCCACAAACGGAAGGCGATGAGGTTGTTTTCCAGCGTATGACAGGAAGACTGATGGAAGAGCTGAAGAAATTTTTCCGGCCGGAACTCCTGAACCGTTTTGATGAAGTGGTAGTATTCCGTCCCCTGTCCCGTGAACATATGAAGGAAATTGTCGCTTTACAGATTAAGGGCCTGATCAAGATGCTGGAAGAAAAAAACATGAGAATTAGAGTCACGGATGAAGCGAGTGCGTATTTAGCCGAGCAAGGTTATGATCCGGTATACGGGGCAAGGCCTTTGAGGCGCGCCCTGCAAAGGTTGGTCGAAAATGAGATTTCGTCAATGATCATCAGAGGTGAGTTGAAGGAGGGTGAAACAATATCGGTTGAAGCCAAAGATGAAGAGTTGTCATTTCAGGTAGAAGGCCGTATTAAGGATATTCCCCCGCCGGTAGCAGAGCCAAAAACAGCCGAAGATGCAAACCCGCCCACACCGGAAGCGCGACTGGCTGATCTTTTGTCAACTTCCAGCGAGGATCAAAGTGCTGGTTTTCCTACGGCAAACGGTGACAGCTCTAAATTAAAGCAACCCTCCCCTGCTCTTTAAGTCTTTTTTACGGCATAGCTGAACTTGCCTTAACCATAATGTCATGCTGAACTTGTTTCAGCATCTCAAGAGACCCTGAAACGAGTTCAGGGTGACACACAACGCGAAACTTGTGTTCAATTCTTTTTTATGACAGCGATTTCCTTTTTCAGGATTTTCTGCCACAAGCTGATATTAATCTGAAAAAAAATCAGGATAAACAAATCAATCGCACTGCACACTATAAGATAACCATTCAGTTCGGTCAGAATTTGGGCAGTTTTTTCAAGAAAAGAGGCTTCAAAAAAAATTCTTACTCCGATGTAGTTCAGCATTAAAATAACCAGAAGCGTGACAGGAAAAGCTATAACTATCGTTTCCAGATCTTTTTTACTGGAAAACATGGAGGAAGTTACTACAAATAACAAATAACAGATAACTGATAACAAAAAATAATCACGGGTTGAGTTGAAAGAAAAATATCCGGTCAGGAAAAGATCAGATAAAAATGCTTTACCTAGGATATAAATCAATGCCAATCCGCAGAAGATGGGAGCCAGTCCGATGAGAGCGTGCCTGAAGGGATCGGTTTGGGCAATTTCCAGCTTTCCCGCCTGTACTTCGCCGTTATCTTTAATTTTGGGGAATATTGACAGTTCTCCTGTCGGCACGCGGAGAATGGTGGCTATAATCCAGTGGGAAACCTCGTGGATTAGTGTTCCGGGTAGAAAAATGAAGCTAAGAAAATTGACGGCAAAATTCCGGCTTCCTGTCCAAAGGTACAAAAGAAGAAAGAGCAGGTTGTGGTTTTTGCGGGTAAGAAGAAATAGAACAAGCAGAAGAAATAACAAAAACAGCAATTGTAAAATCATGTAAAGGAAATATCTATTCGTCTATCAACTTTTTGATAAAGTTGATGATCTCACAAGCACAATCTAAAGCTTCTTTCCCCTCATCTTGAGTGTAAACGCGAGAATCCGGCGGGTAGCGTGATTCAATATAGCAAGCTTCCAATATTTTGTATTTTCTCATAAAATCCAATAGGCGCACTTCTTTTGGAGCTCCTTGTTTAGCAAGAGCGACAAGACTGTGGATCTTTTTTACAGGAAGTTTATGAAGTACTAAAAAAGCTTTCAAATACTTTTCTACCGCTTGTTGTGAGTGAAAACAAATAGCATCTATAGTTCCTCCTTCCTGCAAAAGAATATCAGCATTTTTTAGATCATTTTCCGCTTTTGTAATCCACTCCTGGACAAGTTTATACCGGTTTTTCATATAAGACTTTTCCCTCTGATAAAACTGCAAGAATAAAACTGTCGCCTAATTTTTGGCGCTTTTCGAGTTCATCCTGAGTATAAACAAGCGGTTCAAAAGGTAGATTATAGTCGACAGTAAAGAGTATTTTTTTAATTCTGTCAATTTTGCTGTCTTTGGTTTCTTTAATAATCAGAAGATCTACATCGCTGTCTTCACTAAAATTTCCTCTTGCCAGCGAGCCGAACAAAATGATTTTTTCCGGCTGGTAGCTTTTGATAATTTGGGCGGTGATTTTATTAATCTCTTCTTGAAAAGCTTTCTTAGTCATGAGGATATCTTAGCATGTTTAGCAGGATACCAGCAAATAAATTTAGTAGTGGGGAAAAGCAGGTGAAGCCTGGCTGGCCATTTTTAAAAGATGATTATTATCCGGGTGACGTTTGTTGTCCTTGACCGGTTTCTGTTCCTTCTTCAAACATTTTAAAAACAGAAGGCCCGAGAATCAAAGCAAGTATACCCAAGGCTTTTATCCAACCTCCCAGCTTGCTGCCTTGACCCGCCTCTTCTCCCAGAGCCTGTATTTCTTCAAAGACTTTGTAATAGTTCTCTCTTTCTGTAGTTGTCATTTTTTTATCGTCCGGACGTTTCGCGTCTATGCCCTTAATCACCCGATCAGCATAATATTTAATTTTTCGCTCTTTCAGGGTGTCCGGATTAAATCCCAGCTCATTCTTTAAGATGGTACCAGCCTGCTTCGAGCCGGCGAGAAATAATATTGCGTCAAGATCAGATGAAAAAACTTCTCCTCGGGTTCTAGCTTTATCAAACTCACTTTTAAAAGATTCTTCCATTACCAATTCGTTTTTTTCGTTATATCCCACATGGCCTTCGCATGCATAAGCAAAAAAAAGATCACGGAAGAGATTTGTTTCTGTAAGAGGTATTTTATTAAGTTTTTCAGGATTTAACTCTTGGCCCGGATAATAATATTGATAAATTTTCGTTTTTACCTTTACCAGAAGATCGTCCCGGTATTGATGCAAAATTGCTTCGTGTTCTTTTAATCCTTTAAGCTCATCAGCAAGATTTGGGTGATTCCCGGATGTAATTCTGCTAATATCAATCTGTGAAGCCTCATCATAAATCATGGCAGCTAAATACGCTTTTGCATCGGGATATTCTTTGGCATCGACTGTTTCGTACTGGTCGAGAAGAACTGCGAGTCTAGTCAGCCTGGATCCCAGCTCTCCAAATTCTCCGGTTCTGCAGGTAG
>MFJN01000001.1:0-9885 GCA_001779235.1 Candidatus Gottesmanbacteria bacterium RIFCSPHIGHO2_02_FULL_40_13 | reverse complement strand
CTTTTTTTATTTCGATCTTATTTAGGTCTGGTTCGATGCGGAAGCCTTTTCTTATACCATCAGGAAGTGTTACTGGAACAAGCCGGGGCTCCAAAACATCCAGAATTTTCTTGGCTTGTTCTGCTCTTTTGGTTGGTTTTTCTGTGCCTTCTTTACTTTCAGTTTCAGTAGCGAGTTTTTTTACCTCTTCAAGAATTGGCTCATACGCCAGGTGCATCCAAACTTCTCTTACTACCGTGGTGCCGTCGTCGGTGGTTATTTGATAAGAACCATCAGTAGCGCCTTTTTTCCAATCAGTCCGTTTTTTTTGTGCTACTTCCAGCGCGATTTTTACTGTTTCTAGAGCGTCAAGCACCCTTTTTCTTCTGGCCATTTCTGCATCTATTTGTGCTAAATCATCAGGTTTATTTGCATCTAATTTTTTAGCTTTAGCAAAAATTCTTCTAGCTTTTGCATCAGTATTATATTCAGATTTATGAGTCTCAGCATATTCACGCACCATTCCATAAGCCCCTTCTTGACCAGCCCAAAGCATGGCGATTTCAGCAGATGTTGGTTGGCTTTCGGCTGTAGGTGGTTTTTCTTCAACTTTTGGTATTGCTCCTTTATTTGTTGCATCAGGATTTGCTTCACCAGCTGCTGGCGCGGGCGTTGGGGCAGGTGACGCAGCTGCACTTTCTTCAGTTGGATCAGTTCCGCTCCCATCACCTGCAAGAGGTGCGATTGGTCCAACCGCAGGTTGTGATACGGTAATACTGGCACCTTCCGGAGGTGAAGTTGCAGGATTAGTTGGCGGTAATTCACCATCACTCATAATCAATTTATGACACAAAAGATGAACTATTGCAAGTCATATAAAAATTATGCTAGAGTTATTTTAAAGTATATAAAAAGTATATAAAAGGATATAGTATGGCAACAGAATCACCGGAACAAGCAGCTTTAGCAACATCTGATCCGACACCAACTCATCATGATGGTGGACACAGTATAGGCAATAAATTAAAAACCGGGGTTAAAAGCGGGTTGGACAGACTCCAACATGAGTTTGAAATAAAAGAAGCTCCCCACCATGCCTATGTCGATAGCGGTGACGCTCGAAACGTCAGACTACCTCGTGATCTAATTATCAGTGCTGATGAGCTATGTAATCATTGGTCGGATTATCTAGAAAGAAAAGCTATAGACGAAAAAGGAGATTTTACCGAGCTGGAAGTGATCATCCGTAAAGTTGCGCCTAAAGTCAGAAAATGGGCAAATTTTCTGGAAGGCGGCCATGCTCCGGGAGAAAATGACCATCTGACGCAGGCTGATCTTGATGCCGTATATTATTTACTAATGAACGAGGTAGAGCAAAGAGGATCTATGATGGGCTACGAAGTCTTTCTGCATCCGACCCGCCGCGGATGGCAGCCGGAAGCTCAACAGTTTGCTGCAACCAGAAGAGGAGTAGAGACTCCCTACACCAAATACCTAGCCGCTCACGGTCAGGATAGAGCAAAAATTAAAGAGGATCTGGAGAAATGGGAAGGCGTGAGAATAAAATTTGAACAGGCTTTAACAGGCAGAGGTTTTCGGGATAGAATTTTTGACCGTGCCAACTGGGGAATTTGCAGAACCTCCATGTTTCGCCGTGACAGATCAGAGTTGAGGCTTCACACAGAAATCCTTCATGCTCTTGAAAATTCGGATGAACCTGTTATCCGTAACTTCATAGCTACTCATGGGCATATCCAAAGGGTTTCGGATTTGCTCGTGACTTTGGATAGTCCAGCGGAACGAAATATAGCCATCCGCGCCTATCATGAGGCTATCAGCAAAGCCTCAGCCAAAAGGTTCCAACTCAAAGCCGGTGATTTGCTGGAAAAACTACTAGAAAGTCGTGAGAAGGTTTGGGAAGAAGAAGGCTGGATAAAGACCGCCGAAGAGAATTTACTAGCGCTGGAAGGAGAAGGACAACTGACCCGTGAGCAAAAGACAGAGTTGGATGCTTTGAGAACGGATATGACCAAAGTCCGTGATTTACTGCGAGGAAAAAGGGACGAGCAAGGTCAACTTCAAGGCGGATTACCTGCGCGTCTTCAGCAATTACAAGAATCTGTATTAACGTTACATACTTATACAACTGATCCTGAACATAACCTTGTTACGATAAAAGCTGATCGTGATAATCATAAGGACAGGCAGGATGCTTATACTAAAGGACAACTTCCAGCCGCGGATGTGCCTCAAGAATTAACAGATCTTAAAACAATAATGGATGCATTAAAAACTGAATTAACCAATGTGCAAGTAGCTCTGCCAGCAGCTCCTACACCAGCTGATAAAGCAGTAATTAGAGAATTGCAATCTAGAGTCCAACAATCGATAAGTAGTTATAATGAGGCTAAAGGAAGATATTCTTCAAGCGAACAGGAGCAGTTAAACTCCCTTAATAGCAAGATTACAACTATCGAGGGGGAAATTTCAACCAAAGAGACAGTGATAAGAGACA
Source organism: Candidatus Gottesmanbacteria bacterium RIFCSPHIGHO2_02_FULL_40_13 (assembly GCA_001779235.1). Classification (GTDB taxonomy): domain Bacteria; phylum Patescibacteriota; class Microgenomatia; order 2-02-FULL-39-11; family 2-02-FULL-39-11; genus 2-02-FULL-40-13. The sequence goes on along the minus strand of MFJN01000001.1, from coordinate 7,391 downwards.
GCTACAAGTTTATTGAAACCGAAATACCTGATTTTATTACCACTATTACTGATTTAAAAAACAGACTAACCAGATTAACGACTGCTCCGTCTCCAGTTGCCGCGCATATTACGCCCCATATTGCCCAATTAACTGCTCAAATTGCACATTTAAATAACACATTAACATTTCTAAACGGGATGTTGACAGGAGGAGCTGTTGCGGGTGGAGTAGGGGTAATGTCTGCGGTAAGAAAAGGGCAGGGAGAGACAATTTCGGTTTATGCTGCCAGATATAATTTTTATTTGCCGCAGGATCAGTTTAGAGATGTGGTTATTCTTCCTTTTGAAGATGAAATCAAATTATATGATGAGATAAAGAAGGGAGTTAATGATGAAGAAAGAGAAACAAAAATCAAAGGCATACATTTAATCCAGCATATTGCTGGCGTCGGGGAAGGTAATGAGGGCACACTAGGTAAAACTATTTCAAGGAATTTAGCTGAAGGCCAGGATCGCAGGATATTGACCGAAATAAGGAATACACATAGTTTAGCTCCTGTCAGGGATGCGATCTGCAACCATTCGGAAATCCTGAGAGCAAAAAAGAAAGACAGTGAAGGTAATGAAGTTTCTCTTGGAATTGGCGATACGCTTCTTTGGAAAAGGGTTTTTTCCGATGTTTTCATCCTGCAGTCGTATGTAGAATGGAGTGTACGAAGGGGTGGTTTGATAGTTCCGCCACCGCCTGCAGGGGGAGCGGCTGATTTTAATCTGGAAACCGCCAACGATCCTTTTCGTAAAAGAGTAATAGAGAAGATGACCAGCAATCATATCGAGTTTGGACAGTTTCTTAATTATCTGGTCGAGAAGAGACTCCGTGATGCAGGAGAAAGGTTGGAGGTAAAAACTAATCTTCGAGAAGCGTCAGGAACATCATACGGCAATCATGATATAATCGGTCCAGCCGCGACCATATTTACAGTGGAAAATAACGCCAAATTTGCCGCTCGAGTGAGAAGTCAGGAACCCCCCTACTATATTTCTTCGGTCGAAGGAGAGATTGATAATATCGGAATAGTCAGACACACCAGATCAGGATTTGTCCATTATCTTAATATAGTTTCACCTTCGCATGATCCGTTGGTCTTAGATTTAGCAGATGCTGGAGCAGCTGTAGGGGCCCCGACTCGAAAACGAAATATACCAATAAGCATCCAACTTCGGACCACGCGAGGAGGAAGAACTGGTAGATTCAGAGTTAGTCTACAGGCTGATCCCAGCCTACAAGGATTGGGTATTAACACATTGGGTAGACTGGATAGAAGATGGGTAGATATAGGAAATAATATTTGGCATCAAATACCGGCTCGAGGTTACGGAAATTTTGGTAATTTACTTGCTCAAATTAATACTCTTATTCCCAATGTGCCACAAGTCGATGTTGGTAACTACATCCTGCGTTCCTTGGGCGGATATTTTTTGGAGCTTTCTCCTACCCAAAGACTGACGGAATTTGGTAGATTTCCTGACGCTGCGATAATTCCCGCTAATTTTCCATCATTAACCAACCCTAATTTAGGATTTCAGCGTATATCTTTAGACTCTTCAGGTGTTGTTGAGCTGGTTAGAACTGTCGGAGGTGCGACTACAAGAATTTCCATAGATTCTGCTTTAGAGGGTGAATTTGATATAGCAGGAGCAAGAAGAAGACTAAACGCGACAGAAGCTGAAGAGCTAATAAGACTTACAGGTGAACACGTTTTTAATATAGTCAGGAGGTAAAATTATGAACGTAGATTTAAAAAAATTAATTAGAGTCTGCGATTTTACACCCGAGCAAAAAAAGAAATTTATCGATAACCTGGACAGTTTTCCGCCGGAAGGAAGGTTGGAAGTATGGGACTTGTGTCTCGAAAATCTTCTCTGGAAAGTGGAGATTGAAGTATCCAAAAGATTCCATGAAGGAGTTTTGAATGGAGTTATCAAAAAACAAGACAATAACGATTATTCTAAACTGGAAAAAGATGTTTTATTAGACCTTTTTACCAAAGCAGAGGTGGACGCCCGGGATGAAGAAATAATCCTGATTCACGATGTTCTTAAAAAATATAAAGACAAAAAACCCAAGACTTCATCGTCCATCAACTGATCAATTCTCCCAATTAAGCTGCCCCCTACGTCATTTTCGGGGCATTGAATAAAAATGGAATTTAGCCAAGCTTAGACTGAGCTGAAGGTCCGGCGAAGGGATACTGGAAGAGAAGAATTAGTTTCTTTAATAAATTTACTGGCTTTAAGAATTTCTATTCTTACAGGTTTATTGTTTTTGCTAAAATGTACGACAAAATTACCCTCTTTCTCAGCAAAATCGTACGGAGTTTTGGATAATTTGATTACTAAAATATCATCTTCACTGTAATACTTTACGCTCATATCTTCCTTTCCTGGCGACAAAAAATGTAATAATTTTTATCTTTCCACCTTCCTGCTTGTATACTACACAAAGAGAACGATGACTATCAAGTGGACCCACAACCATAACCACCTCATCTTCTGTCTCAACAATTAGGCCCGTCTTGACAACATGCTGAATGATCTTTTTCCTGATCTTAAAAACTTTAGTATCTTTTATCTTTAACTTATCAACAGCATGGCGACTAAAGATAAACACTGTTTCATTATATAATAACTTTCAAGATAAAAGCAAAAATCACTGGAAAAATACCAGACTAAACCGCTTCCTCAAGATTCTTCATCGCCCAAGTAGTTATAAAGACCACAATAACGGATTTCCCCGACGTCATTTTCGTTGCGTTGTTCAAATATCGTTTTTTATGGTACACTTATACTATATGAAAATCCATCATTATACTGCTATTTTTCAAAATGAACCTGAGGGCGGTTATACTGTCGTTATCCCCGCTCTGAAAGGTTGTGTGACATACGGAGAAACTATTGAGAAAGCTGTACTGGCAGGAAGAGAAGCAATTGAATCATATCTCGGTAGCTTGGCCAAAGACGATGAAGAGATTCCGCCCGATGTAAGTTTTGTTTCCACAATTGACGTCCCAGAAATTTCTCCATCTGTCTCATATGCCTAAATTACCTTCTTTCAAACCCCGTCAAGTTGTAAAGAAATTAGTGAAACTTGGTTTTATAGAGCATCATCAAGTTGGAAGTCATTTAACTATGAAACATCCACAGACAAAAAGACGGGCAGTTATTCCCATGCATCTGAAAGACATGAAAAAGGGTACTTTATTGAGTTTGCTAAAAGAAGCAGGGATAGATAAAGCGAGATTTTTAATAGTTTAAAGATTTTCCCGACGTCATTTTCGGTGCGTCTAATAGCTGTTGTGCATGTAAATATTATGAGATCCTTCCCATGCCCCAGAATCAAACCGTTTCTTTCCCGCGGTATTTACACTGCTTTCTAACTTTGTTACAATAATTTTACTATGGCAGCTATAACTAATACATCTTTCGATTTTACCAATAAAGCAAAGGGGATTTATTATCGCTTAAAAAATAAACTCGTAAAAAAATATCCTGCAGATACCTATGTTTGCATAGAACCGGAAACAGGTGACTATTTTCTTGGTAAATCTGCTATTGAAGTGATGCAAAAATCCGAAAAAAAATATCCATCCAAACATTTTTTTGTAGCTCAACTGGGAAGAATGTCCGGACTTCTTAAATGATTTATCTCTCTGCGAATCATCAACCCTACGCGAAAATTAAAGTAAGGTTGGGCAGACAGTGGATATTAGTTGACAGTCTTATCGACACAGGATTCTCTGCTGGTTTGGCGTTACCGGAGAGATACTTAATCTTCATGAAAACAACATCAAAATGGAAGCAGGCATTCGAGCTTGCTGATGGAAGTTTAGTAGAGTTCAATCTTTATAAACTAACAGTTAAGATAGCTGATAAACACAAAATAGTTTCTGCTGTTTTTTCTAAAAGCAATGATGCTCTTGCAGGTATTGAACTTCTTGATGGTTTCAGATTAGAACTTGATCTGAAAAAATATAAAATTTCTTTAACTTAAAAATATTATATTTTCAATCTTTCCCCCCGCCGCCAAAACCATAAACCCAAAATTTTAGTTTCTTAGGATAAAGCTGTTTCTCCAAGACAATCTGTATCCCGGATGTCATTTTCGGGGCATTTTGAACCACTCCCCAACCAGGCTGCAGGCTAATCATATTCGGCTATTTATGTGTCGAAATTTTTTAAATATTGACGCGGGGCATCAAAACTGCCAAAATCTTTTTATGTCAAAGTATTTTATACATACCGACGGCGGGGCCAGGGGTAATCCCGGTCCGGGTGCAGTTGGGGCTGTCATAAAAACCGAAAGAGGTCAACTGGTATTTGAAATCTCGCGTAAGATCGGCAAAACCACCAATAACATTGCCGAGTATTCTGCGGTCGTGGCGGCGCTGGAAGGGCTGAGGAACAATGTTTCAATGTTACAATGCAACAATGAGACAATTTTCCAATTTTTCCTCGATTCGAAACTGGTTGTCAATCAGTTAAACGGTTTGTATAAAGTCAAAGAAAATCACCTGCGGGATTTACTGTTAAAAATCCGCAGCCTGGAACAGGAAGTCGGCGGGAAAATTTACTACTCCCTCATCCCCCGCGAAAAAAATTGGGAGGCGGACAGGTTAGTCAACAAAGCATTGGACAGCGGACAATAGACTACAAACAACAGAGAACAAAATCCTAAATTCAAATATCAAATCAAAACCAAAATCCTAATGACTAAATTTGAATTTTGAACTTTGGGTTTCTTTTGGCATTTGGACTTAATAATTTAAACTTTTACCATCGCCTCCCCTATTTTTCTTTTTTTAAGTGATATAAAATAGGGTTATCTGCCTATGACTCAAAAAAAGACCATCCAGATTGTCGGTGATGACATCTTTCCGCAGGCTCTTATAATCGGTGATAATACCCTGGTACAGATGCTTCTGGAAGGTTTGAAGATCAGAGGTTGCGATGTAAAATTGGCAAAAAGTCCTCAGGAAGTGTTGACGCCCGACTCCCCTCTCCGCTACGATTACATCTTTCAGCTTGGAACTTCTGATAATGCAATAGAGATTAAACGAAAGCTTTTATCCCGCGAGGGAAAGTTTCTTCTGGTCGAGCTCGACAGTGAGTTTACGGACTTGGGAAATAAAGGGCGCGAACTCAAAATTTTCAGGGCAGGTAAATTATCTTTATGGGACGGACATGATTTAACAGGCAGACTTTATAAAGCCATTTTCAGCAGGTCTTCATACGGCATCGAAGACGAAAGAAAAGTTGCAGTGATTAAAAAAGATATATCTCCTGATCTGCCAAAGTCCGGCAATGTTTCTTTACCCAAACCATTTTTTCCTAAACAGATCGTCCAAAAATCAGTGACCCGTCCGGAAAGAACCCTTCCCCGCAAAAAAATCTCACGCCGTGGGTTGGGTCTTATAATTTTGTTTCTCGTAATAATTTCTGGAATTTCTGCTTCGGCCGGTTGGTATTTTCTGTCTTTAAAAAAGAGCCTGTCATACCTTAAGATTCATTTAGTCAGGTCAGACTTTGGAGCTGTAAGCGAAGACGTTAAAGACATTAAAAGCAAACTGGATTTAGCCCGCTCAATTTACAATTTTTCCTATACTGTTTTAATTCCGCTGCGGGGGGTGACAACTTTTCAGGAAATGGGAGAGCTTATTGATATCGGTCAAAGTTTGACATCTTCCTTCCGGGACAGTGCGGATTTTATCTCTGAGTTTAAGATCAGCCGGCAGTCCTCTGTTCTTCCAACAAGCGAGCTGAATAAAAATGATATAGACCAGTCTATCAATAAAGTAGAAAATTTGTACGGTACTTTGACTGATGCCCGCGGTAGAGCCATAAGGATTAATATCCCCTATTTTCCCAAAAAGGAATTTATCGATTATCTTGACGGCATGATAGAAAATTTGTCATCGCTGCGTCAGGTTTTGCCTGTTTTTGAAAAAATGTTTATTACGGATCAGGCCAAAATTTATCTCGTGCTTTTCCAGAACAATATGGAACTCCGGCCCACAGGAGGATTTATCGGGTCTTTTGCCATTCTCAATGTTTTAAAGGGCAAAATTCTCAACTTTGATATTATCGACGTATACACTGCCGATGGACAATTAAAAGGACATGTCGATCCCCCACTGCCTATCCGCAAATTTTTAAATCAACCTAACTGGTTTTTACGCGACAGCAACTTTGATCCTGATTTTGCCGCCAGCAGTCTGCAGGCTGCCTGGTTTCTGCAAAAAGAACTGGGAACAAGCGTTGACGGGGTTATTGGTGTAAATCTCTTTTTTGTCCAAAATCTGCTGAAAGTGACGGGTCCTTTGACTTTGCCGGATTTTCCGGGAGAGGTGATAAGCAGCGATAATTTTTTCTTTAAAGCCCATTACTTTGCACAGAATAATTTTTTTCCCGGTTCCACCCAGAAAAAAGATTTTCTAAATTCTGCTGCCAAACAGATGCAGTTCAGGCTGACAAACACTCAAAATATTTCCTGGTTTGATCTTTTTACCGCTATCAGAAAATCTCTGGAAGAAAAAAATATTCTTTTGTATTCTGAAGACACCGATGTCCAGACGGATATTGAAAATTCTGCCTGGGGGGGGAGGATGATTAAAGTCGGGTGTTTAGCAGGAGATGTCAATAAGGCAAGAGGTTCCCCGGATATATCAGACTGTTATCCGGATTATTTGTCGGTTAATGAAGCCAATTTGGGAGTCAACAAAGCTAATTATTTCGTCGAAAAAAATATAACTGTAGAAAAACGCATTGCCGATGACGGGTTGATTACGACCACATTAACTTTATCTTATGACAACAAAAACATACCCGAAGTATTTTCTGACGGAACTTATAAAAATTACCTAAGAATTTTTGTACCTGTCGGAAGCAGATTGCTGACCGCAACAATTAATACTATGCCAATTTTAAGCAGCGATATCAGCGTTGATGAATATAACCTTGATAAGACGGTTTTTGGAATGTTGGTGAACATCGCTTCTGCCAACCGCGGGATTATTAAACTGTCTTATGCATTACCGCGGTTATTTACCGGCGATCTTTCATCCTACCAGTTTTATTTTGAGAAACAGTCTGGAGATAAGACTTCCCCGCTTCTGATATCCATCAAGCCACAGGGTCTGCAAAACGTTTCTCCTGTCAATTTCAAGCCGACTTCTCAAAGCGCACAGGAAATTTTTTATGCGACAGATACACTGGTAGACAGAATTTTTGCCTTCGAGGTGAAAAAATAAATACAATGCGGCAGGGGGTCTATGATAATGGCAGTGGGTAATTGTTGATATAAACGGTGCCAGTTATCGCAACCGATAGTGGGAGCAAAACAAGCATAGCTTT